>JANRMD010000144.1:0-17681 GCA_033761895.1 Pirellulaceae bacterium | reverse complement strand
GCTAGCAAAGGGCTACATGTTCATGACAAACTCCATTGAATTAGTAGAATAGGAAGTCTGCGGTCATATTGAAAGCCCTAGCCTTGACGGCTTCCGCTACCCAATAATCATTTTGCAGCGGATCGGTTGGCAATCAGCTGATCGAGTTCGTGCTTGAGCTTGCCGAGGATTTCGTCGTAGGTAAATGCACCGAGAGCTTCGCCGGAGCGTTTCAGATTGACTCGAGTTGGTCCACACCACAGTCCCAAATCCGCATCATCGGTTTCGCCTGGTCCATTCACGCGGCAGCCCATCACCGCGATGGTGATGGCGTAGTTCTTGGCGTAGGTGGTCATTTCTTTGACTTGCTGCGCCAGTTCGACGAAGGCTTCGTTCTCAACGCGCGAGCAGCTCGGGCACGAGATGATGTTCAAGGCGGTGGGGTCGAGAGCGACGACGCTCCGCAGGCGACCGGCTTGAATATCGCTGATGATTTCACGACCGGCGGCGATCTCTTCCGGCTTGCGCGAGTTCGGGACCGTTAGGGAGACACGAATGGTGTCACCGATTCCGCGACCGATGAGTTGTTCGAAGGCGATGCGTGTTTTGATAATTCCATCGGGTGGCAAACCTGCTTCGGTAACACCCAAGTGCAAGGGGACGTCGGGACGTCGCTGAGCGAACATTTGGTTGATCTTAACGACCTTGGCTGGATCGCTGTCTTTCATTGAGACCACGAAGCGAGTGAAGTTCAGTTGTTCGAGATACTCGCAGTGTTCAAGACCGCTTTCGATGATTGGGCTGATATCATCTTTGGCGTCGTACTTGGCTTTCTTGTCTGGGTCGACGCTGCCGCAGTTAACGCCAACACGCAATGCACAGTCGTTGTCGACGGCGATCTTGGCGATGTACTTAACTTTTTCTTGCCAAGAGAGAGTCCGTTCGTGATGATAAAGGTGGCCTGGGTTGTAGCGGATTTTGTCGACGTGCGGGGCAACTTTTTCGGCCAGGCGGTAGTTCTCTTGCAGGTCTACCGACAGATTTGCCTGGGTTTGGCGGCGAATTGCCGCCAGGGCGGCGGCGTCTTTGTCGCTGTCTACGGCGATGCGGACAACATCGGCACCTGCCGCGTGCAGGGCGTTCACTTGGGCCACGGTGGCATCAATATCTTGCGTGTGGGTCGCGGTCATGCTTTGGACTGCGATAGGATGGCCCGAACCGACGTGAATAGAGCCGATCCGCACCGAGCGAGTTGGATTGCGTTGAATGGTCATGTGTCGACTTTTTGCGAATCGAAGGAGGAACGAAATCTCTACGACTGAAAAACCGTAAGGTTCGTGGCTGGACAACTTTGAGGTATTACCAGCGAGTTTTTCCGAGGGAAAGCCCAAGCTTGAACAGTATATACGCTGATAAATAGAGAAGTAGGACCTTCCCCTCCGGCCAGGCTTGGGTTTGCGATTGCACTTTAGTAAAACTCGCTGCGACCTAAGAAAAAGCCGTTCAGGCCAGTGCAGGGCCAGTGCAGGGCCAGTGCACCGGGAAGAGCTCCACGCAGCGGCTCAAATCCCGTGGAACTGCTATGATCTTCGCCCCAAAATCTGAGTACACTAGAGGTGATCGGGTCGCTCTTTAGTCGTGGAACAGAAGAGTTTTACTTAAATTTGGGGTGGATTTGGCCTCAAATCGGAATTGTTGCAAGTCGATTGCTCAAAAGGGGATAGCGGTGGTTCACCGATCTCGAGTATCAGTTGGTTGGGTCGTGCTAGCGTTTGCTGTAGGGATGTCCAATGGGGCGTTCTTGGGTGGCGCTTTGGCGGCGAATCCCGAGCCTGACATTGCCCAAGTGAAGTTGATCAACAAGGCGATTGAGCAGCAGTGGAAGGATAATGGGCTAACGCCGTCCCCTGTCGAAGACGACAGCAAGTGGGCTCGGCGGGTGTATCTAGATTTAATCGGACGCATTCCGACGCTGGAAGAGCTTTCGGAGTTTATGCGTAGCAAAGATGCGAGCAAGCGCGAAAAACTGGTCAAAACCCTTCTTGAAGACGGTCGATACACCGAAGAGTTTGCTAACCACTGGGCGTCGATTTGGAGCAATATCCTGATCGGACGCAGCGGCGGGAACGATCGAAATTCGTTCATTAGCCGCGAAGGCATGGCTAAATACTTGCGTGACTGCTTTGCGAAGAACAAACCCTACGACCAGATGGTTTACGAATTGGTCACGGCGACCGGTACAACCAAACCAGGCACCAGTGGCTTTAACGGCGCAACGAACTTCTTGATCGACAAGGTCAACGAAGAGGACGGAGTTCAAGCGACTTCGGCCACCTCGCGGATCTTCCTTGGTTTGCAAGTTCAATGTACGCAGTGTCACAATCATCCGTTCAACGATTGGAAGCAGCAAACGTTTTGGGAATTCAATGCCTTCTTCCGTCAGTCTCGGGCTCTGAGGCGATTTGTGCCGGGCACACGCGATGTCGACTTTGCAGAGCTGGTGGATCAAGATTTTGAAGGCGCAGGCGGCAAGCCATCCGAAGCAGAGATCTATTACCAGGAACGCAACGGCCTGACCAAAGTGGCTTACCCCGTTTTTGTTGACGGTTCCAAGATCGCTCGTAGTGGCTACGTGACCGAAGTCAATCGTCGCACCGAACTCGGGAAGTTTGTCGTCAATAGCGAGTACTTGGACAAGATGATTGTCAATCGCATGTGGGGGCATTTCCTCGGTTACGCGTTCAGCAAGCCGATGGACGATTTGGGACCACATACGGCTCTCTCGCACCCAGTTCTGTTAGAGGAGCTCAGCAAGGAGTTTCGCAACTCGAGCTATGACTTGAAAGAGTTGATGAAGTGGATTGCGCTATCCAAGCCTTATCAACTGTCGAGCAAGATTCAGCCAGGCAACGAAGCCGACGATCCTACATCCGGTAACCCGCCACAATTTAGCCATTTTTATTTGCGACAGATGAGTGCAGAACAGCTGTATCAATCGCTAGTGAATGTGGGTGGACAAGCTCGCGGCTCGTTGGAGCAACAGCAAGTCGAACGTGACAAGTGGCTAGGGCAGTTTGTGGTCGCCTTTGGAACAGACGAAGGTGATGAAGCCACAACCTTCAATGGCTCGATACCTCAAGCCTTGATGATGTTTAATGGCGACTTGGTGAAACGTGCGACTGCAACTGACTCCGGTTCTTGGTTGGGTAATTTGGCCAAGTCGAACTCGGGGCTGGCTGAGAAAGTCGGAGTGATCTTTGCGGCTGGGGTCGCGAGGAAGCCGAGACCTGAAGAGCTCAAGATCGCGACACAATTGGTTTCCGCTCGTAAAGGCAAAGTCGATGAAGCTCTGCAAGATCTTTGGTGGGCAGTGCTGAACAGTAATGAGTTCATCATGGTTCAGTAATCAGCGACTATTGAAGTAGTTCGACTTATCAACCGTATCCTTATCAACAAAAAACTTTTCGCTGGTAGCGCAACTTAAGGGAGCATCAACATGCTGTGGACACGAAATTCGACTCCTGCCGGAATGACTCGTCGGCACTTCATGCAACATGCTGCCGGTGCGAGTGCGATGATCGGCACTTCGCTCGCTATGGGCAACTCCCTTCGTCTGCATGCAGCGGATTTGAAGAAGAATCACAAGTCAGCGATTCTGCTGTGGATGGGTGGTGGTCCAGCCACGATTGACTTGTGGGATCTCAAGCCAGGTGCAGCGACCGGTGGTCCGTTCAAGCCTATCAGCACTACGGGCGATCTGCAAATCTGTGAACACCTGCCGATGGTTGCCAAGCAAATGCACAACCTGTCGATCGTGCGCTCGATGAGCACACGCGAGGCTGACCACGATCGCGGTCGATACTACATGCACACTGGATTTGTGCCCAATCCCAACATTGAACATCCCAGCTACGGTTCGGTGCTAGCTCACGAGATCATGGCTGATCGCAAGGACTTGGAGATTCCTCCATTCATTTCGATTGGCGGCGCGAGCGAAGGACCTGGGTTCCTGGGAATGTCATGGGCTCCGTTCTCCGTCACCAGTGATGGACGTATCCGCAACTTGGATATGGATCTCAAAGACAATCGCTTGATTCAGCGAATGGCCGCCCTCGATATGATCGAACAAAGCTTTATCGCACAGAATCGTGGACCGGTTAGCGAAGATCATCGCAAAGTTCTGAAGAAGACCTTTGACCTGATGACCAGCCAACAGATGGAAGCGTTCCGAGTCGAAAAAGAACCTGAATCCGTTCGCGAGCGTTACGGCAACGACGCGTTTGGTCGTGGTTGTTTGATGGCGCGACGTCTTGTGGAAACTGGCGTGCCTTTCATTGAAGTCGACCTTGGTGGTTGGGACAATCACGCAGGCATTCACAACATCCTGCAGAATCAACGTCTGCCGGTTATGGACAAAGCGATGAGCGCTCTTGTCGAAGACCTCGAGCAACGAGATTTGCTCAAGGATACGGCGATCATTTGGATGGGTGAATTCGGACGAACCCCGCAAATCAATGCTAACGCCGGCCGCGATCACTGGGCCCGTTCTTGGAGCGTCGTTGTCGGTGGCGGCGGAATGAAGGGCGGCATCGCCGTCGGTGCCACCAACGAGGACGGCACCGCAGTTGAGACCGAGCCTTACTCGGCTGAGGATTTGATGGCCACCGTCTGCAAATCCTTGGGAATTTCGCTGGAAACGACCTATCAAAGCAAGAATGGCCGACCGATGAAAATTGCTAACGGTGGCAAGGTTATTCGCGAACTGTTTGCTTAGCGTCGAGCATTTCGAGCTCGCGGATCGCGGGTGTCTCCTGCTTGCGAACGAGTTTTCAGTGGCGTAAGCTTCAAACATGTGGGTGGGTAGGCTCTATGCAAACCCGTGGCGAACCCAGTGGGACATCCGCCACGGACTATCGCGCGGGAATGTTTGCGCGGGCGCAGGCAGCGTCCGCCACGGATTAAAGAGTGGCAACAGCGAGCACAGAAACATCCGTCGAGGGTGGCGACGCCAAGCTTGACTTGGTATCCCTGGTAACGCTCCATCAAGCTGGAGTGTGGCGGTACCTTCGTGCCCTGGGATGTGACGCGTCACTGGCGGATGACCTGACGCAGGACACCTTCCTGGAAGTCATGCGGCGTCCATTCGTGCAATACAACGAACGGGCAACAGCCGCCTATCTACGCCGCGTGGCTCATAATTTTTTCATCTCCCGCCGCCGTCGCGATGGAAGAATGACCGTGACCGAGCACGCCGAAGATCTCGAATCTAGCTGGATGCGCTGGGCGGGGTTTGATGCTGGGGAGCGCTGTATTGAAGCCCTCTCCGTGTGCTTCGAAAATTTAACAGAACGAGCCAAATTGGCGCTGCGCCTCCGTTTTGCTGAGGACTCCAGCCGCCAGTCAATCGCTGAAACATTAGGGATCAGCGAACACGGCGCCAAGAATTTGATGCAACGAGCCAAGACTCAACTGCGCGAATGCGTTGAGAAAAAGATTAAATAAAGCGAACAGAAATAAAACTGCGATGAGTACCGATTGGTCTGACAAGATACTTGATTCATTTCTGGAGGAAGCGGTCACCGGCCGCCGTCCACCAGATCTGCTTGCAAGTATCACCGCTGCTTGGCAACAAGAGTGTGCAGGACAAGTTCCTCTACCTGAAAAGACGGAAGCAACCGGCGAACTGATTCCACCGCCAGTAGCTTCCATGCCGAAGCCACTACCCAAGCCGATGCCTGCGCCTGCCAAGCCGCGCGTATCTTACGCTTGGCAAGTCCTGTTGGTCGTTGCAGCCAGCGGAATGCTGATTGCCTGCGCCGTTCAATGGCGAACGATCTTCATGCCGAACAAAGACAACGTTGCAAACTTGCAATCGCCAACGATCGAGCCGAAACCGGCCCCACCTCAAGTTGCAGACAACGATTCCAAGGCGCCCAAGAAACCGGCCAACACCTTCAACGGCGAGAAACTGGGAACCGAGAACGTTCCCTTCGCATCGAATGAACCACTTCTGTCGGCTGAGAAGGAGCCGAAGCTGGACTCCGTTGCTTCTACCAATCGATTGAGCGACCAACAGATTACGGAGTTGATCGATACGCAGCTCAACACCTTGTGGCAGCGGTTGAAGGTTACGCCCGAAGCGAAGCTTGACGCCAATCAACTTGCCCAGTTGCTTTCGAAGACGTTGACCGGACAAGATCTAGCGTCGACAGTTGCCGCAGAACTGGCCGAATTGAAGAGTGAACGCCGCGACCAACGGATCTCGCAAGTAATCGCTGAGGCTATCGATTCACAGGCCTTCGCGCGGCTCTGGGCCAAGGACATCGTCGTCGCTTGGCTGGGTGGTGGTAATGTTCCCTTGAATAGTCCTGCGGTTGCGCAACTTGAGCAATTCGTTGCTGGTGGAATCGCTGGCGATAAGCCTTGGAATGAAGTTGTCTCGAAAGTTGTGTCAGACGATCTATTGATTGCTGCATTCGCCGGCGAAGGCAACCATCGCTTGGCAGCACACCTAAGCGGCGCGTTTATGGATTCGTCACTGGCGTGCGTTCGTTGCCATGAACCCAAAGGCCAAAACGGCCTCGCAGCGTCCCAAGAACAGTATTGGTCCATGGTCGCGATGCTGATGGGCTTAGATGTGCGGAGTGATGAGAAGACAAAAGTCCGAACAGTGGTTGATGAGCAGGCTACGGTTTTTGCGGACACGGAGAAACCGAGCTTGTTTTTTGATCGACCCGATGGCACATTAGTGGCCGCTAAATTCGTATTGCCCGATGGTCAACCTTGGCAGAGTATTGGTGCCAAGACACCTCGCGCGGCACTTGCGAACTGGATCGGCGACTCCAGCCAATCGGATCAAGCGATCGTGAACCGCGTCTGGCAGCGAGCCTTGGGGCGACCATTGGTTGCGACAAATGCCCTGGTTGATGATGTCGGTTTGACCGAGCGAATGGAATTGCAGCAGTTGTTGGCTCAACAATTCCGCGCTCATGGACGCAACCTTCAGCAACTGGTGGGTTGGGTTGTGCGCTCGGATGCTTTCGCTCGCAATTCAATTGCAGTGGACAAGAGCCGTTGGCTACAAGCCTCTGAAAATGAAATCGAGAATTGGCATCTTACCGAGATGGTCTTCGCAGCCCGCACTTCATTAGGTCAACAAGCGGTCAAAGGTGGGCTTGAGAATTCCTTGGCGGCTGCCATCAAGTGGAATCAAGCCAATACGGATAGTGGAACCAATGTACTGGCTCAACCTAGCCTCGACCCCAAAGCCAAGCCGAAGACACCGGTCAAGAGTGATGTGGTCATGCCATCGCCTGGTTATGCCATTCATCGTGGTCGCTTGTCACAAGACCAACAATCCTTTGTGGCTGGATTAGCCGCCTCGGAGAAGTTGACTTGGGAGCAAAAGGTTGAGCATATTGTTGCGCTGTCGCCGACGCTGAATGCCAGCGGAGGAGTCAAGCGATTGTCCGACGAGCTTCTTCAGTCGCTCGGTGACCCCCAAGCCGCCCTTACGGAACTGATGTGGGCGGTTCAAAACGCCGATGCGAGCTAGCCGGCGTTTCTTTGTCGTCAGCGGCTTGTCGATTATTTGGTAGCGGAAGCCGTCAAGGCTTTCGGGGCCCTGGTAGCCGCCGCTGCCAAGCGGTGGTTAGTTTCGCCGCATCGTGTCCACCGTCTGGCGACGGTGGCTACTCGAAATGCTTGAGGGCTTGTCGATTATTAGGTAGCGGAAACCGTCAAGGTTTTCGAGGACGAGCCGGCCGGGATGTTGCGACTCGGCGAAGCGTAGGCTGCTAATAGCCTCAGCCCTCGTCGCCATTCGTCACCGCGTCTCAAGATTAGTGAGAAACCGAACGATCCGCAGAGTAAATCAGTAAATCTGCGGGATTAACCGATGGGCGTTAGCCCCGGTTTTTGCTCTGGTAACCGCCGCTAACCCTTCAAGCATTCCGCAACGGACTCGAAATGCTTGACGCATTCCGCTACGTGGAAGTACGACCTATGGGTAATGAAAAACGATAAATCGGAAAAGTCAAATTCAATCGGACGCCGATTTCGGCGATTTCTTCCAGAGCCGACGCGCTGCCAGAGTTCTAAGCGACGCCGCCAGTTTTTCGAAGTGCGCACCCCCAATGTCACTCGCCTACCGAGCAACAGGTTCTCAAGCAGTGCCAGTGGATTTTCCAGTCCGCTGGTACTTTTTTTTGCCCGCCGCTTACGCAAACACAACCCGTTTTGGTGACTTGCCAAATCGAGCGATTCTTGCATAAATAATTTATGTTTCCGTTTTGCGATCGATAAAAACTCTGTGATTAAACTCGGGCGAGGCACTGTGTACCCATGAGTGTGGATATCCAGCGAATTAAGGAGCAAGTCCTAAAGCACTCGGAAAAACTTGAACGCGTTACGAACGAGGTGCGCAAGGTGCTTGTGGGCCAAGACGTGATGCTTTCGAGGCTCTTGATTGCGATGTTGACCGGTGGGCATGTGCTGCTGGAAGGCCTTCCAGGACTGGCAAAAACAACAGCGATCAAGGCGCTGGCGAGCGCGATCAAATGCAAGTTCAATCGGATTCAGTTTACGCCTGACTTATTACCTGCCGACCTGATTGGTACGATGATCTACAACCCTCGCGAGGGTTCGTTTGGTACGCGTAAAGGTCCGATTTTTGCGAACTTGATCCTAGCGGATGAAATCAATCGGGCTCCTTCGAAAGTTCAATCGGCTTTGCTTGAGGCGATGCAAGAGCATCAAGTTACGATTGGCGACGAGTCCTATACGCTCGACGAGCCCTTCTTGGTCTTGGCAACGCAGAATCCGATCGAGCAAGAGGGTACCTATCCACTGCCGGAAGCGCAGGTCGATCGCTTCATGCTGAAGATCGTGGTCGATTACCCAAGCAAAGCAGATGAACGTAAAGTTGTTGATGCGGTTTTGGACGATATCCGGCGTGAAGTGCAACCTGTGTTAGAGCCGTCGGAGCTGGTTGAGATGAAGCAAACCTGCGGCATGATCTACATGGACGACAAGGTCAAGGACTATGCACTTGACGTTGTGGCTGCAACGCGACGACCCGAGGAGTATCGTTTGGCGGCACTCAAACCGTTGATTGAATTTGGGGCCTCTCCGCGAGCGTCGATCAATCTATGCTTGGCGGCTAGAGCGAGCGCATTCATGGCGGGCCGCGGCTACGTCACTCCGCAAGACATCAAAGATGTGGCTCCGGATATCTTGCGACATCGGATACTAATTACTTATGAGGCGGAAGCGGAGGAAATGACAACCGCTCATATCATCAGCAAGGTGCTGGAGTCCGTACCTGTTCCCTAAGCGCCACTCCGAAAAGGGGCTGGCTATTTGCTTGCCGGTTGATTCAACTCTTTTTGGCCAGGCTCGAATGCCACTATGCCAACACACAACCTCGAATCAGTACTGAAAGAAGTTCGACGCATTCAGATCGTAGCCCGTCGGCAGGTCAACGATCTACTTGCCGGCGAATACCTCAGCGCGTTCAAAGGGCGTGGGATGGAATTCGACGCTGTTCGTGAATACGTTCCTGGCGACGAGATTCGCAGTATCGATTGGAACGTGACCGCCAGAGCAGGCACTCCCTACGTCAAGACCTTTTGTGAGGAACGTGAGCTGACCGTGTTGCTCGCGGTCGACATCTCCGCTTCGGGCGCATTCGGATCGCAGCGATTGAGCAAAACCGAAACGGCTGTCGAGGTGGCTGCCGTGTTGATGTTCACGGCATTGAAGAACAATGACAAAGTGGGTTTGCTGTTCTTTGCGGATGACGTAGTGAAGTACATTCCACCGCGTAAGGGACGCGGCAATGTCCTTCGCTTGATTCGCGAATTGCTGTCCACCGAGCCGATAAAGGCTCCCACTGATATCGCCAAGGCGCTCGAGTTCCTTGGCCATGTGCAGCGGCGAAGATGCGTTGTGTTTGTCATGAGCGATTTTCTTGGCCCCGATTGCTCGCAAGCTTTGGCGATTGCCAATCAACGGCATGATTGCATTGCCGTGACGCTATCGGACCCTCGCGAAAAGACACTGCCCGATGTCGGTTTCATTACGTTGCGCGATGCTGAGACGGACGAGTTGCTTGAACTCGATACACGCCATCCTCAAGTGCGAGCGTTGTTCGCAAAAGCCTCGGATGATCGAGAACGAAAACTCACCAGTTGGTTTCGCAAAGCGAGCGTCGATCGGTTGGACATTCGAACGGACGAATCGTATTCGAAGAGTTTGCAGAAGTTCTTTCGCATGCGGGAGCGACAACGATGATACCGTCGCTTGTTCGATTACCAGAGTCGTCCCGCGCTCGCGCGTCAGTTTGTGTGTTCGCGTTCATTGCCATGCTGCTTTGGGTGGGTTGTAGCCCAGCCCTCCCCACGGCGAAGCAATCAGCCGTTCCAGCAGACGCATTGGAACGCATTACAGAGAAAGGCCCAGTCAAGCTTGCGGTCCATATCTGGCCAAGCGCACCAAGGCTATCGGACCTAGTCTCGATGGAGATTGAAGTCCAATTCGCGGAAGGTGTCGAAGTAAAGCCACCCGAATTCGGACAAGCGGTCGGTGATTTCCTCATCCGCGATTACAGTGCCGGATCTAGTGGGTCGCACCTGCCAGGTGCGACCAGTCCTAGTGCCTCGCTCCCGCCAGGTGCGACCGCTGCCTCTGCCTCATCCACCACAACTAAGTCACTGCAATCTCGCCGATTCCGCTATCAACTTGAGCCTACCCAAACTGGGAAACACTTGATTCGCGCAATCGCGATCGAGTTCATGGACAAACGAGCTGGCTCAGAGAATTTCAACTCGCCGACAATCATTGAATCCGAACCGATTGAGATCAACGTCACTTCGGAATTGGGCGATGCTGTCCCGAGTCTTGCCGCGCTTGAGCCGATGTTCCCGCCGCGACCGTTGGAAGAGAACATTACCTGGTTGTGGGCTTTATTAGCGTTTCCTATTGCGGCACTGATTGGATGGTTTCTGTGGCGAAGGCGCCGACAAGCGGGCGTGATCGTCGAGCCCGTAGCGCTTTCACCTGCTGAGATTGCTCGAGCGGCGTTGGCGCAACTGTTAGCAGAGAATCTTCCAGCGCGAGGTTTAGTTCAAGAGTTTTATCTGCGACTGACCGGTATTGTGCGGCATTACATTGAAGGCACAACAGGCGTACGAGCCCCAGAGCAAACGACGGAAGAGTTCCTGCGAGCGATGCGATCTCGTCAGTTGTTCGGTGTCGAACAGTCCATCCGACTGCAAGATTTCCTCGAAGCGGCTGACATGGTCAAATACGCTGGGCAAGAGCCGACTGCGGAGCAAATTGAATTGTCCATCGTCCGGGCTCGAGAGTTCGTAGAGATTCACTTGGCGAAGACAGAAGAAATGTTGGCAATCGGAACGACTGCTGGTAGGTAAGATCCAACTGAGGGCGACAGGGACGATGGAGTTCTTTCGATTCTATTCTTGGGTGTGGGTAGGGCTGGTGCCCGTGGTGTGGCTGGGCCTGCTGTGGCGAGCGCGAAGGCGTTCCTCAGCAGCGGTGTTCTCCAGCGTTGCGGACTTGAAGGGGCTGCCCGTGACTTTGATGCAACGCGTCTTTCGTTTGTTGCCCATGGTATACGCTGTTGGATTGAGCCTAGTGTTGGTCGCGATCGCCCGGCCTCAATCAGGCAAATCGGAATCGAGAATTAGCGGTGAAGGAATCGCCATCGAAATCGTCTTGGATATATCGGGGTCGATGGAAGCGCTCGACTTTCAGTTGGATGGTCGTGACGTCAGTCGTCTGGAGGCCGTGCAACATGTGGTCACTGAGTTCGTGCTTGGATCGCGAAAAAGCGGACTGGCGGGGCGCAAAGACGATTTGGTCGGCTTGGTAGCTTTTGGCGGTTTCGCAGATAGTAAATGCCCGCTAACGCTCGACCACGGTGCACTGGTGCAAATCGTCAAAGAGCTGCAAGTGCCGCGCAGGGTTCGTGATCGTCGTGGGAACGTGATCAACGAGAAATTTCTGGAAGAGGAGTTGGCGACGGCAATTGGCGATGGAGTGACCTTGGGTGTTGATCGGCTGCGAAGTACCAAGGCCAAGAGCAAAGTGCTGGTGCTGCTGACCGACGGGGATAACAACGCGGGCGCAGTCGACCCACGCGAAGCGGCAGCTATCGCGAAGGAGTCGGGCATTAAACTGTATACTATCGGCATCGGTACTAACGGTATTGTCCCCGTACCACAAGAAGATGAGTTTGGTCAGCGGGTGTTGGTTAAAGCTCAGTTTCGCATAGACGAAGAACTGCTACGTGACATGGCGCGTACTGGAGATGGAGAGTACTTTCACGCCAGCGACACGCAGGGACTGACCGAAGTCTATCGACGGATCGATCGTTTAGAAAAGTCGAACTTTGAGGAGACCAAATTCGCTGAGTACACGGAGTTGTTCCGCTGGTTCGCTGTGCCTGGATTGGCACTTTTGCTGCTGGTGGGCGTACTGAAGGAGACGCGGTTTAGATCCCTACCCTGACGCGTTGAAAGGGGGAACTGGATCACGGCCAGCTTGATCAGTACGAGTTGGTGCTTCCAAACAGTTTTACTTTCGGGTTCATGTTTTATTGTCGCACGATTGTCCCAATCGTAGTTACAACAAATGATTGTGTTTGAATGATGGAATGGCAAAGTCCACAGTTCCTGTACTTCATCTTGCCGCTCTGCGTTGGGTGGTGGCTGCTCGCGTTGTATTCACGCCATAAGCGGCGGAGTGCTCGTGAAGCCTTTGCGACTCGGGCGATGTGG
The DNA here is from genome assembly GCA_033761895.1 of Pirellulaceae bacterium. Classification (GTDB taxonomy): domain Bacteria; phylum Planctomycetota; class Planctomycetia; order Pirellulales; family Pirellulaceae; genus Aureliella. The sequence goes on along the minus strand of JANRMD010000144.1, from coordinate 4,902 downwards.
GCGAGGATCTTTCCAGAGGAGTCGGCGCGGCGATTTTGGTTCAAACTGTGTCTGCGCGAACTGGCGATTGTCGCTAGTTTGGTTGGGCTCGCAGGTCCACGTTTTGGAACTGAAGTGGAAGAAGTTGTCCCGCGTGGCAGTGACCTCTACGTTCTAATCGATGTTTCCAGATCGATGCTGGCCGAGGATGTGACGCCCTCACGATTAGCAAGAGCCAAGACCGATGTGCTGGCATTGCTCAATCGGCTGAATGGCGAACGTGTGGGCCTGATTGCCTTTGCGGGGCAAGCGGTCGTGAAATGCCCGTTGACCGTCGATTACGACTCATTCCGGCGTGCCCTTCAGGAACTGGATCCTAACAGTGCACCGCGCGGTGGCACGGCAATTGGTGATGCCATTCGTAAAGCGTTGGAGGTGTTTCAGGCGAAAGTTGACCGAGATCAATCCATCCTATTGATCACCGATGGCGATGATCAAAAGTCTTATCCGCTGGAGGCCGCTGAAATTGCTGCCGAGCGCAAGGTGGCGATCTTTACAGTTGGTTTGGGCGACTCTGAGCAAGGGGCGCGAATTCCTGACAAAACCAACGCGCAGAACTACGTTGAATATGAAGGCAAGCAGATTTGGAGCAAGCTGGATGGGACTTTGTTGAGCGAACTTGCGCTGAAGACCAAGGGAGTCTACGTGCCGGCGGGAACCAAGTCCTATGACCTCGCTGAACTGTACGTAGATCATTTGCAAAAACTACGCTCAGGTGACGGTGAAACTCAGCAACGAGTGCGGCGCTCAGAGCAGTTTCAGTGGTTCCTCGGACTAGCCCTGGTGGCCCTGACCATCGATCTGTGTGTGACTCCTTTTCGACTCGCACGCAGCGATTCAAGTAGTGGCATCCAGCCTGCATTGTCGAAAGCGGCGTGTATTCTCTGCGTTGCATCAGCCGCGTTGAGTTTCGCGCCAGGTGTATCCAGGGCAGAAGAAACAGAAGCCAAAACTAACCCAACCAGCAGTGTCAAATCCAATGTCAAACCCAGTGTTGAAGTCCGTGATGGATTGAAGCTTTACGCACAAGAGAAATACGACGAAGCGCAACAAAGGTTTTCGGCAGCTGTCGATAAACTCGACGAAGAAAAATCGGAGGCGGCCGCCCTCGCCGCCTTCGACAACGCTTGTGCCTTGCACCGCAAAGGCGAAATTGAGAGAGCTCGCTCGAGTTATCTGCAAGCTGGGCTCAGCCAAGATCGCGCGGTCGCAACAGCCGCTCATTTCAATCTCGGTAACTTGTCAGCAGAACAAGCCCGCGCGACAGCCGGTGAGCAGCCCGAGTTACTGGCCGCTGACAAGCGACAGGGTGTGCTCGATCAGCTGAAGCTAGCCGTGGACGCGTATCGACATTGTCTTGAACTGCAACCCGATCATGCGCAATCACGTAAGAATCTTGAATTGGTTCGACTGTGGATCAAGTACTACACCGACAAGTGGCGTGAAGTGGATCGCCAAAAGCGACGCGACGAATCGAACTTACTGGTTTTTCTCGAGTACTTGATAACGACTCAAAAAGGGTTGAAAGAGAACCTCGAAGCGTTGCCTGAGAAGTTACCCTCCGACGTTTTTGCAGAACTAAAACTCGCCCAAGATGAGTTGCTCGAAGAGATTCCCACGCTGCGCGAGAAAATCGCTTCTGAGCTGAAGCCTCAATCCCAAGATCCCAACGCGAATCCCCATAGCAACTCTCAAACGACCAACCCGCCAGCACCAGATCAGCAGCAACTGGAGGAAGGTATTCGCATGCTGCAAAGCTGGGCGGAGGCTGCAGGCGGGCATATGTCAAGCTCCGCAAAGAGCCTCGCGTTGCGCGTTCCCGCTGAGTCAATCAGCAGTCAGCAGTCGGCGCTAGATGAGTTGGACAAGATCTGGGATGCAATTATTCCCTTCCAACCGTTACTTGCCAAAGAGTTGGTTGAGCAGACGGCCATCGCCACCGCTTTGCAACCGAATTCGGAGGAGCCACCCAAAGAAGATTTACCAACGACCGATGAAAATACAACAACCGTTGTGCCTAAAGAACTCGAGGCTGAAGATTCTGGATCCAACCCAAGATCGCAACAAGAACCACTTCAAATTGCCGAAGACCAAGTGCCTCAGCTGGCCAAAGCTCAAGAGCGAACATTACGCAAAGCACGCTTGCTAGCGCCCAAAGCAGAGATGGAACTGCAACAGTTGCAGACCGCTCCACCCGCAGACCAAGTTGCAAGGGAACCAGCTACAGAAGAAACAAAACCAACTTCACCCGATCAGCCTGCAGCGGGCACTCCCCAGCAAGTTGATCCCGAGTTAGTGAAAGCCGGTCTACGCAAAGCGATTGAGCTTGCACCCAAGGCGGTTGCTGAAATGGAATCAGCACTCGAATCACTCCAGCAAAAAGACCTTCCCAAGGCGTCGATCGCGGCTGAGGCAGCGCGACGGATCTTGGAGGAAATTCAGCAAGCTCAGCCCAAAAACGAGCAACAGCAGCAGGACGAGCAGCAACAAGAGCAGAATAAAGACCAACAGCAACCCAACGAGCAAAATCAACCCAAGGAAGAGCCCAAGGAAAACGAGCCCAAGGACAAACCAGCGGACCAACAGAAGAACGATCAACAGAAGAACAACGACAAACGGTCGGATGAGAACAAGTCAGCTCAAGAGCAAAATCAAACTAAGCAGCAGATGTCCCAGGAACGAATGGCCGAGGCGTTGCGAAAGGTGCGTGAACGTCAGAAGGAAAAGCAAGAGCGTGACCGCCAAATCAGAGCTCAAATACTCGGCCGCGCGCCGGTAGACAAGGATTGGTAATGAACCAGATGGTGCGTTTCATGGCCTGGCTTGGGCTGATTTTACAGGCTTCAGTTAGCCTCGCGTTTCAAGACGCTGAGATACGCGTTGGCATCAACGCCGACGAGATATTTGCAGGCGAAAGTGTTGAGTATAGTGTTGAAATCCGCAATGCACTAAAACCCACTCCGCCCGACTTGTCAGCCTTCAAAGAGCTATTCGAGGTTGTGCCGGCGGGCGACCAGTCTCGCAATCAGTCTTCGACGACAATCATCAACGGACGTGTCTCGCAATCGACTTTCTTTAGTCACGTCTACCAATATCAGCTTATTCCCAAGCAGTCGGGAGATCTCCAGATACCGGCTCCAACAGCAACCATCGATGGAAAAGTCCTAACTGGTCGTAAACTTGCGCTGCGAGTCATCAAACCCGAGCCGCAAGATTTGGTGGTGGTAGAGATGAAGGCTAGCCAAACGCGGGTTTATCCAACGCAGCCCTTCACCGTGACCTTAACGATTCTTGTTCAGCCATTGCCAGATGATGCGAATACCGATCCTCTTCGCCCCTTGCGGCGGGACCTACCCCATATCGAAGTCAACTGGGTCGAATCTCCTGACGGACTTTCGGCGGGTGACAAATCCGAATGGTTGCAGCCGCTGTTAGCGCGACGCTCGGGCGGATTCACGTTAAACAACATCAGTTCGGGTGCTGGTTTCTTCAGCGAAATGGCAGTCTTCGATCTGTTGAGTGGCCGCGAAACACGAGCGGACTTAAGTGGAAAATCGGTACGTTACTTCAAGTACGAATTGTCGCGGACCTTCACTGGCCAGCGGTTCGGCAAATATATGCTTGGTCCAGCTGTCATCAAGGGACGATTTGTTTCGGGTATCGAAGCGGATGCCTATTTGGCTCGAAAAATTGTAGCTACATCCCCAGCGATCGAAGTCGAAGTCCGCGAAGTACCATTGCCACGACCTGCAAACTACTGCGGAGGCATTGGAGATTTTTTCGTTGAAGCCAAGGCGAGCACAACTAAGTTGCGTGTGGGCGATCCTCTTACGCTGACCTTCGAAGTAAAACGCGCTGCTGACGCAGGGGCGCTTGACTTGGTCTCCGCTCCGGACTTGAGCGTGGTAGAATCGCTGGTGGCTGACTTTGAACTAATCGATAAAGATCCGACAGGTCGTATTCGCGGTGACACTAAGGAGTTTGAGTATGTGATGCGTCCCAAGCGACCTGACGTGAGCATCCCGGCCTTGACGATTTCGACCTTCGATCCCGCTTCAGAATCCTACAAAGACATTAGTACATCACCGATCCCGCTAGAAGTCAGCGGAGCCGTTGGACTTGCCAGTGGAGAACTTGTGGGCTCGCTGACACCAGCCAGTAGTTCATTGAAGTCACGTTCGGAAGGGATATACCAGAACATTACCGACCCGAATGCGCTCCGCGACGAACGCATTCCATGGGCAACTTGGAGCCAAGTGGTGGCTGTCGTCTGGGCTGTATCAGGTGCTGCCTGTGCATTCGTTATGCTGCGTCGCAAACAGTCTTCCGATACGGTGGGACAGCGGCGACAACATGCGAAACGAACGGCACTCAAACGCATCGCAGAGGGACGAAGTGCACTTCAAAGGGGCGAGACCAAGCAAGCGTTGCGCGAAGTACGAGCCGCTGTGGTAGGCCTAGTTGCGGATTCATTCAATCGAGTCGGCGAAGGTTTGACGACAGCCGATGTCGTGCAGCTACTGGCCGGTACTGCCATTGAAGAGGAAGATCGACGATCGGTTGCTGAGCTGCTCGAAGCGATCGAAGCGGCAGAGTATGGCGCAGGCCGATCCCAAGACCCTGCCTCAGTGATCGATGATGCGTCGAAATGGATTTCTCGTAACGCGCCCCTGCTAAGTCGTGATGTTTCGCCGGTGCAGGTGGTTTCCACCACTGCGCGATTGCTCTTGGTCTTTGGCGCGATCACGCTCTCATCCAATTTACTGGTTGCCGAAGAACCAACCAATCGGGAGCGTGCATTTGTCCGAGCCCTTGACCTGTTCGATACCGCTGAGGAACCGAGTCAATATCGCGAGGCGGCTA
>JANRMD010000143.1:0-15744 GCA_033761895.1 Pirellulaceae bacterium | reverse complement strand
CCACCGATGATGCGCGCGCCCAGTGGCAGGCCAGAGCTACCTTTATCCTTCTTCGGCTCCGCATCGGATTGGAAGCCGAGATGCCATTTGCCGATGCAAGCGGTGCTGTAACCATGTTGTTTGAGAAAACCAGCCACCGTGAGCCGGTCAGCGCCGATGAGCGGCTCGTCGTTCCCGCCATCGAGCACGCCGCTCTGGAGCCGCGTGCGCCATGCATAGCGTCCCGTAAGCAAGCCATACCGCGTGGGTGTGCATACAGACGATCCACTATGCGCGTCGGTGAAAACCATGCCCTGAGCTGCCAGCCGGTCGAGATGCGGCGTGGCGATCTTTCCTCGCTGCGGGTTCAGACAATGCACATCGCCATAGCCCAGGTCATCGGCAAGGATGAAAACGATGTTCGGCCTGTGGCTTTCAGCCTGCGCGACCGAATGCGTAGCGGCCAAGCAAAGGAGTGAGACCATTATCCATATTCGACACATCATGATTCCCCTATCTTAATTCGTTGATGACTCAAAGGCCCAGTCTTTTGGGGGTCGCAAAACAACGATTGGCATTTGTCAAGTTTTTGCAGCTCGGTTTTACGGGACTTTTCAAGCATCCTCTTGCTTGAGCGCTTCGTGACACAGCTTGCGTAGAGCTGGATTGGAATGCCGAAAGCTCACGATCTTCACATCCAAATCGTGTTGTTGGTAAAGCTTCACGGCGCGGCGAATGGCATCCAAGATCCAGTCTTGATCGTTACCAAATGCACCACCGCCGAGCAATGTGAGGTACACCGACTTGTGGCCACTCTTGGCCGCATTTAAAACCGCTGCGGCAAGCGTAGCTTCATAGGCCGCCTCCAAAATCAGTCTCGCAAATTTCTCCCACAATCGTGAGGTCAAGCCGCTGTAAGCCACTGGTACCGCCGAGCAATAAGCTTGCGTCACCAAGTGTTGGCTGTTACCGAGCGTTACCTGCGTTTCCCATTGCACTCCAATCTTTAACTTTGACCGCAGTGCATCCAACTCAGTTTCCGACATCGCGCGTAACTTAGAATCGATCTCCTTGAGTCCCTCAGCGGTTGGTAGGGCGTAACCGTTTTTCATCTTCCACAGTCGGCTGTTGGCATTGCCCAAAGCTTCGCCTATATCTGTCAAGCAATCCACTTGCTGTTTGGCGGTCTGCCCGATCTGCCCATGCAGCGCCACAAAATAGTTGCGATAGAGCGTGCCTGCCCCACATGCGATCGCGCATGCGGGGCCTTGAGTCGGATCGTTTTCGTAGATCCCGATTCCCTGTTCGGGAGTGACGCTGGGTGACACCATCTCCAGCAAGTTGAATTGCGAAGCGACTTGAAACACGGCTCCTGCATTCACCGGATCTGCGTGTAATGCCCTAGCATCGCCAACAAGTTCAGCGATTCGGATTGGACGCTTGGCGTTCGACAGCAAGCCGTTGACTTGGCTTCGCAAATCACCGAGCGAGGTAATCTCAAGTTTGCCGCAGGTCCATTCCGTACCGCGAAGTTTGGATCGTAAGGTATTCCCCTCGACCTCAAGCTCAGCGTGTACCGCCGCCCGCCCAGACTCCGCAAAACCGAACAGACGTTCAAACCAATTTCCAGTGCCCATCGCCTTGCTCTTTCTACATCCAGGCAAAAGCTACAACTAAAGGTCAGCGAGCAAAGCCGCTAGATCTGCGTCCATGTCTGAGTCGCTGCTATCAGCGGATGAGGATGAGTCATCGAGGGATGCGAGCAGTGCGTCCAGGTCGTCGGCTTCGGCCGCGGGAGCCGCTTGGGGCTCGTCGGCAGGTGGGGCATCGGGGGCCGGTGATGCGGGTTCAGCAGCAGGTGTTTCTGCGGCTGGGGTGGGTGTTGCGATCGGTGCTGCGATCGGGGCGACTGCGGAACCTGGCTGGATCGATACCGGAGCCCATGGGCCAGCCAGCGGGGCACCGTTTGCGGAGTGCATACCGCCTAAGCGAACTTCGGAGCGACCTTGGATCGAGAGTACTGGAATCACACCTTGGTTTGTTACTTGTTGAGCCGTGCGGACGTTGATCAGTCGCTCTGTGCAGGGCAACGCGACTTGATCTCCATGCTGGTCGTTGAAGTAATAGAATGGAATGTCGTCTACCGACAAGATCGCGCCCAGCTTCATGCCGGCCAGCCCATTGTCGCGGAAGTTCTGGCCGAGCAGCATGCCGACAAGCAACGCTGAATTGCCCCAGAGCATGCCCGACAGCCCGCTCTTGTTCGTGAACTCTTCCAACTGAAACGACTCAATGGGCTCCGTCTTTTTTCCATAGGGCCAGCGGAGCATGAATCGTGGAGTCACCAGGCCCAAGTACACCGCCTCAGGCAATGACCGCAGCGCCTCCCACGACTCTTTGACCAAGGGATGTATTTCCTGTGGGTTCAGATTCTTGAGGAACGAACAATCCATCGAAGCGATAAAAGGTGCATTGGCACAAGCGGCAATCTTCGCGGCTCGACCTAGTAACTCCGCGTGAGGTGGGATGTGCTCAAACACAAAGTTGCTGACCAGTAACGAAAGTGGGCCTTGCGAAGCGTCCAGTGCTGGCGCTTCGACCAACCAACGGTACAGACCGGTATCTTCCAACGCAGTCGAAGACGCCAAGTCGGCTGCGAACTCGGCGGCGCTGATGTCGTATAGCACGACCTCCAATTCATGGTCGATATCCAGTCGATGGATCAACATATCCAGCGACCGCCAAAGTGACTCCATCGCTTGGAAGTCCGGGTGATGCAGCAGGCGACGCATCAAATCCGATAGAGACTCGTCCACGGCCGCGATCAGCTCAGCTTGCCCCTGCATCTCCGCTACGACATGTTCGCGAACAACATCACGCAACAGAGTTTTCAGTTCAGCAGATTCGTGGGCGCGAGATTCGAGTTGAATCAGATCAGAAAACGATTCGATGCGGCCACGCGGGATTGCGTTGGATGTGGAGGCACGCGCGGTCACTGAGCTACTGGGAATCGCAATCGGTGCGCTGGCTAGAGTTTGAACGGCAGCGGCCGCTTTGGGAAAGGTAGTCGGGTCTTGAAGTCGTTGACGTAAGCTAACCAGTTTCTCAAATACAGGAACGTTGTTGTAGAGTTGGTCAGGATGAAAGTCATCCATACATTTGATAGGGACTTCCATCATCGCGCCGCTAGCTCCCGCGGGCAGATTGAGGCAGACCTCTAAACGAGACAGCAACGAGTCGAGGTTCTCGTGACTGACTCGCAGTGGCTTTCTTGCGGCAAGTGCTTCACCAACTTCGACGCGTCCTGAGTTGCCTTTACCCGAGAAATCGCCGAGGATCGCGATGCGGAATGTTTTGCCTGGCTGGGTTTGTTGTGGCTTTGAGTTAAGCGATCCAAACTGAATCTTGTATTCCATGTAGAGGCACCTTCGCGAGTATTTAAATCAACCTATTTTGAACACTTCTCGATGATCGCCACTGAGTTTACTCGGTGTCTAGCCGCATGGGGCGAGGGCGCACGCGCCGAAAATCGGGTGTCCCGTCGCGAGAATCCGCAGGCGATGCAAGTTAACACGTAAAGTCCAAAGTTCAAGAGCAGGAAAATTGCTGTTTAAAGAGTAAGGTCGACTAGCTTTTTGCCGCGATCAAAAACACTGCGCCTTTGTGTCTCTGCGCGGGATTTCGAGAGTTCTCACGGAAGTGCGAACGATTAACCGAACGGCGTAAGCCGCGGTTTTCCCCCTGGCGAAAACCGGTGCTAATGCACCTTGGATGATTGGCCCCTAGTGCCTCAGCCAACTTCAATTTTGGGGTTTGCAATATCAGCCGGTACGCGCTAGCGTCCGTTTTCGCCACGGGAACCGGTGCTAGCGCACTGCGGCTAATGCTTAAGTTTGACGCTCCACTGGTGCTTCAATGCAATTTAACTTTGGGGTAACTGCTTTATTGTCGCACGATTGTCCCAATCGTAGCTGCGACAATTGGGACAATTGTGCGACACTCCCAATCGTAGCTGCAACAATTGGGACAATTGTGCGACACTCCAAATCGTAGCTGCAACAATTGAGACAATTGTGCGACACTCACCATCGTAGCGGCAACAATTGAGACAATTGTGCGACACTCAGTGTGGCTCGTTCAAAGAGGCCGATCTAAAGCAGGCGGGCCTAGAGCAGGGATTACAGGCGGCTGGACGATCGGAGTGTCTTGAGGAAACCCATCGCCCACTGGCAAGGGCTGGCCGGATTGTTCGATAGGCAATGGAATTGGTACGTCAGCCGGTACTGTGACAGGTGCGTTGGCTGGCGCTTCCATGGGTGCGTTAGCCGACCCGTTACGTGGCGAATTTGGAACAGCCGCGCGTAACGGAACTGAGTAGTCGGTTAGCGACCCTTCCGTCATCCCGTTGGGTAATGAGATTGTACGTTTTGGTCGAACCCGATCGAGAAACGCGATGTTGTTGTACTCCAGCAACGTGCCTTTTTCGAAGTGAATGTTTTTCAATGCGATCATGTAGCGCACGATCGCATCGTAGTAACCTGCGTCGGCTTGTGTCACACGGTTTTGGGCATCGAGCATCTCGTTCGTGTTTACTCGACTCTTGTTCTCTTCGAGATTTCGAAGACTGGCCAGCTGTTCGTGTGCTGCCGATCTTTGGTTCATGGACACGTTTGCGATCTCGAACGAGCGCACGACTGAAGCGTATGCGTTGCTTAGATCGTGAATGACTCGCCGTTGCTTTTGGTCCAGCAGATCTTGGTCGCGGGCCAATTTCAATTTGGCATTTTGCACATTGTTGTAGGCTCGTCGAAGTCCGACGGGCATGTTCATCTCAACTCCGAACTGCCACTCTTGGAAGTCCCCAGACGTCATGCTTGCGACCGCATTATCGAACTGCGCCGTGTTGGCTCCCCAAAGTTCTTGACCAAACCCTCGGATTCTGTACTGAGTCAGGAGATCTATTTGCGGTAGCAGCGCATTGCGGCTTGCAAGTAGCTCCAACTGTCCCCGCTTCAATTGCAGATCTTGTTTTCTAAGCTCAGGTCGAAGCTGTAGCGATTCGCCCACAACTTGATTCCAGTCAAAAATAACTTTGACAAGAATGGGGTCGTGTACCGGTCGAAGCATGCGATCGTCGTTGATGGGGAGGTTCATCACCAGACGCAAACGCCGTTCAGCCACGTGTACGCCTTCGGTGGCACGGAATGTACCGCCGCTACTGCCGTTGCTGGTACGCGTTCCATCAACTTCGCGGCCCGTCAAGGCTTCAAGCACTTGGGATTCGAAGCGGTAATATTGTTCTCGAGCTCGAGCTTCTTTCTCTCCGGAGCCTGACTGTGAGTCGCGATACTCCTTTTCGACGCGCCAAGTATTAAGCGCCGCATCGCGGGCGGCGATCTTCGCTTCCAGATTTCGATAGGCGAAGTATAGATCCCAGTAGGCGTTTTCAACGTCGCTAACGAGATCTCTCAATCCCATTTCAAAGTCTAGGATGCTGGAGTCTGCGTTGACGCGTGCGATGAGGATGCCGCTGTAATTGCCAGGAGTTGCCCCTGGACCAGCGATCCGGTTGTAATCGAGCCCACCACCACGCCCCAAATGATGACGAAAGCCTGCTTCTAAGTTGGTTTGCCACGAGCTGCCGAAAAGGTTACTTGGCGCGTTGTTGGCATCGTAACTGGTGTTGTTCCTCGCAAAGAGCTCGGTACCGTAGGCAGTTGCTTTGGTGAGTTCGTTTTGGAAGGTAACCAAGTCTTGCTGGAGTAGATTGGTACCACCGCCGAGCAATCGGTTGTTGACTGGAAAGTCGTTCTTGTTGTAGAACAACCGCGAGTTGTACTGAGCATCAAAAGCTGCCAAGGCGGCTTCTATGCCGAGTCTTGGATCCGTGGATTGGATCGACGGATCGTGAATGGTGGAAATGTTGTTGACGCTACGCAGTGTGGTCCCACCCAGGTCCTGGAGAATCTTGGACCGTTCGACGGCAATTTGAATGGCTTCGGTTGGTGAGATCAGCCACGGCTGCTTTTCAGGCGTCAAAAGCGACAGCGGTTCCGTAAACTGCTCTTGAGAAAGCTCAACTGCCTGCTGCTCATCTACGGGAGGGCAATTGTTAGTATTGGGGCTGACCAGACCAATAGTCTCTCCCCAAATGATCTTCGAGGCGGTTCGAGCGGCGCAACCCATCGCGCAGAGGCTAATGGCAGAGAACAATAGTATCATCCGTGCCTGTAGCATTTAGCGATCTTTCCCCCTTTTGACGCGCGCATACATGTCGCGGTGACAAAGCATGTATCGGACTGGTGGTTCAAACGGAATTAACGATATAATCGCTACAGGAAGCAAAAACCGCCAAATCCCGCACAGATCTCCTAGATCAGGGGGACTGGGTAAGTTGGGTGAGCTAGTTTGAGAGTTGCGAGATGACCAACCGGATGTTCACAAGTGAGACGTTAGATTCCTTACTTGATGAATTGACCGATCTTGCCCTGACCTCACCCAACTCCGCTACATTTTTTCAATCGATACTCAACGCCGCAGTTAGCACAACGGATGCAGCTGCTGGAGCAATTTGGAGCGTCCGCGAAGTCAACTATCGCCTTGAAGCGGAGGTTGGCTTAGTGCAACTGGGCATCGGCGTTGATAGTCAGCTGCAAGCCATTCACGAAGAAGCCCTCGAATGCGCAACCAAGCAGCAATCACTCAACGGCACCAAGGAGCTGGCAACGAGGAGTTACGAAGGCAGAGAGTATCGTTTCTTCGGCTGCCGCGATCGAGACTTAGCCTACTTGGTCATCGAGCTAGTCCACAAAGAAGGTGCGATCGCCAAAAGCGAAGAATTCTCGATCACCAATTTTATGGCCGCCTTGAGCGAGATTGCCAAGGACTTTCGCAATGCCCAATTGCTTCAGCATCTGCAAACGGAGGATCATCTTTGGAGTGATTTCAAGCTCATACTTCCGAAATTGCATACAGGCATTCACCTTGATGAGACCGCCTATCGGATCGCCAACGAGGGACGCACGTTTCTGCAGTGTGATCGTCTGAGCGTGGTGCAGATTGAGCCGCACAAAAGTTCCATCCGAGCAGTCAGCGGTGTGGCAACCATCGAGAGACGTGCCAAGCAAGTTCGCACGTTAGAGTCACTGGTGGCGGTTGTTGCGAAAAGCGGCCAGTCGTACCGCTATCCCTCAAGTGAACTGGAAGCGCCGCAGCTGTCGACGGTCCTGCAAGAGTACTTGGATACCTCGCGCGCGGAACTGGTTTGGATCCTCCTGATCAGTGATGCTCAAATTGATCACGAAACGCGAACGTCCGTCGCGCAGAAAATTATTGGAGCGTTGGTAATCGAGAATTTCTCTGCGGAAAGTGTGCCCCAGCTTCAACAACGCTGCGATCTGATCTTAGAGCATGCTGCAATTGCCTATCGGAACGCAATTGAGTACAGCCACATGCCTTTGCGACGACTGAGTGAATCGCTGCAAAGCTGGATGGCTTGGTATCGGACCTATCGCATAAAGCTCTTATTAACAGTTGCAGCTGTCATGACTGGACTTGGGCTGGCATTGGTCATCCCTGCGGACCTCAACATCGATGCGCGTGGGACGATCCAACCGGTTGCGTTGCGGCATGTGTATGCGCCCGCAAATGGTGAGGTAGTCAAGGTCCACGTTGCGCACCAAAGCGAAGTGCAGGCAGGTAATGTTCTGTTGGAAATTCGCAGCCGAGAGTTGGAGCTTCGCAAGGAGGAACTGCTGACGTTGCACGCTTCGGCTCAAGAGAAACTGCGGGGCATCGAGGTATCCAGATTGCAGAATCGAAAGCCGAATACCTTGGAAGCTGCGAGTTCGATAGAGCTTTCTGCTAGTGAAAGTGAATTGCGTGAAGTGGTCGCAAGTCAGAAAGAGCAATTATCGGTACTGAACGATATGCTTGCTTCCTTGCAATTGAAGAGTCCGATCAACGGCCGCGTCATCAGCTGGGATCAAGCTGAAACGCTCGAGCATCGTCCTGTACAAATCGGGCAAAAGCTGATGAGCATTGCGGAACTCGGCCGTGAGGGTAGGCTCCAGTTGCGAGTACTAGACGAGGACACGCGGCATATCATCCATGCAAGAAAGAATAATCCTGAGGGCTTGCGTGTTACTTTCTCACTAGCCAGCGACCCTGCCAGCAAACGTTCGGCGATGTTGACACAGTTGGGGACGACGGTTGAGACCTTGACCGATCAGGGAGCGACCCTGAGAGTGGATGCTGTGGTGGATGCTGCCCAGATGACTGATGTGCGGCCGGGTGCGACGGCGAACGCAAAAATCCATTGTGGAACAGCCTGCATTGGATATGTGTGGACTCGGCAACTTTGGGACTTTATCTGCTTTAGAATACTCTAAGCGTTGTCGGCATACTGGAGGCGGAGCTCAATGGTTATTGATTGTTTTTGTCATCACACAAGAAATGCTGGCTGGCGTATGCGAGTCGTCTTTGTTGGGTTCAGCCTGTATGCAATGCTTAACCCGTACATAGTCGATGCGGCTACCCCCGGTGACGCTGAGATCGTTGTCAATCCGGTGTTGATCAAAGTGATCGAAGAGGTTGCAGTACCGGCCGTTCAAGAAGGCCCCATTTTGAATATTCAAGTCAAAGAAGGGCAAGTGGTTCAAGTCGGCCAAGCACTTATGCAGCTTGACGATCAGCGCGCACGCTTGAAGCAGCAGCAAGCCTCACTAGAACAAAAAATTGCAGCCACGAAAGCAGGAAATCGCGCGGCAGTATTAACGGCCGAAACCGAAGTCCGCGTCACCAACTCCAGCTTGCAACGCGCCCTGGAATCAAGAAAGCGGTTTCCTGATACTCCTTCACAAGCCGAGGTGGATGAAATTGAATTGCGTGTTGCCCAAGGAAAGCAGCACCTAGAACAAGCGACGCAAGAGTTCCAGTTAGCTGAGCTTGCTAAGGAGCTTTCGGGAAAGAACTTGGAACTTGCAACCTTGGAAGTGGAACGGCATCAGATTAAGTCGCCCATCCAAGGTGCAGTGACTGAGATCATCGCCAAAAAAGGCGAATGGGTGCGACCCGGTGAGCCGCTCGTTCGTGTAACGCGAATCGATCGACTCAAAGTGGAAGGCTTTTTGAAACGAGAATCCGTTTCCCCAGCGCTGTTGGATCGTAGCGTAACCATCGCGGTCGAAGGCGATGAGGATGATAAAGTTCGACATGTCGGAAAGATTGTCTACATCAGTCCCGTGGTTGAACCGAATGATCGCACGCAGAGAATTGTGGCGGAGGTCGACAATTCCCGTGGGCTGTTAGGACCTGGCTTGCGAGCCAAAATGATTATTCAAGCACGTTGATTTTCTTTCGAACTAATGGCTCATGCTGCAACTAGCACCATCGCAACCGTTTGATTTCAATCTTCGTCCGGTTGCGTTGCGCATGCGACCCGATCTGATTTTTCGAGAGAGGCGAGTCGGTTCGCGCAAGTACTTTGTAATCAAGGACCCGATTCGCCTGTCGCACCATCAGTTGTGGGAGGAAGAGTTCGCCTTACTAAAGATGCTTGACGGTCGCACAAGCATCGCGGCGATGAAAGACGCATTTGTGAAAGAGTTTCCAGGCTCGCGATTGGATTCGCGACTACTTCAAATTCTACATGGTCAATTTCATCGCAATGGGCTTGTGATTTCCGAACATCTTGGCCAATCGGATGAACTGCAGAAGAGGAACGAGAACTTTCGATCGCAGGAAAAATGGGGACGAGCTCGAAGTTGGATGTCGATTCGGTTTCGTGGGTTCAACCCTGACAGCCTGCTTGAGTACTTGGATCGGCGTCTAGGTTGGTGTTTTGAATTGCCCGCGCTCGTCGTGATTGTCTGTTTTCTGCTGTTTACACTGGTCTGCTTTGCGAGCGACCTAACGAGAGTTCCTTCGATTGATGAATACTTAACTGTGCAGACGATTGCCTTGCTGTATCTAGCCTTCAGTGGGCTTAAGGTTCTCCATGAATTTGGACATGGAATTGCGTGTAAGCACTTTGGCGGCGAATGCAATGAAATGGGATTGATGCTGTTGCTGTTTACGCCGTGCTTGTACTGCGATGTTACGGATTCGTGGATGGTGGACAGCAAATGGAAACGGGCGATGATCGCATCGGCGGGTATCATCTTTGAACTGGTCGCAGCCGCGATATGTTTATGGATTGGTTGGCTTGCAAATCCGGGGGTTATCCAAAGCCTGTGTTTTCAAGTCGTCTTCGTTGGCAGTGTGGGCACAATCCTGTTCAACGGCAATCCACTACTGAAGTACGATGGCTACTTTGTGTTGGCTGACCTGTTGGATCGCCCCAATCTCGCTCAGCAAGCCAGGAGAGTATTGGCGAATGCGTTCGCGACGATGTACTTATTCCGTGTACCGCAAACGCCAGCCGACTACAGTGGCCGTGGTGACGGATTGTTGTGGGTTTATGGAGTCCTGTCGGACACGTACCGGTTTCTTTTGAGCTTCGTGATTCTGCTGGTGCTGTTCAAGTTCTTCCAGGTGCTTCGCTTGGAAGTGTTGGGGCTGGCCTTGGTTTGTGCCGCCCTGATTGGGTGGCTGTATTCGATCTCAAGCGGAGTTGGGAGATGGGTAAATGCAGGAGGAGGAGCTCGCAATCTGCGGAAGGGGCGTGTGTCCCTGACGTTACTCTTGGCGATCTTGCTGGTGGTCACATTGGTGTGGTTGCCATTGCCCGCTCGCTTGCATTCGCACGCATTTCTTGAAGTCCAAGCAGCCCGAACGGTTTCGGTTCTAGTTGATGGAAAACTGCAAAGTTGCTTGCCCGAGGGAGCGAGTATTCGTACAGGAGATGAAATTGCAAAGTTCGTTTCGGAAGATTTGGAGCTGAGCCTGATTGCCAGAAGAGGCGAGTTGGCGCGACAGCGAGCGCGTTTGAAGGGGCTGGAATCTCGAAGAGGAGCTGAGCCGCTAGTAGCCGCGCTGATGCCTGCCGTTCTGGAGGCGATCAACGGTCTCGAACTGGAAGTGCAGCGATTGCAATCGGATATTGAGCAACTTACGCTACGCGCACCGATCGACGGAACCATCCTAGCCCCATCAACCAAGCAGCCGGCCGATAATCCGAATGAAATTCAAACGTGGAGCGGCTTGCCGATGGATCCTGAGAACCTCGGTTGCGTCTTGCATCGAGGTACTCCTTTTTGCGAGATTGGTGACTCCCGGAGTTTTCAGGGTACGGTCTATCTAAGTCAATCGCAGATTGAACTAGTTGAGTCTGGAGACGTAGTGTATTTGAAAACGAAAGCGTTCCCGGACGTCACCTTACGAGGTGTAATTTCAGAAATTGGAACATCCACGAACCGAGAGATACCGAGTGAGGTTGCGGCTTCAGGAATTGTTCCGAGCCGAAGTAATCGCCATGGACGCTTTGAGTCCACCGAGCCGGTTTTCTTGGCAAAAGTTGAAGTCTCGCCAGAGTCACTTGGGCGCGACGAAGTTACGGCTGCACATCATTCGATTGCAAGGGTCGCAATTCGGATCCGATCGCAATCGATTGGTGAACGCCTTGCGAGATTCGTCTTCAGTACGTTCGCAATTGATCCTACGGTAAAACGAAGACTAAGCCAGTGATCGCTCCCGCCTGAACCAGACTGGGCTTCAGCTCAATGGGCTCGAGTTCTCTAACTCGAGGAGCTCCCCATCCCGCTTCATACGGCCATTTGCGTGTGTAGGTCGTACTTGGATGATAGGCTGTCATGGCGTATGGCAGTAATGGAATGGTGGCAAAGAACCGCAGGCTGGATACTGCAGGTTGTAAATGTCCGCAGGTTCGACCGTAGCGTTCGAGATTGACTTCTTCAAAGTAGAGTGGTTGGTAAGCAAAAATATCATCTCGATTTCGCGACTTGATGTAAAACAGCTCGCTTTGCATTTCATCTGATGTTGAGGCGTAGACCGCGCCAGCTGGCATGGTCTCGTCCGCTAGGCTATCAGGAACTTTAGTACTGCCGTTTTTGGGCTTGGGTCGTAAATCGATGTTTACTTGGCCGATGGGACGCTGTGGTGGTATGAAGCTTGGGTTCTTCTTGGCGGCTGCATTGGGACTGGCCGCTTCTTGATTGGTTTTGTCGGATTGCGGGGAGGCCTGCTCGGACTTTGGCTCATCAGCATTGCCTTGCGTTTGAACCGGGTGAATTGGTCTCGGCGTTTCGAACGAAGCGAGCGTTGGCTCTTGTGCCACTTCAACGACTTGCGAATGGGCTATGGGCGTGAATGCGAACGAAAGAATGACTGAGAATTTGAGCGCATAGCTTGTGCTCAGTTGGCGAACACGGCGGGCATTGGGCGATGCTGTGTGATCGGTAGGGTCGGTAACATCCATGGCATCCAACGTCCAGTTTAGGTCAAACAAAGATTGGAATTCAGGGAAAATGCTTCGCAGCCTGTCCCACCGTTTCATTCGGAACATTACGACCAAAAACGCGGTGTTTTCGGGGGAAGCAATACAGTCGTCACAATCGCTACTAAGATAAGAATAGGAAAAACACCTCCCCCTAAAACCGTAACAACCAGACTTTTCGACGATAAGCTTTTCGCGTGTGTTATAAAGAATCGAAAATAGGGTTTATGCTAGGTGATTTAGGGAGCACCCTATTTTGCTAGCAAGCCAAGGCGGTTTCCGCGATCTCGGAAGGTTTGCCCTACTTTTGGGTCCTGGATTTCAACGTTTTTCGAACGAGCGTCAAAATGGCTACCTTTTTTGAGTGGCTCAAAGGCACCGCCGCGATATTGTCGAAACGAAAGGCCCCATCTGGACGGTTGGAACAGGGAACTTTCCCTCGCGTCTATAACTCGCAGCTAGAAGATCGTCGGGTTCTCAACGCAGGCGCTGTGGTTACGGCAATCGACTTGGTCTCGTTGCGTTTTGATGCTGGGCAATCCGCCAACAATGGCGTAGCAGACAAGTTTGAGTTATCGCGTTTAGATTCTGCCAATGCCCCAGCCAACGCCCAGAATCAGATCGCTGTGTCGATCAATGATCAACGTGTATGGCAAGGTAGTGTGTCCGAGATAAAGTCGATTCGTTTCGAGGGCTCAAGCGACGCAGATCACTTTTACATCGACCCGACCATTCAAGTTGCGGCAGGCATCCACATCGACGGTACCACCCTAGCAACAGGTTCACCCGCTCACGCGTCTTCAGATATCCTGGTCTTCTCTGTTTCATCGGGCACCGACTTTGATGAAGTAACCTATCAAACTCAAGACAACCTTGCCCAAGTGCGTTTTGTTTCCACGGCAAAACAATTGGACTCGGTGGTTCATGTTCAAAATGTGCAGTCGATTAAAGATCTGAATTCGGCCGCAGAACGTTCGCTGATCGCCGCTTTTGCAAGTGGCAGCTATGCACTGCAGGACTCGATCAATTGCGATGGTTCCAGCCTTGTTCCAACCATCCAATGGTCCAGTGCCCAAAGCCGGATTGAGTTCGATGCACCTGCGGATCGATTGCTGATCGATTTACGTTCGACGACGGCCAGTCGAGATGCGTTAGTAATCGATTCGTTCAATCACTCAGGCGTAAAGCAGTTGGAAGTTTTGAGTGACGATGCAGATTCAGTACGAATACGCGGAGAAGTAACCACAGGGCAACGCATATCCGTGCGTGCGGGCATGATCGATGTTGACGGAGGTCTATCAACCGCCGGTGGCGAAATTCGACTGGACGCGGGTTCCGGTGAATTGAAAGTCAACGGAGAGATCGCTAGTCGAGGGGACGATGCTCATCGCGGCGGCCAGATTTCACTTACTGGCGATCGTGTTTTACTAGACGGTTCAACTCGCATTGACGTATCAGGCGGAATCGGCGGCGGACAGATACGTGTTGGCGGCGGGTACCAAGGCAAAGACGCAAGTTTGCAGAATTCACGGTACACCTATGTCTCGTCGAAATCGTCTCTCAATGCGGACGCGAGAATCCGAGGGAATGGCGGGACGATTATCGTCTGGTCGGATGACACAGCGATCATTGAAGGCTCGGGTAACATCGCTGCGAGAGGCGGCGCCGAAGCGGGCAATGGTGGTTTCATTGAGACCTCAGGTAAGAGGTATCTCAAGATAGATGGTGCGGCCAATACATCAGCCCCGAATGGCGCAGGTGGCACTTGGTTAATTGACCCCGACGATATCGAGATTGTGACTGCCGAGGGAGTGGCGCCCAATACGTCCTACGTGTTGATTTCGACCATCGTGACTGGCCTCGCCGGTGGCAACGTTACCATCATTACGAATACTCCTAGCCCTGGTAGTGGTGACATTCGAATTGTTGACCCACTTAATTTGGCCCCAGCAACCAACAGAACCTTGACCCTCAACGCAACTCGCGACATCGTGTTTTTGAGCGGGTTGACAGGGAATGCGAATCTTCAAGTCAACTTGATTGCCGGCCGCGACGTGGATTCAACTGCTGTCTCGATAGGCCAGTTATCATCTTTGGCGATCGATGCGGCTCGCAACATCAGCTTGGGCAATGTCAACCTTGCGGGAGGTACCCTGACGGCGACAGTCGATTCGGACAATAACAATGTCGGAGCGACCTTCCAATCGACTGGTGCGCTGGCGGCGGGCTCGATCAGCTTGACAGGTTCCGCGACAGCCAACGACAACGTGACGCTTGGATCGACCGCAACCACGACAACGGGCGCTATTCAGTTTTCGCAGTTCAATAACCTGACCTTTCAAGCGGATGTGACTGCGGCGACGAATGTGACATTCACCAGCATCGCAGGCTCGCTGAGCTTAGCTTCGAACGTGGATGTCACCGCTAACAACGGGCCGCTAGATTTTTCAACGATCGCCTCTGGTCTGCAACTGACCGGTAGCAATGGTTCCACAAACGTACTTACTGCTCAAGGTGCCACGGGCAGTTTAACGCTAGGTGCGGTGACAACGACTAATGCCAATGTGGCCTTAACTCTTTCGAGCGCAACCAACACTTCGGTAGGTAGTATCAACCTGCAGAACGGTACGCTGACGTCGACGATCGATTCGGACAATAACAATGTCGGAGCAACCTTCCAGTCGTCGGGCGCGCTGTCGGCGGGCGCGATCAGCTTGACAGGTTCCGCGACAGCCAACGACAACGTGACGCTTGGATCGACCGCGACCACGACAACCGGGGCTATTCAATTCTCACAGTTCAATAACTTGACCATTCAAGGGGATGTGACTGCGGCGACGAACGTGACATTCACCAGCATCGCAGGCTCGCTGAGCTTAGCGTCCAACGTGGATATCACCGCTAACAACGGACCGCTTAACCTTGCAACGATCGCCTCGGGTCTGCAATTGACCGGCAGCAATGGTTCCACCAACCAACTTACCGCTCAAGGCGCCACTGGCAGCCTGGCGCTGGGTGCGGTGACAACGACCAATGCTAACGTGGCCTTAACCCTGTCGAGTGCAACCAACACTTCGGTGAGTAGCATCAACCTGCAGAACGGTACGCTGACATCGACGATCGATTCGGACAATAACAATGTCGGAGCAACCTTCCAATCGACGGGCGCGCTATCGGCGGGCGCGATCAGCTTGACAGGTTCCGCGACAGCCAACGACAACGTGACGCTTGGATCGACCGCGACCACGACAACCGGGGCTATTCAGTTTTCGCTATTCAATAACCTAACCTTTCAAGCGGATGTGACTGCGGCGACGAACGTGACCTTCACCAGCATCGCAGGCTCGCTGAGCTTAGCTTCCAACGTGGAT
>JANRMD010000142.1:0-3654 GCA_033761895.1 Pirellulaceae bacterium | reverse complement strand
TTCCTGGACAATAACCATTGGGGGAGTTCCTTCTCGTGATGGTTTGCGTACAACACGATTCATGAGAAAACTCCCCCTTTCTTTGCAATAGCAGTTTTTTGACAGCATTAAAAACAGTGCAACATCAAAAGGCGCTAGCGGGATGTTGATTTAGTGAGCCGACGGCGCTAGCCGCGGGTTTCGAAGTTTGGAGGTGCATGGACCTGAATCGTACCAAAGCGAGTTGAGCTGGAAGCTACTCTCTGATTGCAGGATTATCGGTGATGAACAACTGCTCCTTGGGCCCCCGGCGGCTCGCCCCGTCGGCTCACATTGCCCGTGGCGCAATAATCATCATGCTCAAGGCTTGCGAGGGCTCACGAAAGCCTTGACGGCCTTGACGGCTTCCGCTACCCGATATTCCATCAGGCGTAACGCATAATTCCACCATGCGTAACGCATATCGCATTTGAAGATCAAAACTTTTCGGCTGCGAGTATGGAGAGCGGCATACCGCTAACGGCCTTCAAAGGTCGCATTCCAGCCATCACTAATTCCTTGCGATGAGAGAGCCAGCGTCTGTAGCAAATTTGTTTTGCAGAGCTCGCGACGGTCTGATAAATTCAGGACGTTCTCCTTAGGCGGAAGGATTGTTATTGCGTGAGTCTCGATTGGGGCTCGTGTTGATCTATGTCCGTCTTTGCTGGGAAGCATGTTATGCAATTTACACGCCGTGGTTTCGTTGCAGGTGTCTCCACAATCGGCTCGCTCGCTATGTCGGGCATCGTGGGCGAGTTGAGATCGCAGGCGGCCGACGACACCGTTAAGCGAACCAAGCCAGTTCGCATTCTGTTCAATGAAAACCCACTAGGCCCTTCTTCGCGAGCTTTAGAAGCGGTCCAGCGTGCGAACACCATGCTCGGTCGTTATCCACTTGGTGAAACACCATTACTGGAATCCAAACTTCGCAAACTTCATGGCTTGCCATTCAGTGAACCAACCGGTGGACTGTCGCTTGCGCGAAGACCATCACCTGCGGGCGATCAAGATCTGTTGATTGGTGTCGGTTCTTCGGAGATTCTCAAAGCGATTGCTTGGGCCTACTGCTCGTCGGGAGGCAATGTAGTTGAGGCTCATCCTGGATACTCAGCGGTCGGTGCCGAAGCGGCTCAACTGCCGAACGGAACAGCGACTCGCAAGCTTATTCCACTGGATGCAAAGAACGGCTTGGATGTCCCGGCAATGATCCAAGCGATCGATGCTGAAACCAAGATTGTGGTGGTCTGCAATCCGAACAACCCAACCGGTTCGACGATCAAACTGTCACAGATTGAACAGCTGGCGGATGCGACGCCGCGCGATGCATTGTTATTAGTCGATGAGGCTTACATTGAGTACTTGCCCAACATGGAAGAGGTCACAGCCGTCGAACTGGCCAAGACGCGGACCAATGTGCTGGTCGCGCGGACCTTTTCAAAGATCTATGGCTTGGCTGGCCTGCGAATAGGCTATGGTTTGGCTGCGACTCCGGTCATCGCCAAGCTCCGCCCTTACATGCTGGGCGGATTATCTTTGAGTATGGCGGGTGTGGTGGCCGCCGACGCTGCCCTGGAAGACAAGCAACATCTTCAAGTCAGTCGCGAGTTGAATTTCCGCATTCAAGAAGTTTGGAAACGAGAATTTCCACGGATGGGATGGAAGATGACGGACAGCGATGCGTGCTTTAGCTGGGTCGATGTTGGTCACGACTGCGGTTCATTGGTGCGGTTCTTGGGTGAACGCGGGGTGCTGATTAGCGGCGGCCAACGTTGGGATCTACCCAACTTCGTCCGCATTTCCATTGGCACCGAAGAGGAAAACGAGCAACTTATGTCCGGCATTCGCGCGTTTGCAAGGGCGTGAATCCGCGGCTTCTACTGCTTTTGGAGTAGAACGCCGTTGAGATTTCTGGCCCGGTTGAGCACAATAGAGACTGGTACTTCAACACAATTTGACTTTGGGATCAGCCGCGATGCGCTCCCAATCAATAAGATCGAATTGCGTTGCCAATCTCGATCTAATACGCGTTCTTCTGCTGAGCTACTATTCCATGCCAATCAAACTGAAATGCTCCTGCGGCCAAGTTCTCAGCGTGCCTGACAATTTGGCTGGCAAAACTGGCAAGTGCCCCAAGTGCCAAAATGCGATCAAAATTCCCCATGCAGCGCCGGCTCCAGCAACTGCTAACGCTGCGGCAGCGTCCGTAGGCGCTGCCACAAAAGCTCCAGCCGCCAAAGCCAAGCCGGCTGCCAAACCAGCCGCTCCAATGCAAGTTGCCGCAGCTCAGCCGACCAACAAGTTCGATAGCTTGCTCGACGAAGTGGGCTTAACTAAGAAGACTGGTCCGGTCTGTCCCAAGTGCGGAGTTGGGATTCGGCCTGGGACAGTCTTATGCACCGGTTGCGGATTGAATTTTGAAACCGGGGAAGTGGCGACCAGTTTTGAAGCCGCCGCGGCGACCTTCGAGTTCAAGAACGAATTCCTCCAAGAAGCCGCTCACAATATGACGCGTGACGTAGTCATGGATGAACGTCGGGAGAAAGCCGGCCTGCCATGGTGGATGCTCATGTCGTATCTGCTGGGCGCGGTGACTTTGTGCGCAGCCGGCGTTGTGATTGTTGACGGACGCTTTAACGAGCCCGCTGAAGCCGGCACGTTTTTGGGGAACATTCAACGACTACCCGTGTTCGTGGTGCTCGGCGTAACCGCTATGCTGACCGGCCAGTTCATCCATGCTTTTGCCCACCTGAGCATTGTCGTGTTTGGGTTCAAGCAAGGCTGGGGACCAGGCTTCGGATGTTTGCTCATACCGTTCTTCTCGTACATCTATGGGATCATGCATTGGGCCGACAACCGTCAAGCCCTCATGGCCGTTGTAACTTCGATCGTGACCGTTAGTGCCGGTATCGGCATGATAATCTACGGGGGCGGGTTCGGTACAATACAAGCGATCATGTAGTGGCAGGCAGCCGCTCATGAAACCGAGAGCCTAACCGGAAAGGGGTCTGACCTTTTTCGGTAATGACATCAACTCAACGAGATTAAGCTGCATCCCAAGGGTCAGACCCCTGCGGATTGGCTCGTGAAGCTACAAGCGTTCGCTAAGGAAAGCAAGTTCATGCCCAGCAGTCCCAAAAAACCGAGACACGGCGCCGTAGGCGTAGTCGTAGAAGGAGGCAAGTTCCTCGTGATACGTCGTAGCCTAACCGTCAAAGCGCCCGGCTTGCTGTGCTTCCCCGGCGGCGCGATTGAAAAAGGAGAAACTCCGGAGCAAGCGGTTGTTCGCGAGTTGGAGGAAGAGCTCGCGTTGGTTTCGCTTTCCGCCAAGCATCTGTGGCACAGTCGCACTTCGTGGGGCACGCTGCTCGAATGGTTGCTCGTCGAGCGTCATCAAGAATCGCCGCCAGTCCCCAATCCTCGAGAAGTTGCCGAAGTGATGTGGTACGAGCCCACCAGCTTGCTTCAGCAGCGCGACTTGCTCGGCAGCGTTCCCGATTTCTTTGCCGCCTGGGCCCACGGTCATTTTGCATTGCCCGAAGCCGCTGGCGCCCCCGACAGCCGCTGGAAGTCCCTTGCGCGAAGCTGATTCGGAGAGGACACGGAGTTACACTGTCATCTGTGATCTCTGCGACTCTG
>JANRMD010000141.1:0-36299 GCA_033761895.1 Pirellulaceae bacterium | reverse complement strand
CATCGACCAGCGATCAATCGGCGGTTCGCCAATCAATCCCAGTCGCAACCCCACGGAAGGGATTGCGCAAATCCGTTGCTTCACCCGTTTTGTCGATCGGCGGCCTGGTCGTTGACCAGGTATGTCCGCATCGCCCGTATTCATGATTATGAAAAGATCAATTTCAAGTCAGATAGGATAGAACGACAGGATTAGTCCGACAGAGAGACTCGCAAACAGCGCGAGCACTAACTAGCGGGATTACTCTACCGAGCCTCCTTCGCACTGAGCGAACCAGTCTCCTGGTACTCAGCGCTAAGGGCGAGAGAAAACGAATGGGAGCTACCCAAACACTTCTTAGCCTGACTGATGAGGTCAAGTTTACCGAAGCCTCTCCGCCCAACCATAGACGTCAGCCGCGTTCCCCTTAGCCCACCGCATATCGCAAGCAGGTTTACCAAGGAACTACGTTACGAAAACTGACAACCAGCGATTTCTCGCCTACAGAGTTTTCATACCACAAATCGAAAAAAGTCAAAATGGCTGAAATTGCCGAAGAGGTATGAGTAGAGGACAGAAGCCGCTCCGGTGTGCCCCACCGGTGCGAGTTAGGAGTTGCGAGAAACTAACTCAGGGCGGTTCGTCCTGAGCGTGTAAACCCTGGCCTAGAGTTGCTAATTACCCGCACCAATTCCTTGGGTCGACAGCCCTGAATCGAGCTGGTTGTAAGCGGACAACGGTCTTCCGGTTATAGGCGGCCCAAAGGCGGGCACGCACAGTTCGCCCCAGGTGACAATCGTGCTTCGTAAGTGCACTTGTGGCTGATCCGCATTGCTTCGGGATCGGATTTCTGCACGTGGCGGATGCGGAAAACTTACTACTATGAAATTAGTTTTTTCGTGTTGACATTCGAACTGGGAACGCTAATCTACTATGTAATTAGTATTTTGCGAGTTTGTTCGCTGGTCTACAAGCCGAAGGGGAGGAAGCGATGGCTAGGCAACCGTCCAAGAATCCGACTGAGTTGGAATTGGAGATTCTCAAAGTCCTGTGGCGGATCGAGCCAGCGAACGTAAGGCAAGTCCGCGATGCGCTGGCCGAGATTCGCGATCTGGCCTACACCTCCGTCATGACAACGATGTCGATTATGGCTGACAAGGGCTACCTGAAGCGAAAAAAGGATGGTCGCAGCTACGTGTACCAAGCAGTCTATCGAGAAACGAAGGCGAGTAGCAATATTTTGCAGGACGTGATCGATCGAGTCTTCGGCGGATCAACTAAAGCGGTCATGCAGCATCTGCTAGAGAGTTCCGAGATCGATGATGAAGAGTTGGCTCAGATTCGTTTGATGATCAATCGTAAAGCGCGAGAACGTTCGTGACTGGCGTAGATCGAAATCGTTTTGTTTACGGTTGCGAGGATGTTCCGAAGTATTGCGACAGGGGAATCAACATGTCCGGTTGGCTGAGAACTGAAATCTGTGCGTCTATCATCGTTGCGTTAGGGCATTTTCTATGGCAGGGAGTGATTATTGCCCTGTTAACAGCGATTGCGATTCGGGCATTGGACTGCCCGCAACGACGTTATCGATATGCGCTGTGCGGTTTGATTGTTATGCCAGTTTGCACAACGCTGACGATAGCTTGGTCTTTAAATTCAAATCGAGAGAGTGCGCCGGTCATTGAAAGGATTTCGCATTCGGCAATTTCAAATGTTGCAAGTATTGGAGTGTTAGATAGACCGTTGCTTGGTACTGCAGCTGAAAAAGCTCGGAGCGACGTGCCGTTACGATCACGCGAATTTCAGTCTGTCGAGGCAACGTCGCCACTTATGGTGACGCCTAACTTGCACATTGATTGGAGGCGGTTCGCTCCAGTGCTGGTCGGACTCTATGGCTTCGGAGCCGCTATGATGCTATTGCGATTGCTCGTCGGACTTTGGGGTGGGCGTGTCCTTCGCGATCGTTCTGCAACGGTAACGGACATCCGTTTGTTGTCGTCTGCAGAGCGCCTGGCGCGAGTGCTGGGTCTTAAGTATCAGCCTCTTTTAGCATATTGCGAACGCGTGGCAGTGCCGACGGTCGTGGGGCTCTTCAAGCCCATCATTCTGTTGCCCATCACGTTTACGAGTGGACTTACCCCGCAACAGGTCGATACGATCCTGGCTCACGAGTTAGCTCATTTAGCTCGCTGCGATCATGTTATCAATATCCTGCAGAGAGTGATTGAATCGTTGCTCTTCTTTCATCCAGCCGTATGGTGGCTTTCGCAGCGCGTTCGTGAGGAGAGAGAGATTTGTTGTGACTGCCTAGTATTGGCGAACGGTGCAGATCCACTCGATTATGCAAGATCACTGTTGAGTGTTGCCGAAATGGGGTACTCCAAGCGGTTAAGTACTTCGGTGGCGACGGTCAGCCTTTTTGTGACCGGCACCAAGCCTTCGGCTCTTCGTCAACGTATTGCTGGAATCCTCGGCGAGCCAGCGTCACCATCATTGCGATTGAATTCACGCTCTCTATTAATCGCGATTGCAATTCCTTTGTTGCCGATGATGGTAGCGTTGCGCTCTAACGCTACGAATAGCGACCATCCAGTTGCGTTGGTAAATCGCGAAAGTGATGATATACACTCCGCGATTCAAGAAACAGGTGCGCAGCCCATCGCCGGCGATAGTTGGCCGGTGTTTCGAGGCAATGCCGAATCACACGGGGTTGCGCTAGCGAAACTTCCGGATCGCATGGAGATCATTTGGGAAGTAAAAGTTGTCAATGGAGCGTTCGAGTCGACTCCGGCGATCGTTGATGGACGTGTGTACCTCGGCGATACAGATGGCGAGGTCTATTGCTTGGATCTGGTTACTGGCAAAACTGTTTGGGAGTTTGAATCCGACGGTAGCTTTGTCGCAAGTCCAGCGTATCGAGATGGCATCCTTGTGGTCGGTGATACGGACGGGAGAGTTCTTTCGTTGTCTGTATCAGACGGCAAACCGATTTGGGAGTTTAAGGCGGAGGGACCAATTCGGGCGGGAGCCAACTTTTCTGGCGATCTCGTATTGGTATGCGGCGTGGACGGAGCTCTTTACGCCCTCAAACTGAGAACAGGTGAGCTCGTTTGGAAGTATGCCACAGAGGATCAATTGCGCTGCACGCCGACCATTTCAGGCAAGTTAGCTTTGCTGGGTGGTTGTGACGGATCACTACACTTTGTGGATCTGGATACTGGCAAAGCCGCCGGTGAGAAAGTTTCGCTTGGTGGTCAGACGGGAAGCACTCCTGCTGTCATGGGCGAACTCGTGATAGTTCCAACACACGGCGGTCGAATCTTGGGTATCAATGCAGTAACGCGCAGTGCGCGCTGGATCTCTAACCCAAGCACAAGTCGCGAAGTGACGTCATCTCCAGCCATCTCGGGCGATTTGGTCTTCATCAGCTCCCAGAACCGACGGTTGTCGGCTTTGGATGTCACGGATAGTTCACTCAAGTGGGAAGCTGTCCTTAAGAATCCCGCAAGTTCTTCCCCCGTAGTTTGTGACGGGAGGGTCTACGTGGCAGACTCAACGCGGCTTTACGCGTTCGAGCTCGCAACCGGCAAAGAAATGTTAGAGGTCCAGCTGGAAGGCGAAATTTTAGGTTCGCCAGCGATTGCAAATGGACGGCTAGTTATTGCTTCTAGTAACGGAGTGGTTTACTGCCTCGGGCACCTCGAATCAGACAAGGTCGGTCGCCGCCTTAATATTGAATAGGGCGCTTATTCTGGTGTGTTTTCCTCACGATTCAATTGTTGGCGGCTGCTAGCACAGGAGGGCGTGTCCTGAGCGCGCAGGCCGCCAAATACTATTCTGACAGATGGAAAGCAGTTGCAAGCTGCTTTTCACCGCTCCGGTCACCCTCTACCGGAGCGCTTTAACGCGGTTCTATCACTGGAATTTGACATCCTTACCAAAACCGTGATAGGGAGGCGGTTATTAGTAAAACCATCAAGGAGGTATGAGATGAGTGAAGTAAAGAAGAATGAAACGAGACCGGTGAATACGATCAGGCATGGAGCGGTTGGGGCTTCGATTTGGAAGCGACAGACGCCTAATGGGCTAGAGTATTTTGATTTTTCAATCAGCAGGTCGTGGAAGGCGAAGACGAGTGGCAAAGAAGGGTATTCACCAAACTTCTTTGCACGAAATGAAGCGGAGTTGGTAAGCGTTGTCAGAGAAGCATCAAGCTGGATTGCAAGCCAGTCAGCAGACTTGCAGGCGGGTGAGTCAGAGGACAACGCTTTTGGCTTTGATGCTTATCGGTTGGTAAGTGATTTGAATAAGCAGTTGGATTAATTCAAGGTTTGGAAGAAACGCGTCCAGATTGAATGCGCTCGTAGTGGTCGCGGAGGATCGCGGTTTGATAGTGTTTGAAAAGCTGATCCTGCTCGCCCTGCGAGCGATAGTAACCGGCGCGTTTGGTTAGATCTGAATGGTCAACGGCTTCGGCCTCGAAGGCTTCTTGTTGCTGCTTCGATAGGCTTTCCCAGAAGGCCATAAAGGCTTGTCGACGAGATTCTTCGCGTTGGTGAGCTGTGCGCTCACGCTGGGTCTGAAATTCCTTTGTGGCGGCTTTGTGGCTCTTCTCGGCTTGCTTCTTCTGAGCGACTTGCGCGGAGCTTTCGAAGCCTCGCGGCAGGATGATTGAAGCTGGGTTCTTGATCGATTTCACCAAGAATCCAGCTTCGCGAGTCTGACCGCGTGCGTTGTACCAATCAAAAAGTTCAATCATGGTTTGCACCGATTGACACGGGTACTGTTCGGAGAGTTCGTTGGCAGTGGCGGGGCCAACGCCGCGTTTGGTTAGGGCATATTCGAGTCTCGTGGGATCAACTGTTGGCAGAGTCAGTGTTGGCTTGTTGGTCAAGTCTTCGATGGACTTGTGCCGGGATTTGCGTTCGAAGCGAACAATCCAATTTCCCCTTCCTCGTTTTTCAAAACGAAGATTCGCGGGCAACGCTTTTAGATCCCACTGGCTTTGTAGTTCATCGATACCCTTTTGTAAAATTCGCTTCATATGGGCGACGTTGTAACTTTCGGATAGTCGGACTTTGTGAAAGGCCAGTTCACGCAGTTCGATTTCGACGGCTTTGCCATAGTAAAAGCGTTTGTCCAGAAAACGATACAAACGTTTGGCAACTGGACTTTGAAGGCGAGTGTAAAGACCCCAATCAAGTCGCTTAAGGTAACCGGCTTGAAAGCTACGAAATAGGACTTCATTCCAAGTGAAACGCGAAGCACGGGTTGCTTGCGAGCCCTGCTGTACTTCGCGGCGATAGATGTAGAGTGTGTCAAAGACACCGAAGTCGCGGTTGACCCAGCTCTTTTCGAGATGGTCGTAGAAGGCTCGGTCGGAGTAGATCGATAGACCTTTCCAACGACGTAGCGACTGAGCTAGCCGATAGTAGTTGCGCGTGTCATCTGCCCAACGGAGCATTTTCAATAGTTCGTAGCGGCTGAAATGGACTATTGGGCTTTCGAAGTCCTGCAGCTTGGTGAGTTGCAAGCAGGCCAGCAAGACATCATCATCGGTCGCGGTTGGTAGTCCATAGAGGTCTGAACCCGATACGGTTAACACTCGCTGGACCATGCGACCTTCGACATGGTCGAAGATCTGGTTTTCGAAGGAGAACGTCTTTATTTCATCTGGAATTCGATCGGAAATAGAAGCTAGAGGAAACTCGGCGAGATTCATTTCGTCGACTCCCGATTGAAAGCTCTCGAGCGGGTTCTTGGTGGGGGAGTTTGGAACCGGATCGATGGCTGATTTAGACTTCGATTTCAATGACAACAACGTCCTGTTGTTTTGATAAGTTAATAAAACAAATTAGCATTCGAGATAAGCCAGTTGTTTCAGCAAGTTGGGCTACTCAAAAGTGCTTCAAAGTACGGTAAGCGGAGCGTGTCTGGTGCTTCGCTTCACGGTAAAAAGTGTCTCAAGCGACGGTAAGCGACGATGAAAATGTGTTTCATTTCACGGTGGCCTTGTTCGGGCTACTTAGTGAAATAATGTGTTTCAAATCACGGTATGCTTAATAACGTTTGTCGATACTCAATTTTTCCGTAATCGACTTTGATGCTTGGCGACTATGGCACGTTGCTGGGAGTTTTGGCAAGTGAATTGGTGTGGGATAGCGAGACATCATCAAGGAGAGATTGCATCCGGCAGATGCGCCGCACTGAGGGGAATGAGATACAAAAAACTTGCTTGCTGACGGGCTTGCATGTTGGCTGGCTCGACTGACATGGTCTTGTGCGAATCATGCAATTGCCCCTCACGCCCGCCCCTGTCCCCGGAATACCGGAGCGAGGGGAGTTCTGATTTGAGGGATTGCTTTTTAACAGGAGCGTTTCAACCAGCCTGCGATTTTTGTTGGAGAAGAAAAAGTTTGCATGATGGCTGCGAGTCTGGTAATCAGGCTGGCATGATTATTGGAATCGTGAATTCAAAAGGTGGAGTTGGTAAGTCGACGTTGGCGGGAAACCTGGTGGGATGGCTACATGAGCACGGGCGCAGCGTGGTCTTAGCTGATTGTGACACTCAGTGTTCTTCGAGTGAGTGGGTACGTGAGGCGTCTCCACAAGTTCCAGTTGTACGTCTTGCATCGGCTGATGAAGTACTGGATGAATTGCCGGTGATGGCAAGTGAGTTTGAATTCGTAGTCGCCGATGGGCCAGGATCACAGACTGAAACAAGCCGAGCGATTCTGATGTGGGCTGATTTGGCAATTATGCCCACCAAAGCAAGCATGTTCGAGGCGCGAGCTTTGGACAAAAACACGGCTTTCGTTCGGCAGGCTCAGGCAATTCGAAAAGGACCACCAACAGCAATCGCAGTGCTGAGTATGGTTGGTCGTGAATATCGGCTGACCAAAGATATGTATTCGGCGGCGGCCGCTCTGAATCTTCGGCTTGCGCTAACCGCCATCACTCTTCGGCAGGCTCATGCAGACGCTCCTGGACAGGCGACCTATGTGTGGCGCATGCCAGCACACGCTCGACCGGCTGCTGCTGAAATTGACCAGTTTTTTCGAGAATTACTACCAGAAGTTGCAGGCGAACGCTTACTTGAAAAACCGGCCAGCAAAGCTGCAGGAAAACCAAACGAAAATGAAAATTAGGGAGACACATTAGCTATGGGAAAACGAATACCGCTCACTTCAGCTCTATCGGCAACACCAACGGGGGTTGATCCGCAACAAATGAAATCATTCGTTACTCAGGATAACGCTCGGCAGACTTCGAAGTCGAGATTGCAGCCAGTAGGGCTGATTCCGGTCACAGTTCGCTTGCGACCGGACGTCGCGGGGGCGTTAAAACGAGCGTCGTTGGAGCGAGAACTGAGCGGCGAAGCGATCTTCACTCAGCAAGACATAGTCGAGCAGGTTCTGGAGCCATGGTTACGCAGTGAGGGATTTTTGTCCTAGCCAAACAAAGTTGCAAAAAATGCGTTGGCGCTTGCGTAAACCGGTCGCAAAATCGGCACCACGAAGTTAATTTGAAGTGACATCGTTTGCCAAAGTTTGTCAGCATTTGGCAACCATAGATTTATTCACAGGGCGGAGTCCTGCTGCTTTTTCTGCGTGGCGAGTGAGTTCGAGGCTGGCTCGCGACGCGTGATTGTTAGGGAGGGATTTGCCGATGGTCGCTGCTAATTGGGACGACTTTGAGTTCCGCATTCCTGAAGTACTCCAGTCTCATGAGCTCACGCGAAGCCGCAATCGAGTTCCCTCGCGCGAATTAGCGAACGCGGATCGAGTTGACGCGCTGAATAGTTTGGCGCGTGGTAGTTGTCAGCCGCTTTATCAAGCGATCAGCGTGCCGCTTGCGGATCAATTCAATTCGGTCGCGACCGCTTCGACGCGAAATGAACTGGTGAATCGCTATAACGAAGTACTGCAGTCCATGAATACGATGCAGGAACAGTGGACGGAGTTTTTAGCACGCTGTGTTGCGTTCGATGCATTCAACGAAAATGGCGGCAAAACTCCCAGCGAACAATTGGCGTCCACGACATTAAGTGAAGAATGGAAACGACAGGTACTTAGCGGCCCGGTGTTCAAACCGCAACGATTGCAGTCAATCGTTACGGCGGAGTTCGTAAGTCGGAATGGGAACGATATGCGAGGGTTGCTTGTGCAAGACTGCGATAGCCTTGCGCGGCAATTGGCATCGGACTGCGTGCAACAACTTCTGGACTTGGTCGAGTCGTTTTCGATCGGAATAGCACAGTGGTATAGCGGCCACACTTGCTGCTATCGATTCTTTCGAAGAAATGTGCGGACCACCTCCGCACGGGACACGCGAGCGATCGCGGCTAATCGCGGTACAGCACAGTATGTAATTGAGGCACATGAGCATCATTTGATGGATGCGTATGCGTGTCATCCTTTGAATGCGCCGATTGAAATACCGAGCAGCGTCCGACAACTTGTTCGGCATTCGCCGGATTGGTTGAAAGGTCACCTGCGGTTGGCAGTTGGAACACTGACGCAAGAAGTAATCCACGAGAGGGTCATTTCTGAGACGCGTTGGGCTGTGGCTGACGCATTGCCTAGGATGCATTTCGATCCAGCGTTAACGATCGGCTCATTCGTTTTGACAGCCTGGGGGCCAAGCGATATCGGTGAAGTTGAGAAGACTGCGAAATTTGACGTTGTCGAACGAGTGCTTGACGTTGAGCAGCCCGAGACACGCACTTCGCTGCCGCTGTGGCAGAGAGTACTGGGAGGATGATTGTGTGGCAAAACTTGATTCGGCGAATGCCGATGCCATTCTTAACGTTTGTAAGTGTATCGATGCTGCTTGCAATCATCGTAGGAAGCTACTTGCTGCGAGAGCCAACGCCGACTCCGAGTCTACATACGAATCGCGAGAATGTTACACAATCTGCGGGCGCAATCCAACAATCAAGCTATGAGGGCGCTCAACCTCGAACAAATGCGAAGCCCGAGATCGCTTCCAATCCACTGGCCGATTTGCGGCAGGAACTTCATGCGGAATTCGAATTGAAGAGTGGCCGGATTAAGCAATTGCGATCCGACCTAGCGAGCATCTCCGAGGAGCTAAAGCGGTTGCAAGATGACGAAGATGGGAAGAAGATTGCTGGTAGTGAAGAGAATTTCCAGAGGCTAGTTGGACTGATGCGTTACATGGCCAGTTTGGAAGAAACGGCATCGGTTTGCGAGAGCCAATACAGCCGATTGGTAGCTGAGGAAGTCGGTGCAACTAAACTCACGGGTCTGCAGGGAACTCGAAAGTCATTGGCTGCCACGGATTCCCAATTGGCATCACTTGCTGACGATGTTTCAAATGTAAGGCTATCTCTACGGGCAGTTTTGTCAGTTTGCCAGAATCTGTCACCCGCTGCCAAGACAATTCGACAAAGGATCGCGGCGATTGAGGTAGACAGCAAGCTTGATTTTGCTCAGAAGTTGAAAGATAACCAGGACGCTGCCGCGATAAAACAGCGTGAAGAAATCGCGAACGCTGAGCGAGAGAAGGCAGATGCGGCGGCAAAACTTCAAGCAGCAAAGATAGAGTTGGAAGCCGCGAAGATTCGTGTTGCTGAATCCGATGCAAGCAGTGCACTTTTGAAGAACGACGCAGAGAAGGAGCGGGCTGCAGAGAAGGCGAAACTCGAAGCAGAATTCCAACGCGAATTGCCTCAGATCCGCAGCTCATTGGCGCTCCTTTTAGCCAGTGGAAAATCGCAACCTGAACATGCTGGTTACCAGAACACGGTTGAATTCGCTGGCCCGATGTCATTAAAGGCTTTGCAAGGTTGTGGTGCCCTGCAGGAAGGTGAAGCCGGATTGAAGAACCTTGGATTCGCCATGACCTACGGAAACGATCGCTATAAGTACTCTGTTCCTCAATACATCGGCGGCGCTCTAACGAAAGAACACCTCAGTTACTTGGAGCCAGCAAGTCGATTCTTGCGCAAGTACCAGTATTTGCTAGTTGAGAAAAAGATGCTGGCTGAGTAGCGTTGTTAAGTGAGCAAGAGCGAGTGCGATGAAAGCAACGTGTATTTTAGTTGTAGTGACTTGTTGTTTGGCAGTTGGCGTCTCCCGGCCCGCAGAGTGTCAGTCTCCAGCCGCTGGAAGTGACGGTTCGCTAACGGAGTATCAACTGAAACGCGGCCTCGCATTTTCTGACTTCATACTGTCGAAACAAGCATCAAATACAGCCAGCTCAAAATCCAGTTCCGGAATCGGTGCCTCAGCGGTTGACGTGGAGTCCCAAAAGAAGGTGGCAGCGATTCGCGGCGAAACGGAGCGGATGCTTGCCGAAATAAAGAAGTTCGAAGATGAAATAAAAGCGTTTGAAGTTAAGGTCGCAGAGCAGGAAGAGATGGCCAAACTGGCGATCGATTTCGCGAAAGATGAGCCACAGGTGCGTCACTATTTGTCAGCACTTTTTGCGGATGGATATTCGCAGCCGGACCCAGCTACCCGCTCAGCGCACAAGCAGACCGCAGTGTTTGGCCCAGTCTCACTTATAGCTCTGAAAGAGTTTTCTGCATTGGAACCGAGCGAGCGAGGACTTCTGCGACTCGGTCATGCTGGATCAGACCCGACCAATGATCGAGGACGACAAGCATTTCCAAAGAATATTGGTGGAT
This sequence comes from Pirellulaceae bacterium, assembly GCA_033761895.1. Classification (GTDB taxonomy): domain Bacteria; phylum Planctomycetota; class Planctomycetia; order Pirellulales; family Pirellulaceae; genus Aureliella. The sequence continues at coordinate 25,666 of JANRMD010000141.1, read as the reverse complement.
CGCTAGATCGAAGCGAAACCGAGTTTTTGTACCCTGCCCAGAGACTGTTGATTAAGTACCAGAAGCTACTGGTGATGAAAGGACTGCTCGCACCTTGAACAGTGATATTGACCTGCCAGTGACATAGGTTGCCAAAATTGCTTGGCCGGTTTTCTGGTTTGGGATACTCGACGCTGGTAGAAGTGTTGTGGACATTGAACCTGATAACGATTTGTCGTGAAGTGCGGCGGTCGACCTAGTGCTATCCAGTACCAGTCAGATGGCATGTTGAGTGGCATGTATCACGGCATGATGCCTGACCTTGAAACATGCCGGTCATACTGCCGCCCTGAATTGGCAGATCTGCAGAAAATTCCTAGGTATGTATGAGTTCGTCTGGTGGCATGTGCGAGTACCCGGAAATATAGAACGGATCGGTTGATACTCGATACAACGGATCGTGGAGACAGGTGCAAGTGATGAAGCTGCTTCCCGGATCGATTCTACGAATTGAAAGCAGAGAGTTCGAGGTTTTGCAACAGTTGTCGTTGCTCGGACGTGGTCGCTGGAAGGTCCGCGATCCGCATCCGCGGCCCCGTGGAACGATCTGCACGGCCATTGTGATCGACGATACGCCAGCCGCGCGGCAGTTGGAAAGAGCGCTATGGCGACTGCCAATGCATGTCAACGGAATTCCACATCTAATCGTTTGCGGTTGTCAAGCGGATAAGAAAGTGTGGGTCGTCACTTGGCAAGAAGGAACCGATGTCGAACGCTATTTGCAAAAGGTTCACGAAGGACTCTGGGAACGACCTAGCGTTTTTGAGGCGGTTCGGCGGTGTAAATCGCTGGCGCATTCGCTCAAACACTTGGATCAATATTGCCGGATTGTGCACGGTGATATCAAGCCTGCCAATTTGGTATTGCCGAGCAATCCGGGATCGATGGCGATTATTGACTTTGGCAGCAGTTGGCAAATCGAACGGACCTCAACTCGCCTCATAGGTGACGGGATGCAGGCCGCCTATTCAGCTCCAGAATTATTGATGTCGCAAGCAACTGGCGATTCACGCGCTGATCAATTTTCCGCCGCAGTTGTACTTTATGAAATGCTCACTATGCAGCTCCCTTACAGCGGCCTGGGTGGTCAAGCGGGACTCCCTATCAATCGCGAAGATGTAGAGGGCACTTATCAGCCGCCAAGTCAATTGGTCAGTGATAAAGATCGTATTCCAAAGTCGATTCTAACGGAGCTTGATCGTGTGCTATTTACCGCATTGCAGTTGGATGCGGATCGGCGGTTCGCAACTCCAAAAGCATTCTGTGTTGCCATGGATTCACTTTGGCATCATCTACAAGGCGCGCAGGATTCAATTTCAAGAAAACCATCAGCGCAAGAAAACGAACCGGGGAAAGTTGTTCGCTGGATTTCGCAGTTACTTGGTGGCGACTGACACTTTATCCCAACGGAGGTTGCCATTGAAATCGATCGCCACAGTCGCAATGAGACTTGCCATCCAGTTGTAGCAGCGGCTGTAAGGTGCGCCCCGCCATTTTAGTTTCGGTTGAGCCCTTACGAAATGTACGTCGTCGATTGTTAGGGCAGCGAAAACAAAGTTTGGAATCGGGTTCGCCTGGAGCAACTCCTCGATTGCTGCGAGTTAAAAACACTCGAAACTCTCCAAGCAACCGAAGCATGCTGTCAATTTCCGATTGGTTGATTGGCACAGCGTAGCCCGTACGAGTATCAGCGAAAATTACGACACCCCAATCGCTATCAACTTGCTCATCGCTCTGCCGAAGTAGATGACTGTAAGCTGCGAGTTTGTTCAGATGAGTCGACTTGATTCCAGTCTGTTCTGTCTCACTGCGGCTGAGGATTACGGGGATTCGTTGGCGATGGAACGAAAGAATACGCCATGGTTTTCCGACCAGATGCGTGAGCGGATCGACATACGGTTCGCCGGGTTGCGCAGATTGATACGACTTCACCAAATCCCACCAGTCCACCTGCAAAGGAGCTCGGATTCCATCGTGGAAAGGTTTTGGGTCGATTGCGTTTTGCACTCGTCGATACTCCCGCCAAAGTGCTGTCAAATCCTGCCAGTCAACGCTGAGGGTTATTGCCGGTAGGACAATCGCGATCCACAGGAACGCGGTGTTCGTAAAACCAACTGAATTGCCAATGAACGTCAATGCAGTAGCCATCGCTAGCGTCAAAAACAGAACTTTAGAGAATCGCGAACTTTTTTTGGCCAGCTCTTCTTCGAGTTGCTTAATGTCAAACGGTGGTGAGTAACCGAGGTTGGGGACCCGCGGAGGTTCTGCATCAATTTTGTTTTTTAGTTGGCTCTCAAAAGCGATAATACCTGCCCTAGGACAGAATTCGAACTCGCCTAAGCTGCGAACATGGATGATGGATTGTGATTCTGAGCTTGTTGATTGCGTAGTCATGATGCTTCTTAAGGTTTCCACGATTCCCAATCGGCAAGAACTTCGTCTGTCGTCGCTGGCCGCTGCCCGAAGCTGCGATGCAGGCACTTTTTAAGGAGTTGTGCAATGGTAGGATAATCCGAAAGCGATGGAATTGATTTCGCAGTTAGGTCACCGCTAAGTGAATGAACCATGATCGCGGCCCAACTGAAAAGGTCGCTCTGAATTTTCGGACTGCGATCCTCAACTTCTGGTGCACGAAACGGATTGGGAGTATCCCAACTTCCTTGTACTGACATTCTCTTTCCGTTGATCAGTTTCGCGAGTTCAAAGTCTGTCAATTTTAACTTATCGTTATTTACGTAAACATGTTCGGGTGTCAGCTCACGCATGATTACATTGGCGTGATGCAAACTTCTGAGGGCCTTGAGTAACTCAGATCCAATCCACTTTACCCGCGTTAGCGGCAGTGGCGAGGCTTTCAGCATCGCACTGAGAGGCGTACCTTCGATCCACTCGTCGAGAATCCACCAACCTGAGTCGTTCTTTAACGGTATCACGGTGAAGTTACATGCAATTCGCTGACGATCGAACTTGCCGAGTTCACAGACTGTAGCGTGTCGCGAAAGGTGCTCACGCATTGCAGTTCGAGCGTCAGGAGCAACAAGTGCCAAATCGTAGAACTTGCCTCGCACTATTTTCTGTTCAATCAACTCGCTCTGTAGCTTAACAACTCGATACTCAAGTCCGTTGTCGCATGTGTAAGTTGGCGTGAGCGCCTCGATGATCTTCCAACCACGTGGGCCATTGATGACGTGCTCCTGCTCTTCTTCCTGTTCGAAGTTCTCTTCGATATCGGAACGACGGATTCCAATCGTTTTGCAGAGCTTATTGATGGATGACTCACGAACCGGCTCATTGTTGCGGACTTTGATGATGGTATTGCGGCTGACACCAGATCGTTCTGCCAGGAACACTTCAGAAATATTCAACCTTTCCAAGATGTCTTTGAATCGCTTGCCAGATATCGACTTGGGCTTGGGTATTTCGCTCACATCTTTGGCCATGAGATTTTCGCCGCTTTGAAAATGGACAATAAGTGAGCGCGACTTTGCAACAACTGAGCGCTCCGGCTTGGTGTAATTGGTTGCGTTGCGAGTGAATGTCGCGACATCTGATGCCAGTGAATTTCCTGCAACCATTTTAACTTGCCAAGCAATTCAAATCTAAGCCTCATCCCATGCAATTCACAACCCGCGACAAATTGATGTTTGACATCCTCACCACAAAAGTGAGAGCCTTGTCCCTGAATCAAATCGCCATCGAGTTCTTTGGTGGCGACTTTGCGAACGCCAACCGCCGCCTGCGACAACTGGTCGCAACGAAAGTTATCGCCCGACAAAGGCTGATCGCTCGGCAATTGCCCCAGCCAACCGAGCCATGTTTTGTATGGACGCCAGCTACACCTCCACCGAGTTTCGAAGTGGTAGCTCGGATGGTCAAACGCCGTTGGTCAAGACTCCCGACGCGTATGACCGCTGTCTATTTCGCAGAAGCACGCTTTTCTAGCATTGTTGGAAATAGAGCGAAGGGTCGTCTGATGCACCCTTTGCAGATTTCCCACGACCTGGGGTTAGCGAGCATCTACCTGCACTTCCTACACAAACACCCTCAACGAGCTTCGCAGTGGCTGGGTGAAGACAGCTTTGAGTCTCGCAATCAACGCAAGAAGCAAACACCTGACGCTGTGATCATTGACGGCAATTTCCGACCGGCACTCGCGATCGAGTTCGGAGGGATCTACACCGCTGATCGCATCGAGAGATTTCATCGACACTGCTCAGCGAGGAGCTTACCCTATGAAATCTGGTAGTGCCAAATCGCTCCGACAAACGGCGCGTGCGGAGTTGGGCAAACGCGACCGATCGATTCTAGCCGATATCGCTCGCTTCCGCCTGACAACCAACGAGATGCTGCATGCTCGATACTTTGTTGATTCGCAACCCAATGCGGTTGTGAAGGTGACCAGTCGGTTGGTTAGGCAAGGCTGGTTGAGTGCATTTCCGCTTCTCAATCGCCAGCAGTATTTCGTTGCAGGTACTCGACTGGTCAAGCTAAATGGACTGCCCATCAGTCGTTCGCGCCCGCTGGGTCCGCAATCATTGTCAATGGCATACGCAGTTGCGAAGTATTGCTTCGCGACGGAAAACGTTGCTTCGCTAGCAGAGGAGTCCGAAGTTCGAACCGCGTTCCCGTGGATGCCCGATGAATTGCTCAACGGAATTCAACTGTTGGAACCATCGATTGCAGGCACAACGCTGCGCCTGGTTCGTGTGGATCTTGGTGGTACGCCCGAACATGTGACCAAAAAGTGTCTTCACGATCTTACTGTCCGGCAGACGGCCGCAGATTTCAATCAGCTCGTTGCACACAAGCGCTTTGTGCAAGTCGTGCTCACCGCCAGCGCGACAAAACAAGAACTCATTCAGAAAACAATCGCTGCCCGCCAGTGGCCGAAAGGGATGCGATTCCAAGTCTTTGTTGTTCCTGAATTGGCTCAGTTGTTAGCACAAACGTAATGGGAGGTTGAATGATGACGATCCGTGAACCTGTTTTCGACAATCCTGTCGCAAGAGACCGAATGCCGAAGGTGAAGCCGCCGTTCGAATTGCCTGCAATAACCTACGTTCCGACCAAAGATGAAATCGGCGCGTTGACAACATTGATGTTCATCACCATATGCGGTGCATTGATGTTCGTATATACAGGTCGTGTAGTACTGGCGAACCATGCTGCATTTCATTTCTACGCGCAGAGCTTCGCGACGTTAGGGATGGTTTTGCTCACATTGGCTCTCATAGTTCGGCCGTTGTCACGAGTTTATGGAATGCCAGAGGCGACGGCAGTCCTTGGATTTGTCGAATGTTCGTTAGTACTGGCGGATACCAATGCGAGCTTGAAGATCCTGCCGATCATGACCGGAATTCTCTTGGCGTGGGCAATTTGCGAAATCGCCTTGCACGCAGTTACGATCAATCCATTGCCGAATCAACAGGCGGTCGTTGATCCACGCTTTGTGTTTGTAGCAGCTTTATCGCTTATTCACGCGTGGTTGATCGCTCGCTATGTACTTGAAGCAAGAGCGTTGGCACCGCTTTACTTCGTATGCGTCGCAGACTGCATCCTGACTGGCGTACTTTACTTTCAGAGCGGTTATCGATTTCTGAGTTTGGTAAAACACGCGACTTATAGTTATTTCAACTATCCCGAAAGCGACTCGCTCAGTCCAGGGCTCATCGCTTCGACGGCCGGGCGCCGCGAGTTCCGATTGCTGCCAATAACCTCCTTCCTATTCGCTTTTATTGGTGGGTGGATTCTGACTTCAGCGGAAATGAAAGGCGATGATCTCGTTCACTGTCTAGCGGCAAGTATCGCGTTAGCCACAAGTGTGTTCTCGTTGGTAACCGTAGTTACCGTTACGCCAGCTAACGAAATCAAAGACGGTCAGCAGTGGCAGCAAGTTGTTGATGCTAACCGTAGGTCGGGCGAGGCGATTCATAACGATTCCATATTCATCGGAACTGCTGCGGCCGACGGAAGCCCTGTCCAAGTCGATCGATCGTTAGTCATGCAGCACGTCCATTTTTTGGGTTCTACGGGATCCGGAAAGACTTCTAACGGTTTGATTCCTCTATTGGAGCAACTCATTCGTAAGGGCGATGCCAGCGTGATCGTGCTTGATCTCAAAGGCGACACACTTGAGTTGTTGGCGTCGATGGAGGCGGTTCGTACTACTGCGGCTATTGGAAAGGAGGCGATGGCTCTGAGCGTATTCTCGACAGAAAACGGAGCGTTGACGAACGCATTCAATCCGTTTTTAACTCGAGGTTGGGCGGAAATGAGTGACCTCGAACGCACTGACGTAATTTGCAGTGCGCTTGGACTGGACTACGGCTCAGAGTATGGTCGAGCATTCTTTACAGCCTGCAACTCGGTGCTCATTTTAACAGGGAATTTCTCGATTCCCGATGCGATGTCTTTTAGGCAACTGCTAGTCGAAGTCGAGCATTTGCTTAAGTCTCAAGGACATGGTGGTTTGCCCCCCGAGATCGCGAAAGCTGGTGTACATGCCTGGGCGGTCCTTTCTCGCATGGCGATGCTCGACGCGCTTAATGTCACGAGCCCGAGGCCAGAAGTACCCGATGTCCTGGAACATCAAATCGACTTGGCCGCGTTCTTTGTAAAGCCACAACTTGCATATTTCAAACTGCCGTCGACGACATCTTCGGTAACCGCTCCTGCAGTCGGGCGACTGGTTGCATCGCTGTTGCTCGTAGCTGGGCAACGTGTGAAGCGTTCATGCAAGGTGTATTTGGTTATCGATGAGTTTCAAATGATGGCTGCTGAGAGTTTGAGTCGCCTGTTTCAAATGGGCAGAAGCTTGGACATTGGACTCATTCTAGCCAATCAAACGATGACGGACCTCTATGCCACCAATAAAGGGCTTGCAAGTTCCGTCGAATCGAATTGTCACTGGCGACAGTGGTTTTCCGTCAGCGACCGTGCGGAACTTGAGTATCTGGAGAAGATCTTTGGAACACGAGAGGAGACCAAATATTCAACGACTTATTCCCAGAATGGCACAGCCACAACGGCACGCGTTGAGGACGTTCCACGAGCCGCGGCGACCGACCTGCAGTCGATTTCGGCTGACCCACATCTGAGCATTCTTCGGATCGAGGGTGACCGCAAAGGCTATGGTCAATACCGCGGCATTCCATTCGTTGTACGTTCGGAGTTTCACATCTCGAACGAAGAGTATCAGCGTCGACGGAAATACGAATGGCCGGGCGATCTTCTGGGGATGATTCGTGGTGGCACCACCATGCCAGATACAAAATCGAAGCGAGACATCAAAGACGAACCCAATCTTTCGGACTTTAACAACCCTGAACCAGAAGGCTGGGACGAGGAGTTGTTTGAATAATGCCAACAAATACACAATCCAATAGTTGTAGCGATTTCCTCGTCGATCTATTCGCGAACCGCATCGGATGGATCGAACGCAATGAACTAATTTCGCTCGCTTTGCACGCAGGATTTCGAGAATCGAGAGTCATAGCGAGCCTGCGAAGCTGTTGGCATGTAGGCCTGGTTTCCCGCTCGTATCGTAACGTGCAAATGGGTGTTCGAACGGCTCCATGGCATGCAAGCGGCCAACCACATTTATTAAATAGCCACATCCGAGAACTCGTGGAGAGTACTGTCGCTGCAAGGCATGCGGGTGCAAACCCAATTCAGCTCGTGGGAACTGGCGCGCTGACCTCAGGGCTGCTCGGTACACCAAGAATTAGCCAACCGGACGTGGAACAGCTGGTTGCGGAACTCCGTTTGTCCGGTGCCTTTAAGCAACATCTTGCCGATGGGTTCGAAGCGGAAACTTGGCGACGCTTGAATCGTACACGAATGCATGGATTTAGCGCGGCGACGGCAATCAAAGTAGATGAAGGCGGTGAGGTACGGCAACTCATCATTGCACCTGCTCCGATGAACGCCGCGATTCTAAAGCGACTGATCGTCAAACTTGATCAAATGGAGGTGGCCTATGAACTCTGGTAGCGTTATGAAAGCTGACATCAAACGGCTTACGGATGTTGAGCAAGCCGTGCTGGAGCACTCGCGTGTTTTTGGCATCACGACGTCTGACATTTGGGATAGCGATCCGACCTTGAAATCGTTTGGTCGAGTTGCTGTTGGTGGTGCCGTTCGCAAGTTGACTCGCATTGGAATGCTACTTCGTGGAACATTGCATTATTCACGCTATTGCTTTGTGTACAATCCAGCAGTCAATGCACAAATGCGAGTGCGATCTTCGCCTATCGATCCTCAGAATGAATCGCAAAAGCTGCTTGGCTATACGAAACTACTCCTGCATTATGGTTCGCGGCCAGATCTCCACCCGATCGATCCAGAGCAATTTGTAAAGCACTTTGGTAACAACTTGCGAGGCTCTGCCAATCGCTACATGCGACGCATTGATCAGCCGCCAACACTTACCTACCTGCGAATCGATACGCGAGTTCAGAGCCGACCATCGCGTTCGGCTCAAGTGATTCGGGGCGATATCTTGCAAATGGTTAAGAACCAGCAACTCGCGTCGCAGATGCGACAGCAAAAGCTTGAATACCTGTGGGTTACTCCCACACAGATGAGAGCGAACGCGGTCATCGCTCACTTCCGCAAGTATGACCGACTCGGCAAGTCGCCGATTTCGGTCGTTGTACTACCGCAACTATTACCGCTGTTGACGGGAGTTCTCATCAAAAAGGAGACGTTCTCACCACCGACAATTCTTTAACCCTTGGTTATTAAATCCCAACCACTCTTCGCTCAAAGAGTCGCAAAAACATTGGGCAGTGTTTCTAACAACCGTAGGAAAGAGGAACTGATGATTCAGTCGCTTTCCGAATTTTTGAAGGATCAGAAAATGGCAATTGCAATGGTAAAGCAAAAAACACGAGGGAGGAATTGGGTTCTCGAGCTGCTCTTCCCAAAGATGATTCGTGAAACGCAATGCAAGGTATGCGGGCGACCGTTCCTTGAATACCCGGATCGCGAACCTACAAGGCGCTTCGTGCGGGGCAACGTCGAGTTGTTCTTGTACGAAGATAAACTAGATCAGAAGAAGGTGCTGTCGATGCGAGTAGGTGTTTGGCGCAAGAGCCACAACTACTTCTTCGGGCAACTTTTTTCACGCGAGGACTTTTCGGATCTCCATCGTGTCATTACCGAGGCTTTGATATTCGTAGTAGGTTGTGAGGAGGTTAAACGTCAGGGTATTAACGGGAAAATGAGTTCTCGTTAGTCAACAACAAGCTGCACTTTCTAAGTTGAAAGTGCAGCACTTTGCATCAGGAGGAATATGGCAACAAGAACAATGCCAACCCATGAAATCCGGTTCGGAGCAATCCGAGCCACAATTTGGACCAACCGCTCGACATCAGGCGAGCAATGGTACTGTGTAACCGTCAGTCGTTTCTACAAGGATTCGCATGACAAATGGCAAGAAACGCATTCGTTCAAAATGCAACACTTGCCAGACGTAGCCAAAGTGGTTGAAGGAGCTGGTCGTTGGATCGAGCAGCATTCAATGACGCCGCAGGCAACGGGTCTTGTTCGGTCCCTTGTGGAAGGTGCATTGAGCGCAAGTGGAAAGACCACAAGGAGGTCATCATGAGTGTTGAACGCGAAGATCGCCTCCTCGAACTTGAGATGGGCCAACTCTGCATTACGCGTAGCGTAATGAAGAGGGTATTGCCTGTTGAAGTTGAATATGCACTCGATCGGCACCGTGTGGGCGATTGGGGGCTAGTATGCGACAAAGACAAAGTCGCAAATTGGCATGCACTGATCCTTGGTCTTCGAATCCTGTCACTGTACAGGGCTTCGAATGGAACCGAGTTTTGGATCATTACTGAAGCGGATCGCTCGGTGACCACCATTCTTCTACCAGAAGAAAGTTAGGTCATTCAGAGAATTCCGATTAGGGGCCAGCGTGTCCAAGTTTTCACCAAGGTTGTGCGCGAACACGATTGCTAGTCACCCTCGTGTTCGCCCCTTTTGCTCCCAGTTTCAGAAGATTCTCGTCGTGTGTTGCCTTGTTGAGGGTGACCACCGAGTCAATCCGGCGATGAGTCTAGCTGAAGCTGGTTGATAGCGCAAGCAAAGGTTTGGGGAACCCGCAATTCGAACTTGTTTCGGGTTTGGGTTCCCCATTTTTCTTACATGTTGCTCCGTATTTATCCAATGAAAGTAAGCAGTTATGACTCGTCCACCCGTCCACAGTATTCGTATGGGGCTGATCAAAGCCACTATCTGGAAATCTGACACGAAAGCCGGCCTACGCCATCAAGTCACCGTTTGCAGACTGTTTCGCAACGGCGATCTTTGGCAGGAATCCACACGCTTCGGCCGCGATGACTTGCCGCTCTTGGCTAAGGTCATTGAGCTCGCGCACGAATGGATCTACTTCGATTCCTACGAAAGCGAAGGAGCTCGGAACCATGAGCGCGAATAGCAATGGAAGTGCACATGAGGCTGCCGCAGAACCTCGTTTTATGCCTGAGCTAATCAACGCAAAAGAGTTCGCAAAAATCTTGTCCGTTTCGGAGCGAACGCTTTACCGACTCAAAAGCACAGGCGAACTTCCCGAGGCCATTGTTCTTGGCGGAAACGTCCGCTGGCGACTGGCGGAGGTACGAGAGTGGATAGCGAGGGGTTGCCCTTCGCAGCTGCTCCGCAAATGATTCACAACACACGCCAATAATGGGGAGCACAGAAACTATGGCAAGCGTTTACAAAAGAGCAACCGATAAAGCGAATCGTCGAACCGCTTGGTACTTCACTTACCTGGATGAATTCGGAAAACGGCGTCAACGAAAGGGTTTTACGGACAAGGCTGCGACGGAAAAGCTCGCAATAAAGCTGGAGGAAGAAGCTCGCATGGTTCGCGAGGGCATTCGCGAGTCATCGCCCGAGCACGAACAGTTGAAGGTTCAGCCGCAGCTTGAAGCCTACCTCAAGCACCTGCAGCAGCGAGATGTTTCAGCGACTCAGGTTATCAACTTGCGACTGCGCATTGAAAAAGTGATCGAAGGCTGTGAGTTTCGTCTGGTTACGGACATTGAAGCCCAGGCGGTCGAGAACTATCTGGCCAAAAGGCGGGAGGATGGTACGAGCAAGCAGACCAGCAATCATTATCGGCAGGCGATGCATCAGTTCTGCCGCTGGTTGCAGAAGCGATCTCTGATTAAGACTAACCCTATATCAGAGATTCCGAAGCTGAACGTGGAAACCGACCGTCGCCATGATCGTCGACCGCTGGGCGTTGAGGAGTTTCAGCGACTGATTCGTGCGGCCGAGACTGGGAAATCGGTCGAATCGATTGCGGGAGTTGATCGCGCGATGATGTACATTCTCTCAGCTTGGACCGGATACCGTCGTGGGGAAATTTCCAGTTTGACGCTGGCATCGTTGGAGCTTGACCAGAATCCGCCCTTCGTAACTGTGGCCGCCACATATAGTAAGCGACGACGAAAGGATGTTCAGGTACTCCATCCAGAGGTCGTCGAACGCTTGAAGGATTGGTTGGCAGTCCGGGTGCCGACGCACGAAGAATTGCTGTTTCCACTTACAAAGGAAACGAGCGGTTTTGATCGGCGGACATCGAAGATGATGAAGCGAGATCTCAGCGTCGCACGGGCGGCTTGGATCGCCGAGGCGGAGTCGGACGAGGAACGTGAAGTGCGACAACGCTCAGACTTTCTGCGGTACAAGAACCAAGCTGGGCTATTTGCGGACTTTCATGCGAACCGCCATACGTTTATTACCAACTTGGAGAAGGGAGGAGTCTCACCCAAAACGGCGCAGACTTTGGCGAGGCACTCCGACATCCGTCTAACGATGAACGTGTATACGCACACCAACCTTTCGGACATGGTTGAAGCTGTTGGTAAGCTGCCCAGTTTGCGATCAGATGTCGTACTTCCACCCGTCGAAAAACCACGCGCCAAACCTACCAGACAGGAGGTGAGAAGGGCTAAGTGGAAAGAGAAGTTGCAGCGCTACAGCAGCATTTCTGTGGCCGAGCATGGCAACTCAAGGCAGTTGCCGTCAGAAGGGGTAGATGCTCGAACGACGGGAAATGATGAAGGCCGTGAGCGTAAGCCGTTGCCAGATAGAGACTTGGCAGAAGATGACAGGGCATGTCATTCAAAATCAAAAGTACACCCGGAGAGGTTCGAACTCCCAACCCTCGGTTCCGAAGACCGATGCTCTATCCAGTTGAGCTACGGATGCACGAACTCGCGTTCATCTTGGCATTTTAGCGAATTACGGCGGTAGGACTAGATTGGGCGACAGATTTTTTGTTGAGTCGGATAAACCGACGGGGTTCAGGAACCTAGGCGGCGGGGATAGGATACGTGTGCAGACGTTCGGATAGGTCGGGCTAGATGGCTACGGAAATCTGCCTTCAGGGCGACGCGTTAACGAACAGGGACGCGTTTGCTAAGTGCGACACGGGATTCATTTTTACATTGGGCTTGTTTTGAAAGGACGAATTCATGGGGAAACTAACCAGAGTCGGCTTGGCTATGGTGGTGATGGCGGCTGGAGTTGGGGTAGGGCCTTATGTTAGGGCGGCTGAACCGGCTGAGGGGAAGGGCGTTTCAGGTATCGAACTGAAGAACATCAGCAAAACGATTTCGCCTGGAACAGACTTTTACGAATACGTCAATGAGAACTGGCTGAAGTCGACCGAAATCCCAGCGGACCGGTCAAATTACGGCTCGTTCTCGGTGCTCGAAGATGAAACCAAGGCAGCGATCCGGACGCTGATCGAAGCAGCCGCGGCGGACAAGAACGCGGCTCCAGGCAGCGACGCGCAGAAAGTGGGTGACTTCTACCGCAGTCTGACGAATCTGGAACTGCGAGAAAAGCTGGGAACTAAACCGATCCAAGGCCTGCTCGACGAAATCGCAGCGGTCAAATCAGTCGCTGAACTGTCGAAAGTGGCTGGCAGCCTGCAACGCAAAGGGGTAGTCGGTGTCATGGCGGGTTACATCTCGCCGGACGCGCGGAAGAGCGATCAGTACACCGTCTATCTCACTCAAGCAGGAATTACGCTGCCTGATCGCGACTACTACTTGTCGGATGAGCCACGGTTTGCAGATATTCGCAAAGGCTTGCAGGTTTACATGCAAGATATGTTGACCGCGTTCAAGCATCCCAAGCCCGCCGAAACTGCGGAACAACTATTGGCCCTCGAAAAGAAAATCGCTGCGATCCAGTGGGCTCGGGTCGAGAATCGCGACCCCGTGAAGACTTATAACAAAGTCAATCAAGAAGAGCTCGCGGGCCAGATGAGCAACTTTGCGATGAAGGCTTATTTGGAAGTGCTGGGTGTCAGCAAGCAGTACGAGTTCATCGTGCGTCAGCCAAGCTTCATTGAAGGTGTGAACAAGTTGCTGGTCGAAGTCCCTCTGGACACCTGGAAGGACTATTACACCTTCCGAGTGATCGATGCTTATGCAATGGATCTAACCGAAGCCCTAGAAAAGCGTCACTTTCAATTCCATGAGACTCTCTTGAGCGGCGTTGAAGAGCAGAAACCACTTTGGAAAAAAGGTGTGGAAGCTTGCGACCGAGTGCTCGGAGAGATCGTGGGCAAACTTTATGTCGACAAGCATTTCCCTCCGCGCGCTAAAGAACGCATGAAGGAACTGGTCGATAATCTTAAAGGCGCGTTCGCTCAGCGTATCGATGGGCTGGAATGGATGAGTCCAGTCACTAAGAAGCAAGCGCATGAGAAGCTTTCGAAGTTCACCACCAAAATCGGTTACCCCGATGTTTGGAAAGATTATTCGAAACTGGTTATCAAAGCGGATGACCTGGTTGGCAACTACATGCGAGCAGCAGAAGTGGAGTTTCAACGCGATGTCGATCGACTAGGCGGTCCCATCGATCGCACCGAGTGGGGGATGACTCCGCAAACGATTAATGCTTACTACAACCCAGTCATGAATGAGATTGTTTTCCCAGCGGCTATTCTACAACCACCGTTCTTCAATCTCGATGCAGATGATGCCGTCAATTATGGTGGGATCGGCGGCGTGATTGGTCATGAGATCAGCCACGGATTCGATGACAAAGGTAGCGAGTACGATGGCGACGGCAACTTGCGCAAGTGGTGGAGTATCGAAGATCGTGAGGAGTTCGAACGCCGCGCTCAGCAATTGACCGACCAGTACAACGCTTACAAGCCCTTTGAAGATATGAGCGTCAATGGCAAACTGACTCTTGGTGAGAACATTGGTGACCTCGGCGGCATGGCTTGCGCGTACGCGGCTTACCGGCTGTCGCTCGGTGGCAAAGAAGCACCGGTGATCGATGGCTTGACTGGCGATCAGCGCTTCTTCCTGGGCTGGGGACAGATTTGGCGACGCCTGTATCGCGAACCTGAACTGCGTAAACGCTTGATCACCGATCCGCACTCACCGAGCCAGTATCGTGCGAACGGCATCGTCTCCAACATGGACGCGTTTTACAAGGCGTTTGAGATCAAGCCGACCGATCCGATGTACATCGCTCCCGAAAAGCGGGTTCGGATTTGGTAGAGTTGTTCGCGGTTTTTAGTTGACTTTGCAAAAAGGGAGGGTCACGGCGACGCGGCTCTCCCTATTTTTTTGAAATGTCAAGCAAAACCGCCTAATTTCCGAGGCGTTCGAGCCAAGATACAGGCTGATAAGGCGAAAATGCGTGGGAGTCTCGTAGCGGAATGTGTCAAGCATTTCGGATTCCCGGTAGCGGAATGCGTCAAGCATTTCGTGAGTACTGCCGTGGCCCTCGAAAGCCTTGACGGCTTCCGCTACACAGTTGTCAGCGCGATTTCCTTTAGAGTAGTTCGCACCAGGTGTCATATTGAATGCAGTTGAGTTAATCGAAGTCAAGAAAGCCTTTTCGAATGTGCAAGCAGTCAAGAACTTGACGCTGACTGTGCCGGAAGGTTGTGTGTATGGCTTTATCGGTCCCAACGGATCGGGCAAGTCGACCACATTGCGAATGATCATGCGAATCATCTATCCAGACGAAGGCATTGTGCGGGTGCTGGGGGCCGATACGTTTGGAGCCGCCAACGATCTGGTGGGTTACTTGCCGGAAGAACGCAGCACTTATAAGAAAATGAAAGTCCGCGAAGTGCTGTGCTTTCACGCGGAACTCAAAGGACTGCGGAGGCCTTCTGCGCTCGTTGACGAATGGCTCGAACGTTTGGGCTTGATTGACTGGCGTGAAAAGAAAGTCGAAACGCTTTCGAAAGGCATGGCTCAGAAAGTCCAGTTCATTTCGTCGGTGGTCTCGAAGCCTAAACTCTTGTTACTGGATGAGCCCTTCAGTGGACTCGATCCGGTGAACAACGAAGCGATTCGCAAAGCGGTAATCGAATTGCATCAAGAAGGGACAACGATCATCTTCTCGACGCATGATATGCGCACGGCAGAAGTCATGTGCGACTACATCTTTATGATCTACCGCGGTGACAAAGTGCTCGATGGGACACTTGAGTCCATTCAAAATCAATACGGCACCGACATGATTCGCGTTCGTGTTGAAGGGAACGCAGTCGGCGTCGGTGAGTTGCAACGTATTCGCGGTGTTTCCGATGCGAAGGATCTGGGGCACTTTAAGGAGTTGCGAGTTGCAGGAGGGGTCGATACTCAGGCAATTCTGCATCGACTGTGTGAACTGGGACGAGTTGTGCACTTTGAAGTCAGTCGACCGAGCTTGCATGACATCTTTGTGCGAATTGCCAATCCAACTGCCGAAGAGTCTGACGAGACGGCTGTGCCTGCTCTTCAAGGCGAGTAGTTTACGTTCAAGTAATGATAAAACGATAAACTGAAACCAACGATAACTTGAGATCGAATCAAAGCTATGCGTAAGATTTGGGTGATTGCTTTTCGGGAATTCAACGCAACGGTACGGACGAAGGCGTTCTTGGTAGGCATCTTCTTGATGCCCGTATTGATGTGCGGCAGCGTGGTGGTATCGATCATCACGGAGAAGCTTGAGGATCGCAGCTCGCAGAAGATTGCGATTGTGGATCGGACGCCGGGCGCCAAGATCGCTCCCATTCTGCAAACCGCAGTTGAAAAGCGGAATGCGCAGGATACCGTAAACAAGAAAACCGGTGAGCGTTCGTCGCCTGAGTTTAAGCTTGAAATTGTTCCACCGAGCGGCTCCGATCAGGCAGCTGTGGAGTCACAGCGCGTTGAACTTTCGAAACGAGTCAAAGACCATGAGATCATTGGGTTTCTCGAGATCGGACCTGACGCGAACAATCAACGCGCGACCTTGACGGCAATTCTGGGTGCAATTGGGAAACCGAAACCAGCGGCGCCAGACGAGCAGGCGGATGACCGCGAAGACCCTGCGCTGTGTCGCTTTCAAACGGTGCCTACGAATGCGGGTGCTATTGATTTCTATCGCTGGTCGTTGATTCAAGTCACGTTGATTACGCGGTTTGGACTGACGAATGTCGATGAGAAAACGCAAAAAGCCATCTTCGATCAAAAGCCTCCGGTGGTGATGTTGGGGCTGACGACTCTTGACGAAAAGGGCAATGCGATCGATGACGAAGGCAACCTCAAGACCGCGGCTCAGTTGGCCGTTGGTTTAGGGATGATGATGCTGATGTTCATGATGGTGATGGTTGGATCAACGCCGCTGCTGCAAAGTGTGCTGGAGGAGAAGATGCAGAAGATCTCCGAAGTGCTGCTGGGTTCGGTCCAACCGTTTCAGCTGATGATGGGCAAGCTGATGGGGATGATTGGCGTGGCTTTGTTGTTATCGGTTGTTTACGTGGCGGGCACGTTGTTCGCTGTTAACTACTATGGCTTCGGCGAGTATATTCCGCTGACTTTGCTCTTATGGTTTTTGTTCTACTTGGTACTGGCCGTCATCATGTACGGTTCTCTGTTCAGTGCTATTGGGGCGGCTTGCAGTGATATGAAGGAGCCTCAAGCGTTGATGTTGCCGGTGATGATGCCCATCATTTTGCCGATGATGCTTGTGGGACTGATCATCAAGAACCCTGATGGCATTGTTGCTAGGGCCGTTTCGCTGTTTCCGCCTACGACGCCGATGATGATGCTTTTACGTCAAGCGATGGAGGCCAACGTGCGGCCTTGGGAGCAGGTGGTTTCGACGATTGGTATCATTGCCTTCACTGTGTTCTGCGTGTGGGTTGGCGGGCGCATATTCCGCATCGGGATTTTGATGCAAGGCAAGGCGCCGTCGTTTAAGCAGTTGGTGCAATGGGTTGTTCATGGGTAAAGAATGGTTAATGAGTAATGGTTAATGCAAAATGGCGAGGCGGCAGCGGTTGCTGGTTCATTTTGCATTTTTAATTATTCATTAACTATTACTCATTCGGGCTTTGTCCCTTGGGTTCTGGGTCAGGCTTGGTGTCGGGCTTAGTATCGGGATTTTTGTCATCGCTCTGTTCGAGGTCTTTTTCGAGCGGCTCGAGCGATTGCTTTTCGAAATCGACGGCCCAAGCTCGGGTTTCGTGGAGCGATGTTAATTCGGATACAAGCTTAGTTCTTTCAAATACGAGTTTTTCACGCTGTGCTTCGGATTTGAGTTCACTTATCTCGCGTTCTTTCGTGGAGATTTCTTCTTCCAAGATCTGCGTTCGAGTTTGTAGGTCTCGACTGATAGCCGCCCAAATTGCTTTCGCTTTAGCGGCTTTGCGTTTGCTTGAGGTGTAGTCGTTTGAGTTGGTGAGCCCCTTCTGCCAGAGCAAGCGACCTTCCACAGCCAGTTGAAGTGCCTCTTCGTAAGCGTAGGCGGCTTCGATCACTGCTTTCGAGCTTTCGAGCGAGGAACTTGCAAATTGGGAAGTCGGTGCCGATGGCTGTTTTGACCCGCTATCACTCACAGTTCCAGTACTTACAGTTCCAGGCTCGAGGTTAGTATTTTTAAATGCCGAGTCGATCGAAGTCTTCAATGTGGCCAATGACGCTGGATTTTCGAATTCGAGGGTCATTGTTGTCTGACCATTTAACTGGATTGCCATGCCCGAGATAAACCAGCCACTGTTTTCACGTCTGCATTCGAAAACCGTGTTTAAGGGTTGTGGTTGGCCGGCTTGTTCCAAAGTCGAATCGACCAAGGCTACGTTTTTTGCTAAGTCAGTGTATGTGGAGCCTAAAACTCTGAATTCGGTCGTTCCACCTAACGCTTGAATCTGGAAATTGGCCTGTGCCAATTGCTTGCGGGCTTCGGTTGTTAACAGCTGCGCAGCCGCAGTCGTGTCACCTGTCTGAAGCGATGCAACAAATATCTGCACCGCCTCCTCTGGTCGAGCGTTTATCAGCGGCAAAATTATGGACGGGCTAGCAACGTTTGCAGGGCTCAAGGGGCTGGTTGAACTCAGGGGCCCAGGGTTACTCGAGGGCACAGGTGAACTCGAGGGGCCAGGTGTACTCGAGGGGCCAGGGGTACCGGAGGGGCCTGGGGAAACGGTCGTAGCAGAGGGTTCAGCATAGCTGGAGGTTGTATCAATCGAACCCGATTCCACTGTGCTCATCGGAAGCAACTGGGCCGGTGCCGACGAAGGAGCGAGTGGATTCGAGTTATAAATTCCCGGTGCTGGTTGGAATCCGCCGTAAGGATTTACTTCCCCTGGATAGCCTCCACTTTGAGGAACTTTATAGATACCGTTAGGATTATTGTATGGGAGGGGCGGCTGTGGATACTGTGGATAAGCGTTCGGAGCTACTGGGTAATTGGTAGTTGGCGTCGGTTGGCTGCCGATCTCGCGATTCCAAGCGAGGTCGTCAGCGGACTGGAGCAACTCTGCGATGCGACGTTCCACGATCTCATCTTTACGCTCGCCACGTTTCTTCAGCAGTTCTTTAGCTTCGGTAAGTTCAGCTTCTAGCTTCTCGACTTGTTTGGCTTGAGCCGCATGACGGGTGTCAAACAACTTGCCCACCGCTTCGGCCAGCGATTTACGGAGTTCCTTTTTTTGATCACCCGTGGCAACTCGCAGTTGGTTGCGCAGTTGATTGATCTCGTTTGTTGCCGCGATTTCGGCTGGATCTTGCCGGTGAGATTGGTAGGTACTGTAGCTCGCTGCTGGAGCATATTGCAAATTGGGTTGCTGCGGCGCTGTACTGAGCGGCGCTGTACTGAGCGGCGCTGTAATGAACGGGGCGGTATTGAGTTGCGTATTAAATGTGTTGGGTGCAGAAGCTTGTGCGAATCGTTGGTTGGCAGCTATTGTGCCGAGGGGTACGTTCCGAGTTGCTTGGGGTTCGCCGTCGTTAATTGAGATTAGTCGCATTTGTTCAGCATGCGCCCTGCGACTTTGCTCTGCTAGGTAGCGATTTTCCATGACAATGTTGACGATCCACATGCCTGCCAGCAGGGCTATCCCCGCTAAACCGAGTAGCCAGAGGCGACGAGATCGACGGCGTGGAATGATTGGGGATTCAGTAGAAGCGATTGGGGATGTCGACATGGTGATTCCTATGAGTTTGAAACTGACGAATTATAATTCATATCTCGTAGCGGAATGCGTCAAGCATTTCGAGAGTACTGTGGCCTCTCTCAAGCTTTGAGGGCTTCCGCTACCCAATAATCAAGGGTTTGTTGATATTGTGAGCCGTCGGCGCAAGCCGCGGGGCTCGAAGTTTGGTACGTGCATGGATTTGGCTCGTGCCAATGCAAGTTGAACTGGTGATTATTCTGCATTGGCAGGTTTATTAGGTATGAACGATTGCTCCTTCGGTCACCCGCGGCTAGCGCCGTCGGCTCACAAACTAAACAGGCCGCTAGTGCCGACGGCTCACAAAATCAACGGTCGGCTCACGGCTGCCCGTGGCGCAATAATCAACAAGCCCTCAAGCATTTTCGCGAGACCTGAGGTCGCCCACGAAAGCCTTGACGGCTTCCGCCACCATAAACGGTGGATTTGATTGCCATCCAAAGAATGAATCATTGGAGCTCTTCTTTCAGCTTTTCTAGCTCATCCGATATCCTCTGCATTTGCGCTCGCCAAGCGCTATCTTCAAAATCGATGATGGTAGGGATGGCTGGTTGTTGGACTCCGTAGCTTGGCTTAGCTTGCGTGGAACTCGCGGGTTCCGACTGGTTGAAAACACTATGCATGAGGAAGTGCCTAAAGGGACCTTCTACCATCGACGCGTAGCCAACACCCAAAAAGCAACTCGCAAGCAGACAAGCTGCAAATACACTTCGCCAACGCGAGCGGCGAGCGAGGCTTGATGGTAATTCCATTCGCGAAGGGGCTCGCAGGTGCGCGAGGCAACCGCGAAGCAGCTCCGCAGCCTCTTCAGCGGATGCGATTCGATGATCCGCGGACTTGGCTAAGAAGCGGCCGATCAATCGATCAAGCCACGCGGGCATGGCTTCGTTCAGATCGTGTACAACTTTGGGCTTTTCCTCCGTGACGCGACGGAGCACGGCCAGTGGCGAGTCCCCGCGGACTGGCGGATGTCCGGTTGCCATGGTGTAGAGTACCGCGCCGAGCGAGTACAAGTCGGATCGCGCGTCGACCGATTCACCGCGAGCCTGTTCGGGGCTCATGTAGTTTGGTGTGCCTGCGACCATGCCGCTAGCCGTCATCGAGGCATCATCAAGAACGCGAGCGAGTCCGAAATCGCTAAGCATAACACGATGCCCACCTTCATCGATCAGGATATTCGCGGGCTTGATATCGCGATGAATGATGCCCTGTTTATGAGCCGCGATAAGTGCTTCCGCGATCTGCAAGCCGATGGACAAAACATCGCCAATAGGAAGTGGTCCTTCACGTTCGATGCGTTGTTGCAAACTGCCACCTCCGACCAGTGGCATGACAATATATGGCAAAGAACCTTCACTGGTGACGGCGTAAATCGGAACAATATTCGGGTGGACCACTGCTGCAACCGCTTGGGCTTCGCGGAAGAAGCGTTGACGAGCGGTGCCCGTGCTGGCCAACATGGGCGATAACAACTTAATCGCCAGTGGTCGATGCAGCTGGCTGTCCCAGACTTTGACCACGACCCCCATTCCGCCTTGACCGATAACCGCTTGAACCACTCGACCATCCAACTTACCGAGCGTGCCAGGCTCTTCACTGGGTTCAAGCAGACCTGTGATCCAATTGTTTGAAGATGCAAACGTTCGTTCTGAAACCGAAAAGGTAACATCTGGCGAGCTACTCAATTCGGTCGTGTCGCTAAGTACGGTACGAGTCTCTTGCCAGAGATCGACAGTACCCGCCAGTTGGTTCAGTTCCTCGCGGCAGGCTTCGCAATGATCTAGATGGGCGGTAACAGCGCGTTCATCGGCAGGGGTCAATTGCGACTCAAGCAACTTTACCAGACGATCTCCGTAACAAGGGCCTCCTGATGCAATCATGATTCCGACTCCCGATATGGGGCCAACAAACTCTTCACTCGTGCCAGCGTTCGGCAGCGGGCCACATACACCGCTCCGACGCTCATCCCTAACTGCTTGGCAACCTGCTCACCTGGCTTGCCTTCGACAGCGGATAGCCAGAAGGCTTGCCAAGTTTTTGTATTGACCAGATGACGAACTTGGTCAGCGGCCCAGCGAAACTGCTGGCGTCTGGCCTCGATCTCGAAGTCCTCGAGTTCATCCGGATCGACCGCATTTGGAACTTCGGACAGGCGTCTGACGAAATCGCTTCCGCCGATGGCAGGCGCTTTGCGCCGCCGCAGTAGATCCACGGTTGCGTTGCGAGCAATTCGAGCTAGCCAGCCTCGAAAGCGACCGTCGCGCGTCATGTCGAACGCTTGAATTTTGCGACTGACCGTTAGTAGGACTTCCTGGGTGACTTCGCGGGCATCCGCGTCTTGCAAGCCATATTTGCGAGCAATGCGGAAAATAGTCGGCTCGTAAATCGCGCAAAATTCCACCCAAGCTGCTGCGTCTCCCGCGTCATGCAGGCGAGCGATCAAACTTTGACGTGTATCCGGCGTTCGCATCATTGTTTCCAATGAGCCAAGCTAGGAGCGATTTTCCCATTTGCTCCCCCAAATGCCTTGGCTCTGTGCTGTGAGCTCTACATCTCGAATCTGGTTGCTGTATCCACGTTAGCAGAAACGCAACCTTACGCGAAATTCCGAAAAATTTAGACACTTTTCGCTGATCGCCACGGAGTTTACTGGGTGAAATTACGGCTTTTCAGCTAAATCCTGCGTTCACGTCTCTCCACCTCCGGCCCGTTCGGTCAATTAACTCTCGAAATGCTTTGACGCATTCCGCTACCCAAAAACCAACGAGCTTGAAACGGGTTGTGTTTGCATAAGCGGAAGGTTCAGCGGACGAGGGCGTCCGCGCTCCAAAAAACCGGACCAGACAGAGACGTCGATAGGCACAGCCAATGCGGAGCCGGCAAGGCAGTGGGTTCGCAAGCACCGCTTAAGAACCAGTTGCTTCGGAAGTGAATGCCATTAAGCGAGAACACCGGCGCTCACGTAGGCGTAACATCGCAATCACGCAAGACTAAGGTATAGTAACTGTGCGGCGTCGATGCGGGTTATTCTCGAATCAAAAGTTAATCTGGCTGGTCCATCATGAAAACCTGGGTTTTCTGTCTGTGTCTTGTTTGCTCAGTTTGGATGTGTTCCGTTCGCTTGCTTGCGGGCGAACACAACTTACCGCAATGGATCGCTTCGAACAATTCGAGTGAAACTCATTACGTCCTGTCGCGGTCTGTAACGTTCGACGATGCGGTTGTGAGTGGCCGCATGAAACTGGCGGCCGATTTTGCTCAAGTTTCGGTTTCGATCAATGATGTGGTCGCCTTGAAGTTGGAACCGTATTGCCAACTGCAGAGCCTCGATGTCACGGACTGGTTGAAAGCGGGCGACAACGCATTTTCGATTCAAGTCGATACGGTAGCTGGGCCGGCTGCGGTGGCAATTGAGTTTGAAGTC
The DNA here is from genome assembly GCA_033761895.1 of Pirellulaceae bacterium. Lineage (GTDB taxonomy): Bacteria > Planctomycetota > Planctomycetia > Pirellulales > Pirellulaceae > Aureliella. The sequence goes on along the minus strand of JANRMD010000141.1, from coordinate 2,717 downwards.
CGACTTAAGTCTGGCAATGTCGTGCGAGTCTTCTCCGACGACGCTTGGCTGTTGAACGGTGCACCAGCGAAAGTCCAGACGCAGGGTTTGGTGCGGGCTGAACTGTGGGGAGCGGGTCGGCGCGATGCGTCTCTCTCACCGATCGAAAACTACGAGCAGTGGCAGCAAGCCAAAGGCAGCGATACGGAGAAGGTACAACCTAAATTCTGGACGACCCCAGGTTTTCAAGTCGCGTTGTTGCGGACAGCTCAAGCGGGTGAAGGCTCTTGGATCAGCTTGACCTTCGATGAGCAAGGCCGAGCGATCGTGTCGCGGGAAGACGAAGGTCTGCTGCGAATGACTTTCAATGCAGAGCATTCGAACGTCGAAAAAGTTGAAGCGATCAAGGTTGATCTGAAGGAATGCCGTGGGCTGGCGTTCAATTCAAATGACCTTTACGCCAATGCGAACAACTCCAAAGCGCTGTACCGCGTGCAGCTCAGTGAAGATGCTAAAGCCAAGAGCGTAACGCGACTGCGGGAATTTCCTGGCAGTGTCGGGCATGGACGAAACGACTTGACCATCAACAACGGCTGGCTGTATTCGATTCATGGCGATAGTGTCGAGTTGCCTCGTGACAATGTTACCGATCTGACATCGCCCCTGCGACATTGGGCCAATGATTCACGTGGTGAAGGATACCTGTTGGGGATGCGATTGAATCCAACCAAGTGGGAGATTCTCTGCGGCGGTCTGCGGAACCCGTACGGCATAGCGGCGCATCCAAGCGGTGAACTATTCACATTCGATGCAGACAACGAATACGATATGGGAACCCCCTGGTATCGGCCCACACGCGTGCTCGCGTTGTTTCCCGGCGGCGATGTGGGATATCGAACGGCGAGCAACAAGATGCCGCCGCGATTTCACGACCAACCTGAAAATCTACCGTCCGTGTTGACCATCGGTCGAAGCTCGCCGACAGCGGTATTTTGCGATCCTAAGCTCGCGTTTCCTGAGCCTTATCGAAATGCTATGTATTTGCTCGATTGGACTTATGGTCGGGCGTTAGCCGTCCATGTGGTGCCGCGAGGGGCTGGTTGGCGAGCTCAGGCGGAATTGTTTTTGCAAGGCCGACCATTGAATGTTACCGACGTAGCCCGTGGTGACGACGGGGCCATGTATGTGATTACAGGGGGCCGCAAAACACAATCATCGCTTTACCGCATCACCGCACTAACCACTGGCAAGGAACAGGAAAAGACGCCTATCGCTGAAGCTCACGAGCAGTCGGCTGCGGAGTTTTCCGCAAAGCAGATCGAAACCAGAAAACAACTCGAGCAGATTTCACGCAACCGAGATACTGGCGGTTTGAAGCTGGTTCTGAACCACTTGGCCGATAGTGATCCAGTTATTCGGCACGCTTCCCGCATCGCACTCGAACGCATGCCAGCACAATCATGGCGGCGCGAGGTTGCTAGATTGACGGATGATCAAGCATGGCTGTACGGCAGCTTGGCGGCGGCTCAAGCCATGGATGCTGCACAGGTTTCGCAGGTGCTTGAACGGTGGCTGAAGTTCGATCCCGCAGCCTTGGATCTATCGTCGCGTTTAGTTTGGGTTCGACTTTGCGAATGGTGTTGGCGGTCGAACAAGGCTGCGGTGAATGCCAAGAGTTCGGAGGTTGTTGCAAAGCTGCTTGCTACTTGGCCAGATAATCGTGTGCTGCATGTTGCACCTCAAGCGTCATCCGTTGAGTTACGGCAACGTGTGGCGTTAATGCTAGGGGAACTGAAGTCAGAAAAGTCGATCGAGCGAATCGCCAACGACTTACTGGCCAGCACACAGCAAGAAGATCAAATCGCAGGCTTGCTGGCACTGCGGCAACAACGCACTGGCTGGACCGAATCGCAGAGGCGTTTGCAGTTCGAATTGCTTCAAGGTGCAGACAGAATGCTTGGCGGCGAAGGGCTTCCCAAGTTCATGGCTGAAATACGCGAAGCTAGCCTAGCATCGCTTTCAAACGTCGAGCGGGAGAGGCTAGCGCCAGTCCTGAATGCCCAAGCAGAAGTTGCGGTGGTAAGTGGCCCGCCACGTTCGCTTGTCCAAAAGTGGAGCATCGATGAACTAGCTGAGATGACAACAGTCGCATTGATTGAAGGGGATCGCGAACGGGGAGCGAAGGTCTTTCGTGAAGCGTTATGTGCTCGATGTCATCGCATGGGCAGAGAGGGAAAAGCGTTTGGACCAGATCTAACATTTGTCGGTCGACGCTTCAGCCCTCGCGATTTACTGGAATCGATTTTGACTCCTTCGCGTTCAGTGGCCGAGAATTTCCAATTGGACTCAATCGTCACTCAGTCAGGTGATATTCACACCGGCCGGATCTTGATTGAAGGGGATTATCGATCGCAAAAGATTCGTATCCAAACCGATTCGCTAAAGTCAGATTCGGTGGTTGAAATTGACAAAAGTGAAATCGAAGAACACAAGCAACTCGACCGTTCGCCCATGCCCGAAGGTTTACTCGATACCTTCAGCCGCGAAGAGATTCGTGACTTGATTGCTTACTTGCAGGATTCGGAAGGAGTAAGCAGTAAGGAATGAGTGAGGAATGAGTGAGGAATGAGTGAGGAGTGAGGAGTGAGGAGTGAGGAGTGAGGAGTGAGGAGTGAGGAGTGATGAGTGAGGAGTGAGGAGTGAGGACTGAGGAGTGAGGAGTGAAGGAGGTCGCACAC
>JANRMD010000140.1:0-21694 GCA_033761895.1 Pirellulaceae bacterium | reverse complement strand
AAGGCACCCCAGAGCAGATTGTTGCCTGCGCAGAATCTGTGACTGGTCATCATCTGAAACTGCACCTCAGCAGCCGATAAAGTGGCGGGTATCTGGTGGGTCGCATTCTGCCGGATGCGACCTAAGCACTTCGATTGTCTCGACTCAATGAGGTAGCGGATGAGGTAGCGGAAGCCGTCAAGGCTTTCGAGTGAGACCGCATTACTCACGAAATGCTTGAGGGCTTGTTGATCATTGGGTAGCGGAAGCCGTCAAGAAGCCGTCAAGGCTTTCGGGGGCCGCGGTAGCCGCCGCTGCCAAGCGGTGGTTAGTCACCCCGCATCGTGTCCACCGTCTGGCGACGGTGGCTACTCGAAATGCTTGACGCATTCCGCTACCCAAATCGAATGTGGATGAAGCACTGGCTATACTGTAGTCCCAGCTAGACTCTGCCATGATTTATCTGCCATCACCGCAAATGGCGAAGGAACGGTCCATGTTTGGGATGTGCCCAAACACTTGGAAAACTGATCCGCGCGGTCGCCCAAGAACTCCAAGATCACTCAATCAAAATTCTTATCCGCTCAAGTATTTACCTCATGAAGTCACATTACCTATCAACCCCTGGGCTTGTTTGCTGGTTCGCGCTTGTTGGCCTATTTCAACTGGCAGGCGTAGCGGATGATTCCCCTGCCAAGTCGGAGAACTCGGCGCAGCCGCAGGTTATCGAGCCACCTGAATCGTACTTTGAAAAAGTGCGCGACAAAGATCGCGAAGCGGCTCGTGCGTTCTACAAGAAGTTTATCGATATCAGCGGACTGCCTTGTACGGCTGGAGCGGACGTAGACGACGCGGCCCTCGTGAGAACTTATGACATCGTGACGCATATGCTCGCCGACCGCCCCGACATCATCAAAGCTATGGCAGAGAATGGAACGCGTCTGATCATCATCGGCAAGAACCAAGTCTACACCGATATGCCCGAGTATCGAAATCATCCCAATCCAGCGTTTCAAAACGAACGTGTGCGCGGTACCGGCGGTTTCGATGTAACCAGTTTTGGTGAAGAGAATTTGCTGAATCTCGCGCTCGATCGATACGACGACGAGAGTATTGCTGTCCATGAGTTCTGTCATACGATCGATGCAGCCCTACGGCGAATCGACCCCAGTTGGAGCGATCGCCTGCGCCATGTGTACCGCCATGCGGTTGATCAAGGCCGCTACAAATTCGCTTATGCAGGTTCAAACGCGGGTGAGTATTGGGCCGAGATCGCTCAAGCCTACTTCGATTGCAACCGCGTCAACAACTGGAATCACTCCGCTATTGGCACACGCGAACAACTCAAGGACTATGATCCGGAAGGCTATGAACTGGTACGGGAAACATTCAAACTATCGCCGAAGAACGATTGGCGCTTCACGCCTGTCCAGAAGCAACCCAGCGTGATCGCGCCGCCTGAGAAATTCAAATTCGATCCATACTATAAAAAATTCACATGGGCTCGTGAGTTCCCAGTACTCGGTTCTGCCAAGACCAGCGATGTAGCGTTACTGAAAGCCAACGATACGATACGCAAGCTATTCGCTTACCGACACGATCTTTTAAAGACCTTGATCAATGACAATGCACGAGTTGTCGTATTGGCCAAAGGTGAACTGCTAACCGATTTGCCAGAGTTCGCTGACGAACGCAGTAAAGCTAGCCCTGCGACGGCACGTTATTTCGACTACACGAGCGACAAGAAGGTCATCGTTGTGCCGCAAGAAAACTTGCTCGGTGGCGAAGGGGATCCAGCCGCTGGTCGCTGCTTGTTGGTGGGGCTAATGGCCAAGGCGGTCTTTTTTGTTGCTGCCAGTCGTGAAGTTGACGAGCGTTTTGCAACCGTACGCCGTGACTCGCAGCAGTATGAACAGCGTTTGATCTGGGACAAATCCTCCGAACCGATTCCGCGCATGGATGTCCAGTTCGATCTTCGGATGCGTGAAGCTTTCGATTCTGCCTTGAAGCAGGGGCTTTGGAAAGGGACACCTGCAGCCAGAACCCCAGCCGAGTATTGGGCCGCTGGCGTAGAGGCTTATTTCGACGCAGCCGGCCGGGGCTTTCCTCCCGTTGGCACTCCCCGCCCCATTACAACCCGCGAAGCGTTGCAGTCCTACGATCCAAACCTATTCAAGATCGTAGATGAAAGCATGCTCTACGACGGCCATCAAGATTGGAGATATGAGCAGCCTGGACGTTAGTACTTTTGAGCGGACTGGAAGGTTGATAAGCGCATTCAGGATGTTCTTCACGCTAAGGCAAGAATTGAAATTCCGGTGTATTCAACAACGCCCAAGCAGCGTCTTCAGCAAGCGTCCGCCAGGAATCCGTCAAGCGTTCAGTTGGCTTCGGACCAGCCGCGATCTCCCGCTCTACATCCCTCATCAGCGTATTCGACTCAATGGTAAAGTGATTGGACCAAGTTACGAAGCCGCGATGCACCGGTGGTAAACGCTCGGATTTTTCAGGCTCACGTACACGGTCCTTAAATCCGCTTTGCAACGCGGCAACAAAGGTGCGACTCTCCTCTTCACGAGGATGGCGACTAAGGACTCGAAGAAACAATCGGTCTACATACTGTTCGGGCGTTTCTGCTTTCAAGGCTTCCACAGTAAACGCAGAATCATCTGTAAAGCGAGTTACCCAACCAGCCAAATTGCCGTTTGCAACGACTCCAGGTTGGACGACATTGGGTTCGGTCTCACGGTGGCTAGTCGGCGATTGCCGGGAAGATCGCCATCCAAACGCTTCCATGCACTCCACCACGGCCGCAGCTTTGGGGAGAGCGAGACTAGGACGGTCGCGTTCGTTCGACAACGAAGTCAACTGCCATGCGCGTTGAGCCGGCCCAAGGTTCAGGAAATTCTGAATAGCCTGCGAACCCTCAGGATCAAACGTAATTGCCTCCGTTGAAAGTGGTATCCCAGATACGGCATGAGCCGAGTCGACCACTTGCTCCGCCGTCAGCCGCCGATGCCAGGGAGCGGTGTAGGCCAACGATTCGTCGACCTGGGAACCATCGATCGACTTCCGCTGATAAACCTCCGACGCAACGATCAGCTTAGTCAACTGCTTCAGATCGTACCCTGAGCTGACAAATTCGCGACTGAGATAATCCAATAAAGCCGGGTTGCGAGGGCTCAAGTCATCCCAATCGTCGACCGAACTAACCAATCCCCAGCCCATCAACCGGGTCCAAACTCGATTTACTATAACCTGTGAAAAGCGTTGATTCTCAGCGCGCGTTAGCAGTACCGCCAATTGCTCACGCGTTGAATCAGGACGCCCCAACAACTCTGCGGCAACGGTCCCTTCACCAAACTCTGCAAATGGCCATGCTGGCTCGATTTTGTCGCCAGGTTGCAAAGTTAACGTAATCGGTGATTCTCTCCCTTTTCGTTCGAAGAACTCTTTTGGCACACTGCTCGTCGGTGGAACTTCGATAGTCTTGCGTTTGAGCATCGCACCGATTTCAAATAGCTCTTTCTGCTTCCAAGGATGATAAGGTGCATCGTGACAGCGAGCGCATTTCATATCGACCGCCAAGAACGCACTTCCCAGGATATGAGCTTTCTCAGCCATCGGCACATCATTCTCAGCCGCCATTTCGAATCCAGCCGCCGCACCAGCGTGACTATCCCCCTCCATCCGCACTAACTCCGTGACGAAACGGTCCAGCGGCTTATTCATCCGCAGAGAATCGTGTATCCAGAAACGGAAGGGGCCCGAGTTGTTCAAACTTGGTTTGAGAATATTTGGGTTCTCTGCCAAGACATCTTGCCAGTAACTGGTCCAATGATCCGCCCAACGATCATCCTCAATCAATCGCTCAACGACAGCCATCCGTTTGTCGAGTACCGTACTGCTTTCCAGTTCAAGGATCTCCTCCACGGTCGGTGGAACGCCCAATAAATCGAGGCTTACTCGACGCAAGAACTCCGCATCTGCCACGCGTTTGAACCAAGGTTGTCGCTGCACATCTTCAGCCGATGATGTTGAAAGGGCGGCATTGACATAGCGATCAATCAAGTTGCTTTCGGGCAACTGAGCGACAGCATTTGGTGTTGCAAGCGGTGGCAAAGTCGACTGATATTGCCTAGCAATTTGATGTCGTCGATCCCAAAACTCATTTTCGGCAGCGCTCGTTTCGGCAAGGAGTTGGCGATCTAGTCTGGCTAAGTCGCTTTCAATGGCGTTGCGATAAACGTCAAACTCTTGATCGACCAACTGAACAGACTCGCTGCCAGGTCCAATTAACGAGAACATTTGATCGCCAGTGCGATAAGCGACCAAGGTCTCACCCATTTCGCAGCGTGTCGTCGAAGAACCAATCATCGATTCCAAAATCAATTCAACTTGGGAGTCAGCGATCGTCACCACCTGCCGAGCCTCATTGTCGCCAACTCTGGGAACTCTCAGCCACGGCATGTCCGGTTTATAGACGATCCATGGTTGATGAGCGTCTGGGTTTAGCCGCCGAGCCGGAGTTGAAAGCACAACTTCACCATTCAGCCACACTCGCGACAGACCTGGACTACGCAACAACAGCTCAACTTCTCCCGCGGGTAGTTGCAGCCGCGTAAAGGCTCGCAGCAACACTGGTCCCTTCCAAGCTTTGCGAATCCCGCCTGGCTCATATTGCAGCGGCAGTCGATGCAAAGCCAGTTTGGGTAGCGCCAAGCGAAATGTTTCGCTGGGCGCGACCATGGGAAAAGCGGCATGATTGCCTGCGTTTTGATGAAGTGAAAATGTGACGCGATCATCGGCAGCAGTAGTCGGCCAGGTGGGCACGCGCGGGACAACTTTGCGGCGAGATTTCAGATCACTTGCACTGACAACCGAACGAAAGATGCGCACATCGTCAACAGAACCCACGAGACTGTTACCTGGATCACCACCACGCGATGATCCAATCCAAACGGAGTCGTCATCATGGATCGGTGGCAACTTGGTCTCGCCTCCCATATCCCACTTACCCTTGGTCGATTCACCATCGACATAGCCCAAGATGCTCGCCGGTTCACCGAATTTGTAGCTCACTGCGACATGATGCCAAACATTGTCCGCAGCAAAACCGCGCGTGCTGGTCCAACGATGGTAAGTTGATTTTGTTGCGTCGTTTGGATCTTGCGTTGCGAACAGAAAACTCACTTTGGCTTCTTGCCCGCTGCCCGTGAGACGGAGCGCGTAATTTTGATTCTCAATGGTCTTCTGTTCGTACGTACGACCTTTGCCAACGATGTAGACGTTCGCGCCGTTGCCAATTCGATCGAGCTTTACCCATGCCTCCAAGGTGATCGCATCGCCATTGGTGAAATCGAGTGCCCCGTCGGTTCGGTCATCAGGAATTCGCAGATGATCACCCGCCTGACTGAGGATCAGTGCTTGGTTCTTTTGCGGCATGCCGACAAACAATTCCGCAGTCGGGCCGCCGCTTACTATTTTCGCATCGCCCATCAACTGCGACCCAACTAACTGCGACCCAATCGGTTGCTCTTCAAAGCTCAGATTGAGCACCGCTGATATCGGTTCCGTCGGCTCGGCGGCAACGACGATTGAGGAGCCTAACATCGCCCACTCAGTTGCCACCAAACACATCAACTGAACCACGCCGCGAGTTGTTGGAGAGGATGCCATAACTGCCGCCTGAGAACGAAACGAGTTTCAAAGTCCGCACTAAAGTAGGTGCAGCTTCCAGACTGACTAATATGACACAGTTTCATGCGAGAGGCAATTTAGAAACCAGTGAATTCAATGCCACAAAAAGGCTAAGTATTGAATCCCGCCTTCATTCAATTCCCGTGCTATCCGCAAACAAACGCAACAGATAGGACAGTCCTTTTAGAACAACGAACGCAATGATGACCCAAGCTACCCAGCCAGTTATCAACGGTGGCTTACGGTCAGGTGTCTGGCCGCCCTCGGGTGTCATCTGCGGTCGTTCACTCATCAGAGTTCCCATGTTCAAAAGCGTTAACAATCCTAGCCAGTTCGCCCTCGGGATCGCTCCACCAATCTTTGCCAAGCACTTGCAGTGTTCGCCAGCCGAAATCGCGCAGTAGCCGAGGACGCATGACATCGCGTTCCCATGGATCCGATCGTTGGTAAGCAGCAGGTGTATCGACCAGAATACCCAACCGATAGTTGGGTTCACCTTGGGCGTACATTGCAATATTGATTCTGAAGTGCGACTGCCCAACTTGATTGTCCAATAAAAACCCTCGCTCGATCAACGCCTTTGAAATGGACGCGGTGACAGGATCAAGTTCCAGTGGCGTTTCTTGTTCTCGCCCGCGCAAACGCGAGAGCTGTTGCAATGCCAACTGGGCACCCTGCATATCCTGACAACTCATCGCTTCGACGTACTTCAAATACTGCTTCAAACAACTCGGACCGAGATTGTAGTCATTGGTGATCTGCCCCGACCGCATGGAACTTAAAACGACCATATGTCGCTTCGCTCGCGAAAAGGCCACGTTGAGCCGCTTCTCGCCACCATCGCGATTGATAGGACCGAAATTCATCGAGATCTTGCCTACGGGATTCGGACCATAACAAACACTCAAGAAGATGACATCGCGTTCATCGCCTTGAATGTTCTCCAAGTTCTTTACCAGCAGGCCCACAAACTGCCCATTCTCTTCTCGATTGAGTTCTTGCTCATAGCGGACCGCGAAGTCCTGGTCGTTGCGAGCCCGCTCTTCAAGCGCTTGCTCGATTTCGGTTTGCTGTGCCTCCGAAAATGCAATCACGCCCAGCGTACGGCCAGTGCCATCCGCCAAACACGCAGCCACCATCTCTGCAATCTTGTCCGCTTCGCGGCGATTACGACGCTGATCGTAAACACCATCCGCTAAGAACTCAAAGACGATCGGCTTCGTCAACCAATCGGATGTTTCAGCAGGGGCTGAACTTGTCTCGGCTGGCTCAGTTACGCGAGCCTTGCTCCGCTTCGACATGTAACCTACCGAAGCTTCACGCACGGCATCTGAGGATGCATCTTCTGATTGCAAAGCCACGCTTGGCTCTGGACCACTTGAATGCCGCCTGCAATCAGGCACCGTCAGCAACCGTCCATCATAAAACGCCCAGTTCGAGAAACTGATGAGCGATTCGCTGCGACTGCGATAGTGCCATCCCAACAAAGTCGACTCCATGCTCTTGCCTGCATGGCTGAGCAAACTGTCCGCGCTCAAATCCAAATCAGCAGCAAAGTTTTCCGTCGCTTCGTCGGATGTTTCCAACTCCGCCTCTAGAGAAGCTTCGGGGTTCTTTTGAGCAAAAAAGTTGGTTGGTGGAAGCTGCATGGTGTCCCCAACAATGATCGTCTGCACACCGCGAAATAGCGTTGGAATGGCATCTTCCAAACGTACTTGACTGGCCTCGTCAAAGATCACCACATCCACAAATTGCGTGTTGAGCGGCAACGTGTCCGACACACTCAATGGACTCATCAGCCAGATAGGTTTCAAATCCAGCACAACCATGCCGCTGTCACCATCAACCAAGTCACGAATCGGACGGTAGCGCATGGTCTTGCCAAATTCATGCTCCAGTAACTTGCGGCCCTGTTGATAACGCTTTGAAAAAGCTGCGTTCTTAGGATCAGGCTGCATCCGCTGCAGGAAACGCTCACAGGTCCGCTGGCAAATCTCTTGCGCGTTGTAGCTCAACCAACGATCGATCTGGTCTTCGATCTCAACTATGTGAGTCGATTGCTCGGCTGCATTGAACCGCTCAATCTCTGGTCGTGCTTGCAACCACGACAACCACGCGTGCTCTTCGATGTGCGTTTCCATGCGGTCGTAGGTGGTCGGCTGGGTTCGAATGTACTTGCCAATCGGCGACGGCAACGAATCTACCAACACTAGCAGATCAACCACACTTGGAATCTGATGGGCGAGGTCGCGAATTCCGTGCAACTCTGCCCGCAACGAGTTCGCGGTGAACTCTGCCCAGCCGACCAGCAACTCCGCTGTCGTCTCTCGAATCGCACTCAAGTAGGGCAGCACGGCCAGTGATTTGGCGATCGTCTCATTGGCTTGGGGCGATTTCATCAAGTCACGATGAATGCTGCCGATCCATGCCGGCAACTTGGGCAGGTCATCGGTCAGCTGTCGAATGAGCTTTTCGACTTCACTTGGCGAAGCCTGTAACTCCAGTTCTTTAGCCACGCTTTGCGTAACTTTGTTGAGTTGCTCTAGGGCTGTATGGGCGGCTTGCAGATCTTCGAGGACTTGAGCCCAAGTAGGACGAACGGCATGCTTTGAAAAATCGTAGCGAGTATTCAGCAGCTTTCGCAGACGCCAATAAGTGGGCGCTAACCATCGCAATGCATTTGTTTGCATGGCTTGGGCTTGAGGCAAAGCAATCCGAGTTTCCTCAGCAGTTAACTTGTTCTTCCAGTGAATCGTTCTTGCATTAGCAGCCTCTAGTTCCGCCTGTTTCTCACCGATTTGCGTGATCGCTTTGCGGAAGTGCAACGTGCGGGCTGAGCGAGGGTCGAGCAATTGCAAATTGGCGTCGTTTGCCAGAGGCGAAAGACGCTTGAGAAAGTCCAGCAGTTGTTCAAAGCACTCAAACGTCGACCAATGCTCCGCAGCGATTCCACTTTGTGCCACGACCGATTCAAGTTGTTCTAGCTGCTCCAGCGCACGTTGACATAACTTCTTCGTTTGCTCAATTGCTTGCTCATGCTTCGCCGTCTGGCTGCGTAAGGCACGCAATGGATGTGCAGAAAAGACCTTGCTCGCGTTGAGATTCTCAAGCCTTACACGCAGCTGTTGGAGTTTAGCGTGATGCTCCCACCACTGCGGCAACGACGGCGGTTGCGAGCGTGCGGTCGTTTGATTCGAAACATCAAGCGGAGCTGACGCGGTATGCTCCGCGGATCTTCTGGCAACAATGCGGTCAAGCAACTGACGCATGGTCAGCTTAATCGAGCCGTCGGGTGACTGGAGAGTTGACTCCATCGCGGACTCGTATGCAATCAAGCTCTGCAGCGACAAGTGCATGCGATCGATCGTGCGCTGCCTCGCAGCAGTCGTTGTTTTGCTTAGTGTGGCATCGTTCGCTGTGAACGCTTGGTAGGTCTGCTGTAGGTCTTGAATGAACTCTTTTTTGTCGGTTTGCGAATCATGGACAAGTGAGCACAACGGCCCCAGGCCACTTTGCTTCAAACGTGCGTACACAACGTCAATTGCGGCTCGTTTTTCGCACACAAATAGCACTCGTTTGCCCTGAGCGACGAAGTCGGCGATTAAGTTGGTAATCGTCTGCGATTTACCCGTTCCCGGCGGGCCTTGAATGATATAGCTGCGACCGCTGCGAGCTTGAGAGATCGCTCGCGATTGCGTGGGGTCGCTGACCACCACTTCAAACCGTTCTGGCAAAGCGATGGGGCGTAGTGGCTCTTGTGTCTCTCGGGGTTTCTCGCTAAAGGCGGAGTCAAAAGCGGTGTTGGTCATCCGCTGTTGGATGATGGTCTCGTAATCGCGGACCAACGACATACGACGATAATGCAAGTTCACCAGCGTCACATTGCACATGTCAAATGTCCATTGATACGGATTGTCGCTCGACGCATCCTGAACGACTGCGATATCGCGTTCAACCGTAAGCGTCTCCGCATCTTTCTCACCGGGAGATCCCGCAGCTGTACTTGTGTTAGGGCTGTCGGTGCTATTCGGCGGTACGGCATAGTTCCGATTGGGAAGGCCGTGAGTCATCAAGCGTTGCAGGTGGAAACTGGGTTGTCGAACGCGCTGTGTGAACAGCCTTACACCCAAGGGATGATAGTTGATGGCGTCGTAAGAGTATTCGATGTCGTCAAAACGCGACGCACCGCGCCCGGAGACTCGCGCAGCACGTCGGTACTGGTCGAGCCGCCGTTTCGCTTTTTCGTGGATCAATTCGATGCGAGGGCGTTCAATCTTGTTGAATGAAACCGCAGGCTCATTCGCGAGTATCTGCGTGTTCAGCAATTCGTAAAGCTGATCGACGCCGCCATTTTCGATGTCGACCGTTTCCGGTAATACAATGTTGTACAGTTGCCTGAACATGTGGCGAATAACCGGATTGACTTCAGCCTGACTGTCCAGCGGTTCGACGGAAAATGTATCGCGAATCCCCTTTTGCTTGACCACGTTAACCGGCAGCAGGATAAGCGGCGACAGGTAGTTTTGAATCGGCTTTTCTTTCAGATTGGCCCATCCCAAAAATGCGATTACCAATCGCAATTGCGAACACCCATATTCATTGCGGTCTCGCCGCGCATCGGCAATCAGCCGTTCCAGCACACTGCTGACATAGACCGCTTCGTTGAAGTTAATGCGTTGATTTAGCCGAATCGCCTGGCCTTTACTCAACTGAGTCTGGATCTGCTGGTCCCAGATGAACAACTTGTCGGCCCGAATATTCTGGACATTGATCGATAGGGGCATGGAGGCTTGGGTGAGGTTCAGAGCCTGCGCCGTACTGCGGAAACTCAACAGTGGGTTGCGGCGCGACAGGTCGAACAAGCGATCACGCAAGCGCGGTAGCACGCGTTCTGTCGGCGATAGCGACTGACTGGCCGCTTGGAGCTTATCCAATGCCAGCTGAATGTCGATGGAGACAACTTGATCGCGATAGTTCTCCAAGACATGCAACACAGCGTGTAGGTCCTGCGAACGATCATCACGGTACAGCTCCGTCATTTGACAAATGGTCTGTGCCAGGACGGGATGGAGATTGCGATTCAGTTGGAAGAGATTGTTGCGATGCTTGACAAACTGCTGTAACTCATCCGGATCATGAAAATCCAGCTGCAGAGCCAAGGAAGCGAGGATCATGCCGAGACTAAAGATATCGGTCAGCGGATCGTGATGTTCGAGCGTATGTTCCCAAGTCACGTAGCCGCGAAAGTAGGCGACACCCGTTGCGTTGCCCGTAAACGCGCTTGGGTCCCCCGCTTCGGCGACATGCATTTGCATGACCGTTTGCTGGCCCGTGTCGACGTCTAAATCTCGCTGCGACTCGCTGACAATATTCCAGCTCGTTCGGCGTTTTGCTTCAACACTGGACAATCGCCAAGCTGCATAGCGAGCCGCTTGACAACGATGCTCTTCGAACCACAGCCGCTGGTTATTGACTCGCAGGTCACCGGTGCCCATCAGCGGCGCGACTTGGTTGCGCCCGTGCGCCGCGAGGGTCTCTTTCAGGAGGGGCAGAAAACAAGCTAAAACATCCTCGGTGCCAATTTCCGGATACGCTTTCCAAGCGATTAAGAAGTCATTGAATTCGGAGGAAGTGGGCATAGGTGGTTCGAGGATGGGTGTTGGGTAGCGCGGTATTCCGTAGCTTGGGACCATTTGTCCCGAGCGTTTTGTTTTAGGTACTGTCAGCTTCAGCGGTGATTCATCAAATCAATTCGACCGGACGGGGCAAATGGCCCCATCCTACTTGGCCGCTGACAAGATATCGGTCTTGGTCTTATCACACAGCTCAACTTGGTTCTTTCTAAGCTTCATTTCCTTGCGCACCAACGGCAGTAGCGCATCTTTGATCTTCCATTTTTCGGCAACGCACAACACACTTGCCAGTGGCACTTCATCCAAGTCCCGATCCGCGGTGGCAAAATCCAGCAACACGTAGCAGAAGTAGTTCACCAACGCTTCGGTCGACAGTTTCTCAGCGCTCAGTTTCTGAAGCAGGTTTTCCCCAACGATTTCGACACATTCCTCACGGGTAAAGTCTTCAAAATACAGTCGAGCGTGCGAGAGCATCAGATCGGATTGCAAAACGCGATGCTGGAGGGCTTCGCGAATCAACACTCGCGTTGCCTGAGACAGGTCGCGTTGCTGAAGCAGATCGAGGTTGGCTGTATCCCACGGTCCTTCAATCCAACGAGTCAAAGTTGATTGGAACTTAGGAGCTTGCTTATGGAACGCCTGAGCCGCAGCGGCTCGAAGGTAGGCCTCAGGATGCGTAACCCCTTCACTCACCACGTCGCTTTTAGGGCGCGAGAGAATCTCGTGAGCTTGCTTTAGAAACTCAGCGGGAACTACCTTTTTGATGCCGGTTACAAGTTTGACCAGTGTTGATACGACCGCATCGAGATCATCGACGACTCGGAGTGCAACTTGGTCGCAGTAGATTTCCGTATACAGCGAGAGTTTGCGAAACGACTGCATGAACGCTGGGTGAACTCGCTCTTCCAAAGTGGTCGCTCGCAAGATATCCCACGCGCGCAAATGTTCGCCGTCGTCAAGCGTTTGCAGCACATAGTGACCAAGTTCGTGACCGAATAGAGCTCGCAGTTCTGCGTCATCGAACGTATTGTCGATATCTCCAAAGAGGACGATATGGATTTCGTTGTCGCCAAGCATGATGGACGCATTGAGCAACGTATCCGCTTGAGCTTGATAGATGGTCAGCGGAGCTTTGATGCCCAGTTTCTCTGCGCATTCGGCTGCCGCAGCGTAATAAGTCGGATGCGACTGCGGAGAAAGCCGGTAGGTGGACTTGAGCAATTCGAACTTGAGGGCTTCTTGTGCAGCGGGGGAATGCTGCTGTTTGCCAAACCAGTCCCAGACATTCGCGTCAATTTTCTTGACCAGATCGCGAATTGCGTCGTGATATGGCAGTGGTTTAGGAATATCAACGACGGGCGGCACGATGACTCGAATGCAAAAGTGATCTACTGCGGAATTCGCAGATTATCACTTTTCATTACAGACAATTCAATCCTGCCAAGAAGCGGAATGCGTCAAGCATTTCGAGGACAATCGAAGCGAAATATCGAATGTTAGCTGGTAGCCACCGCTGCCAAGCGGTGGTTAGTCACCCCGCATCGTGTCCACCGTCTGGCGACGGTGGCTACTATAGGTGATGAACGATTGGCCCTTCGGCTCAATAGGCGATTGTTACCAACCCAGCGTAGCCAGCTGCAGTTTCCAATATCTCATGCAAAAGACCCAGCCGAGTTGGCTGGGTCTTGGTTAGAATCAGATTGAAAAGCTTCGCGAATCAGCTTAGAGCATCTTAGCGATCAAAGCGCACAGGTCAGCGGTGCGGCAGCTATAGCCCCACTCGTTGTCGTACCAGCTAACAACTTTGGCAAGCTTGCCTTTATTGCCGAGCACTTGAGTGAAATCCGCTGCGAAAATCGAGCTATGCGGATCGTCGATAATGTCTGAGCTGACGATTGGATCTTCGGTGTAGCACAGAATGCCTTTGAGCGGACCTTCAGCGGCTTTTTTCATGGCCGCGTTGATGTCTTCCTTGGTCGCTTCTTTGCCAAGGTTCACGGTCAAGTCAACTACCGAACCGGTGGCCACTGGAACTCGCATGGCGATACCGGTTAGTTTGCCTTTCAGTTCGGGAATCACCAAGCCAACCGCGGATGCTGCACCGGTCGATGTTGGGATGATGTTCTGAGCCGCACCGCGTGCACGGTAGGGGTCAGCGTGTGGCAAGTCTTGGACTTGTTGATCGTTGGTGTAAGCGTGGACGGTGGTCATCAAACCAGATTCGATGCCGTAGGTCTCATGCAGCACTTTAGCAACAGGTGCCAAGCAGTTGGTGGTGCAGCTGGCGTTGGAAATGCACTTCATATCCTTGGTCAGCTTGTTGTCGTTGACGCCAATCACGCAAGTCAGGTCAGCGCCATCTTTGGCTGGAGCGCTGAGGACAACCTTCTTCGCGCCGGCTTCGATGTGCGTGTCGTAGCCTGGTTTACCGTTGGCAGCACGACCGGTGAAGATACCGGTACTTTCGATGACGATGTCGACTTTGTTGGCAGCCCAAGGCAACTTGGTTGGGTCGCGTTCGGCGAGTGCCAGAATTTCCTTGCCATCGACGATCAAGTGTGTGTCCGTCGCCTTCACCGTACCGTTGTAGCGACCGTGACTGCTGTCATACTTCAGCAAAGTTGCCAACATTTGGTTAGCGGTGAGGTCGTTGATGGCAACGACTTCGAATTCGCTAGAGCGTGCCATGAGGTTGCGGAAAGTCAAACGACCGATGCGGCCAAAGCCGTTGATTGCGACACGAACTACCACGATTGAGACTCCGGAGTTTTAGGGTTCGCTTCTCCTCACCCAAACGCACCGTAAATTGGTTCGAAAGGGGATTGCGGAAACAGCTTCCGCCTGTCATGCATTGTTTCAGAGAAAAGCAGGGCGGGATTATACTTTTGATCCAAAAAAGCAGCAACGACCGGCAGACCGCAGTTTCGATTGGCGTCTATAATGCCCCAGCAGGCACTCAATGGCGATCCGTCTTGCTTTGCGGTTTACCCAACTTAGCGAGGTTCCGAATTCATGCCTGAACCGGGTCTGAAACCTTTTGGATATTGGCTGATTTCATTCCGTGTTTAACGTCACCGATCAGGCTCAGACCCCTTTTCGGAAAGTCCCGTAGAAAGTGTTTCTAGCAGTTGTCTAACTCGACTAAACGCACACGCCCCGCTTGGCAACTTCCGCCTGGAATCAGTCGAGGTACATGGGACTACTTGCAATCGCCATCGATCGCTGACGATTACGACAGTTACTTCCGCGAACATCCATTGCTAAAGTTGGATATCGATGTCGTGCGACGCTTCTTGCCTGCCGAACCGCATGCGGGTTTCACGATTGCCGATTTCGGCTGCGGCACAGCTCGAGTGGCTCGTGCATTCATGCCGCTTGGCTATCGCATGTTAAACGTAGATCTTAGTCGACACATGTTGCGGCAAGCTTCGCAGGTTGAGGATAGTCAAGCGAACGCCCCAGTTGAGTCACAAAGCGGCTGTGTGCAAGCGAATCTGGTGCAGCTCAATTGGTTGCGCGACGAAGTACTCGATATGGCCGTTTGCTTATTCAGCAGTATCGGTATGATTCGCGGACGCGAGCACCGTCAAAAGTTTTTATCGCATGTCTGTCGCAGCCTCCGTCCCAACGCGCCCCTAGTTTTGCATGTGCACAACCGCTTGCGGAGCCTACTCGATCCCGGCGGCCCAACCTGGCTGCTGCGAACGCGGTTGAGCAGCTGGGTTAACCGCGACTGGGAGTATGGGGATCGGGTCTATGCCTATCGCGGCTTGCCCTCGATGTTCCTGCACATTTATAGCCGTCGTGAATTGATGGAGGACCTGACGGTCGCCGGATTCAAGCAGGTTCAGATCCTGCCAATCAATAGTACCGCCGATGATTTGCTGCCGGTGAATACTCGCTTGGGCAACATTAGAGCTGGCGGTTACTTTGCGATCGCACGCACGTAAGATGGATGCTTGGCAACACGCAATCTTGGCAACACAGTATGTAGAAAAGAAAATCCAAGAAGTCAGACGCTAGCTGCGTCCGGCACGTGAGAGACGCTGCTAGCGTCCGCTTGAAATCACCCAACCACACGAGGTCAAACATGTTACGCGCAATACTGATCTGTTTTTGCCTCAGCCTTGCCACCCGAGCAGCCACCCAGGCCGCCACCCAAGCTACCGCGCAGGAGTCCACTGCTGACATCATCGTCTACGGTGGAACTAGCGGAGGAGTGACTGCTGCGATTCAGGCCACTCGCTGCGGCAAGTCGGTGATCTTGATCGAGCCAATACAATTCGTCGGTGGTTTGACCACAGGCGGACTGGGGGCAACCGATATTGGCAACAAGCGTTGCATCGGTGGCATCTCGCGTGAATTCTACGAACGCATCTTCGACTACTACAACGATCCTAGCCACTGGAAACAAGAGACTCGCGAAGCTTATTTCAAAAGTCGAGCCCGCAGTAGCGAGAATGAAAAAGCCATGTGGACTTTCGAGCCCAGTGCAGCGACGAATGTCTACACACAAATGTTGGCCGAAGCCAAGATCGCAGTGGTCTTTGGCGAGCGGTTGGATCTCAAGCGTGGCGTCATCAAAGATGGTACGCGCATCAAGCAGATAGTGATGGAGAGCGGTCGCAAGTTTAGTGGCAAGGTTTTTATCGATGCAACCTATGAAGGCGACTTGATGGCCAAAGCGGGTGTGAGCTATCACGTCGGCCGCGAAGCGAACAGTCTGTATGGCGAGACCATTAACGGCTTGCAGATTGCCGGCGCTACGAAACATCAGTTCGTCAAGCAGGTCGATCCTTATCGCAAGCCCGGCGATCCCAGCAGTGGTTTGCTTCCCGGCGTCTGGCCTGCGCCAGTAGGCAAAGACGGCGATGGCGATCATCGTATTCAAGCCTACAATTTTCGGATGTGCACCACCGATTCACCTGAGAACCGTCGGCCGTGGCCCAAGCCTAATGGTTACGAAGAACTGCGTTACGAGTTGCTACTGAGAAATTTTGAAGCGGGCGATATGCGTTCGCCTTGGAATCCAATTTGGATGCCGAATCGTAAAACCGATACGAACAATAACTTTGCATTTAGCACCGACAATATCGGTATGAACTATGACTATCCAGAAGCAGACTACGCGACGCGTGAGCGCATCTGGAAAGAGCACGAATTGTATCAGAAAGGTCTGATGTGGACGCTGGCGAATCACCCTCGTGTACCTGAAGCAATTCGCAAGGAGTTCAACACGCTTGCACTTGCTAAAGATGAGTTCGTGGATAATGACAACTGGCCTCGCCAGCTGTACGTCCGCGAGGCTCGGCGTCTGATATCCGACTATGTGATGAGCGAGAAGAACTGCAAGCGGCAGGAGGTTGTACCTGACAGCGTCGGCATGGGAGCGTACAACATGGATAGTCACAATACGCAGCGTTATGTGACGGCCGAAGGCTATGCGCGTAACGAAGGCGATATCCAGATCGGGACGCGTCCTTACCCGATCAGTTACCGAAGCATTCGCCCACGCGAGTCGGAGTGTTCCAACTTACTTGTGCCGGTTTGTATGGCCGCCAGCCACATCGCCTACGGCAGCATTCGAATGGAACCTGTGTTTATGGTCTTGGGACAGAGCGCAGCCACCGCAGCTTCCTTGGCTATCGATGCCAAAACTTCGGTGCAACAAGTTGATTACTCGAAACTTGCCGAGCGATTATTGGCTGACAAGCAAGTGCTTGATTTCGAATCGCCTCCAGCGCCGGCCCAAACACGATTTACCAAGGAGCAACTGGGCGGGATTGTTGTCGACGAGCAGGAGGCTGAACTGGTCGGCTTTGAGTCCATGGGGCAAACCGTTTCCCCATTCATCGGCGCGGGCTATGCTCACGATGACAACGCGAGGAAGGGCGAACAATCTGCCAAGTTCACCCCTAACTTGCCTGCGGCTAGCAAGTACGAGGTCTTGCTCGCTTACACCGCCCATGGCAATCGAGCTAGCAATGTTCCAGTCACAGTGCGGTTTGCGGGTGGGGAAAAGCAGTTCATCGTCAATCAACGCAAGAAACCACCCATCCGCGATGTGTTCATGTCATTAGGCGTATTTGAATTTGATGCAGGCCGCAAGGGGCAAGTTGAAATATCAAACTCAGGTACCGATGGGCATGTTATCATAGATGCTGTGCAGTGGATGCCTCAGAAGTAGGTGCCACGAGAGTCTCAGAGATCAGAGGTAACGGAAGCCGTCAAAGGCTTGCTGATTTTTGCGTCCGGGGAAGTGAGCCGACGGCGCTAGCCGCGGGTAACCGAAGGAGCAATCGTTCATCGTCAATAAACCTGCCAATGCAGAATAACAGTTCAGCTTGCATTGGAACGAGCCAAATCCATGCACGCTCCGAACTTCGAGACCCGCGGCTAGCGCCGACGGCTCACTAGTTCAACGGGCCGCTAGCGCTGACGGCTCACAAAATCAACAACCCGTCAAGGCTTTCGAGGGCCGCCGCAGTACTCTCGAAATGCTTGACGCACTCCGCTACCAAGTAATCGCAAACAAACGCAAATAATCGACAACTTTTAAACTAAAGGTGGAATTGTCAATATGAAATCCAATGCTTCACTAAACAGCCGACTAGCCTTTTTCGTCGCATGTTCGCTGTGTTTCCTGACCGCATGTGTACAAGCTCAAGACAACGTGAAGAAAGCGGCTGGACTGCTGAGATCAGCGGGTCAAGATCTGGCGACAAGTAAGTACGATGACGCGGCCAAAAAAGCGACGGAAGCGGCTGAACTAGCGAAAGATCTTGGCGAAATCCAGCAGTCTGCTGCTCAAGTGCTCTACTTGGCTGGCAAGTCTGAAGAGAGTTTACCACTGTTCGATCGAGCAAACGCCTTGATGCCCGAGAGAGCAGCGGACAACTGGCAACGCGGCATTGCCCTCGGCACGTGCGGCAAATGGGCTGAAGGTGCCAAACAATTCAAGATGCATCATGACGTGAATCCCAACGATGTTGAGAATTCAGCTTGGTACTATCTCTGCGTGGCAAAGTCGGAAAATCTGGAAGCGGCCAAAAAATCGATAATCCCCAGTCGCGGTGATGCTCGACAACCGATGATGGCGATTCTGCAAATGCTCAAAGGTGAACTAAAGCCAGAAGAAGTACTGGCAGTCGCCGAGAAAGTGCTATCCGCTTCGGCTCGCAAAGAAGCGATGTTCTATGGCGAACTCTATGTTGGCCTTTACTACGACTCCATCGGCGATGCGGTGGAAGCGGAAAAGCACCTGCGAGCCAGCCTGAACTACGACCAAAAGCACTACATGTCAGACACATCGCGAGTTTACCTGCAGCATCGCTTCCCCAATCCGAACAATCCGCCTAAAGAGACTGCAAAGTAGCTAACTTGCGCCAAAGTCAACGCAACCGACAATGACAACTCAAAGTGCGATGTAGGCTTGCTCAGCCCATTTTGTCGCCTCTAGTTAGCCTTGCGGGATTGCGATATGAAGACCCTCAACCAACCGTTTCGTACCCCAGAACAAACCAAAGCTGAAGAATACGATCAAACCAAACGCCGCATACATAGCAAGTTAGTCGACAAGCTCGACCTGAGCCGCATTGGCGATATGAAAGGCGAAGTGCTTCGCCGCGAAATTCGCTTGGTGGTTGAGCATCTGTGTGACGCAGAAAACACCCTACTCAATCGTGCCGAACGCGATCGAATTATTGAAGAAGTGCTCGATGAAACCTTTGGTCTCGGGCCTCTTGAGTTGCTGCTGAAAGACTCAACGATCAGTGATATTCTGATCAACGGTCCCAAGAATATTTATGTCGAACGTCGTGGTCGCCTGGAAAAGACCGAAGTTGAGTTTCGCGACAACAACCACTTGATGCAGATCATCGACCGCATCGTATCCAAAGTTGGTCGTCGCGTTGACGAAACTTGCCCGATGGTGGACGCTCGTCTTGAAGACGGCTCGCGTGTGAACGCAATCATTCCTCCACTGGCCCTTGATGGCGCCGCGGTTTCCATTCGTCGCTTCGGTTCCAATCCACTCAAGCTGGAAGACTTGCTGAACTACAAAGCCATTACGCCAGAGATGGTGATGTTGCTTGAAGGCTGCATTAAAGCTCGACTGAACATGATCATCTGTGGTGGTACCGGTTCTGGTAAAACCACGCTGCTCAACACCCTGACCAGCTTTATTCCGAACGATCAACGTATCGTGACCATCGAAGACGCGGCTGAATTGCAGCTTCAACAGGATCACGTCGTACGATTGGAAACACGGCCCAAGAACATCGAAGGTACCGGCGGTGTTAGTGCAACCGACCTGGTGAAAAACGCTTTGCGTATGCGTCCTGAACGGATCATTATCGGTGAGTGTCGTGGTGGTGAAACACTCGACATGCTCCAAGCGATGAACACCGGTCACGATGGTTCGCTAACCACAATCCACGCCAACAATCCACGTGACGGTGTCGCTCGTCTTGAGACGATGGTGATGATGTCTGGTTTCGATTTGCCAATCAAGGCGATTCGACAACAGATTTCTAGCGCAGTGAACTTGATCATCCAAGCCAATCGATTGCAAGGTGGTCCGCGTCGTGTTACGCACATCACCGAGATCATCGGCATGGAGCAGGACACGGTCGTGATGCAAGATATCTACAAGTTCGTTCAAGACGGTATCGATGAAAACGGTAAAGCTCACGGTCATTTTGAGTGCACCGGTGTTCGCCCAAGCTTTATGCATCGTCTGGAACAATCCGGCGTACGCTTGCCAGCCAGTGCCTTCCGTCAACGCGAAATCATGAAGGCCTAAGCCCCAGGTCGTTCACTGTATCTGATTGATTTGCCCAGCTGTATCTAGAGAGTTAGCCCATGTTACCGATCATCATCATGATATCCGTTGGCGCTTGCGTCGCCGCTCTGGTTGGCGGTGTTGCAGTCGCCTTACGTCCAAGTTCGGAGAGCTTGGCGAGCAACCGCTTGCAAGCGATGACCGGTAAAGCCAAGGGGCGAGGCGCCAATCCGGACCGCCCAAGTCTGTTATCGAGTCCCTTGGAAGATTCGACGACTTTTGCGGACGAGATGCTTGCCAAACTTGGTAACTTCACGCATTTGCTCGAACAAGCGGACGTGCAAATGTCCGGCAGCAAGTTCCTTACAATTTGCGTGATCGCCGCGGCCTTCGGTGGAACGATTTGTTTAGTTACACCTACTCCGAAATACCTGCTACCGTTCTTCGCACTTGCAACGGGCGTGCTCCCTCTATTCTGGTTGTTCATGCGCCGCAGTCGTCGCATTGCCAAGTTCAATAGCCAACTTCCTGAGGCTTTGGAGTTGCTCGGTCGCTCATTGCGAGCCGGTCACTCGTTGGCGGCAGGTTTTGGCCTCGTCGCTTCCGAGATGCAAGAGCCGATTTCACGCGAGTTCGGACGTGCGTTTGAAGAGCAAAACTTGGGTATCACACTCGAGGAAGCGATCGAAGGTATGACTTTGCGAGTTCCCAATATGGACTTGCGATTCTTCGCGACCGCGGTGCTGCTGCAACGTCAGACAGGTGGTGACTTGGCTGAAATTCTCGACAAGATTGGCAAGTTGATTCGCGAGCGATTCAAGCTAGCTGGAACCATCGCGGCTCTGACCGGCGAAGGTCGTCTGTCAGGTATCGTGTTGCTGGCTTTGCCACCGACACTGTTTGTGACGATGTACTATCTGAACCGTGACTATGCCATGGTTCTGTTCAATGACGAAACTGGCCGCAAACTGCTAGGCGGTGCCCTGGTACTACAGTTTGTCGGCGCACTCACCATCCGCAAAATCATTAGCATCAAGGTTTAGAACATGCTGTTAGCCCTCACGCTCTCTACAAACCTTGTTATTCCAATCGCTAGCTTCATCGCGATCGGCGCATTGACTTGGTTAATCCTCAGCTTCTTTGCTTCCGACGATGATCGCGCTGGACGCCGCCTGGGCGAACTCAGCGATCCGCGAAACCGATCTAACAACGACCGGGATTCGAAAAAGGGCGAAGCCATCGCTCGTGTACTTCAAAAAGCTTCACCTGCCCTTGCCAAGCCGCTGACGCCAACTACCGAAGCGGAAATGGGTAAGTTGCGACAAAGCCTGGTCGAAGCCGGCTTTCGCAGTGAGTCCGCGCCGGTTATTTACCTTTCGATTCGCGCCGCCTGTGCGATGCTGTTCCTGGCTCTCGGTGGTGGTGTATCAGTCTATTTGTATGGCGCGACTTATGCCGCGCTCATTCGCTTGTTCTTTGTTGGAGCGATAGGTTTCTATCTTCCGATTCTGGCCCTGCGAATCCTCGGCAGCAAACGCAAGCAGCAAATCTTCCTCGGATTACCAGATGCACTTGACCTGATGGTGGTCTGCGTGGAAGC
>JANRMD010000139.1:0-22530 GCA_033761895.1 Pirellulaceae bacterium | reverse complement strand
GTTTCCTGGACAATAACCATTGGGGGAGTTCCTTCTCGTGATGGTTTGCGTACAACACGATTCATGAGAAAACTCCCCCTTTCTTTGCAATAGCAGTTTTTTGACAGCATTAAAAACACTGCAACATCAAAACTAGCGCCGTCGGCTCACTAAATCAACGGGCCGCTAGCGTCGTCGGCTCATACTGCCCGCGACGCGATAATCAACGGGTCCTCAAGGCTTTCGGGGGGCGACCGCAGCACTCTCGAAATGCTTGACGCATTCCGCTACGAGATTACCCGAAACGCTTGGCGCATTCCGCTACCAAAATTAGCCCTGGTAGGTTGCTAGAAATGATCGGGAGTTTAGCGTCACTAATCCTGCTAAACTGCGGGTTTTACGTTGCGATGTTGTCACTGTTCCGGCTATACTCAGCGCCTGTAGTTGGATAGGCTTGTGCTTTCGGGCTGCCGAGTCTTCTGCAGCGGACTCGATCAGCCGTTGGAAACGACCGACGAATGTGAGGCTGAACGAGCAGTTTGGCACCTCTCCTGCTGGAAGTTCTGTGTCATGGATTATTCAATCCCGATTACTCGTCGGTCAGTTATTGCCGATCTAGTTGCTGGTCTGGTTGTGTTCTTGGTTGCTCTCCCATTGTGTTTGGGAATCGCGCAGGCATCGAACGCGCCTCTGTTTTCAGGCATCTTAGCTGGAATCATCGGCGGGATCGTCGTCGGTTTGCTCAGCGGATCCAACACCAGTGTAAGTGGTCCAGCCGCCGGGTTGACCGCCGTGGTTGTGACGCAGTTAGAACAACTCAAGTCGTTCGATGTGTTTCTTTTGGCCGTGATTGTCGGTGGGATGTTTCAATGCGCTTTGGGCGTCATGAAGGCTGGGGTACTCGCCGCGTTTGTGCCCTCGGCGGTTATCAAAGGCTTGCTGGCTGCCATCGGAACGATCTTGATTCTGAAGCAACTCCCGCACTTACTGGGTGAAGATAAAGATCCAGAAGGCGAAATGTCCTTTGCACAGCCAGATGCTGAAAATACTCTGACGGAGTTGTTCGCCATTGCCAAAGACTTCCATCAAGGCGCGGCTCTGATTGGAATTCTCTCGCTCGCATTCTTGTTGTTTTGGGAGAGCTCAAAAGACCTCAAAAAGTTTCCTGTCCCCTCAGCGTTATTGGTGGTTGTATTCGGAACGGCGATGGCAAGCTGGATGAGTACTTGGGGCGGGGCCTGGGTGATCGAGGCCTCGCACCGAGTGGAAGTTCCAGTCAGCAAAAACGCATTAGATTTCGTCGGCTTTCTGCAGTTTCCAAACTTTACAATGTTATCCAATCCCGCCGTTTATTCCGCAGGCTTAGTGTTGGCCTTGATTGCCAGTCTTGAGACTCTTTTGAATGTTCAAGCGGTGGATAAGTTAGACAAGTACAAACGGGTTTCTCCTCGCAATCGCGAATTGTTGGCGCAGGGAGTCGGAAACATCTGTGTAGGGCTTATCGGTGGCTTACCGCTGACCAGCGTTATCGTTCGCAGTTCAGCCAACGTGAATGCTGGAGCAGTGACGAAGCTCTCAGCGGTGTTTCATGGCGTGCTTTTGTTTGCGTGTGTGATGCTGCTGCCGAGCGTATTGAACCTGATCCCAAAGTCATGTTTGGCAGCAATTCTATTGGTAACGGGTTACAAACTGGTTAATCCCAGCGTGTTTAAGGAAATGTGGAACGAGGGAAAGTACCAGTTTGTCCCGTTCTTGGCGACTCTCTTGGCGATTGTCTTTACAGACTTGCTCTACGGAGTCTTGATTGGATTGGGAATCAGCATTGCCTTTATCCTCAACAGCAACATGCGCCGACCTGTCCGCCGAGTAGTAGAAAAGCACATTGCTGGCGAGTTGACGCGGATTGAATTGGCCAACCAAGTCAGCTTTCTGAATCGAGCGGTACTGGAGCAAGCCTTGCGAGAAATTCCACGCGATGGGCATGTCCTGCTAGATGCGAGCAACACAGACTATATTGACCCTGATATCTTGGGCATGATCCGCGAGTTCCGCGACCAGGTCGCGCCGATGCGCGGTGTTAAGGTCAGTCTGCATGGGTTTCGCGAAAAGTATCACATCGAAGAACTTTTGCAATTCGTTGACCATAGTACGCGTGAGCTTAGAGACCAACTGACACCCGAACGCGTGCTCAGTATTCTGCAGGAAGGCAACGAACGCTTTCGCAGCGGCAAACGGCTGGTGCGAGATTTTGGTAAACAGCTCCAGTCCACTTCGGCTGGGCAGCATCCGATGGCGGTCGTTTTGAGCTGCATCGATTCTCGTTCGCCAGCCGAGTTGATTTTCGACTTGGGGTTGGGAGATATCTTTAGCGTACGGGTGGCCGGGAACGTGATCAGTCCTAAGGTTCTGGGGAGTATGGAGTTTGGTACCGCCATGGCTGGTGCGAGGTTGATATTGGTGTTGGGGCATACCAGTTGCGGCGCAGTGGGCGCAGCGGTGAGGTTCTGCAATTCAGCTCAGTCGGTCAGTCAAGCTACCGGTTGCACGCATTTGGAACCGATCGTGCACGACATTCAAAAGTCAATCGATAGCTCGACTTCCTCGAAAATCGCCGATATGTCACCCGAAGAACTCGGAACCTTCGTGGACAGCGTAGCCCGCCAACATGTACTCCGCTGTGTCGAAGGTATCGTGAGAGAAAGCGACATCATTCGGGATTTGGTGGCCAAGCGTCGAATCGCCGTTGTAGGAGCGATGTACAATATTTCGAATGGTCAGATCGAGTTTATCGAGGGCACATTCAATTCTTCCTCAACGTAGTTCAAAGTACATTCTCATCAAACTTAATCACGTATTTTCGATGATGGGAAAGTACCGCGTCTGCTCGCGAATGATGGCTTGGGCTTGCGACCAATCGCTATCAGTAGCAAATTGACTGCGCGAAAGTAACACGCGATGTCCGAGTTTGCCGGGTAACGCAAGACTAATGAGTCCCTTTTGGATAGTCGCTTCTGTAAAGGCATCCCAACGATAAATGGTAGCGCCAGCGGGTGTGGAGGCATGCAATGATTGCTGGCTGATAACGCCTCGTGATCGCAGGAGGACTTGATCGGGTGTTTGGGTCCAATCCAAGTTCCTGCGATAAGTTCCCCAAATTCGCAGGATCAAGAACAAGAAGATCACAAACAGTATAAGGCCGAATTCGAAACGCAATTTGTCGTAAAGAGGTACGACGACAGCCAGCAGCAGCAACAGCACAAAGATGATCGCTCCCATCAGCATCCATCTGATCTTGCTGGCTTGTTCGCGCAGTGGTGATGCCAAAACATCGCGTGAGGTTATTGCCCCCGAAAAGGGAACGCCATCGGTAGGCAAATCGATGGGGTAAAACTGGTCGGCTTGCAAGCGTTGATCGATGACTCCGTCAGCGGGTGAGGCTTGGCTGGCGACGGCATGCTGGATCAATAACTTAACCGCGCGTTCGAAGCAGCCTGCCGCAAATGCGCGACGGGGGAGCACATTGAGCAGCAACCGCCGTTGGTCGAAAGCAAACACGAGCGTGTCAGCCCGAACTTCGGCGTAGCAACATGATTTGAGCGGATAGATCTCAGTGCTAGTTTGGCTGCTGATCCGAATTTCAGCATCCGTAATCGAGCCTTCAATTGGGCCGACGATTAACGGCGTCGCACGCACGCGTAGTCTGCCTATGCCTGGGCCAAGGTGCAGCCATGCCATACGGGTCATCGCGATCAAGAAGAATACCGATGTCGGCACAAAGTAGAGCAGTGGCGCGAGGTTACCTGAGAAAAAGCCTGTAAGAATGACAAGCAGAGAAACCAAAAGCGCGCCGCCTAAAAAACAGAATCCAACAAAGAAATGCCCCAGTCGCCGCGTCGCACGATGGACATCGGCTTCGAGCACTTCGACTTTGAATTCGTAGCGTTCTGGTTCGTGCGGAACCAAGCTCTGAGGGGCTTCGGGAGGTGCGTAGGGATTGGAGTGAATCGGCAGCTGCATTGCTAGTTCTCGATGGTCGAGATGGCAAGGGTATCGTGACTACGATGATAAGTATGATTGCAAACGGATCGCTCAGTAACCCCAGCAGACCATGTTGAGAGTTTTTGGTTTGTGAGTTTTGGTGCGGTGTGCCACTGGCTTGCCAGTGCGAACGAAGGAGTAATCGTTCACAACAAAGAGGCTCACCAACTCAACGAGCGTAACACGAGAGCTGCCGAAGTTGGACGGTATCAACTACGTTCGAGTTGGGTGATGAGTCAGTAGTCGAAGCACATTGGATCGCGTTTGCTTATTCCGGCCTTGTTACTTCGACCGCTATGCACAAAAAATAATCGCATTGGGTCGACCGCCGTTGTTTAGACTCGTCCGCGTCTTTTGCACTGGCACGCCAGTGGCACACGAAAACCTCGATACGCAATGCCAATGTTGAATTGTCGCACGATTGTCCCAATCGTAGCGGCCACACGCGGCCACACGCGGCTACAATTGAGACAATTGTGCGACACTCAACCCCAAGTTAAAGATGAACGAAGCAGTAGTTCTTCATCCAACTTTAATCTTGGGGTTTGTAATGTCGGCTGGAACGAGCTAGCGTCCAGTTTTCGATGTGGGAACCGGTGCTAGCGCACTGCGGCTAATCCTAGGCAGTGGCTTCTTTGATGCGCATGCCGTAGAACGATCGCCAGATGAAGAGCAACGCGATAGCGAGGAAGCCGACGGCGAGCGCCATGGTAAGATTGGCACCTTTTCCATTGTCGTTCAGTTGCACAGCAAGCTCGACAGCCAAGAGGCCAAAGAGGGTTGTGAACTTAATCACAGGATTCAAGGCCACCGAAGAAGTGTCCTTGAACGGGTCGCCCACGGTATCGCCGACGACTGTAGCATCATGCAGCGGCGTGCCTTTGGCTTTCAGTTCGACTTCGACAATCTTCTTGGCATTGTCCCAAGCTCCACCTGCGTTGGCCATGAAGATCGCTTGATACAAGCCAAAGATGGCGATGGAGAACAAGTAGCCGATGAAGAAATAGGGTTCGATGAACGCGAAAGCCAGTGTAATGAACAACACGGAGAGGAAGATGTTCAGCATCCCTTCTTGGGCGTACTTGGTACAGATTCCAACGACTTTCTTGCTGTCTTCGACGGAAGCTCGGGTGGCGCCCTCGAGCTTGATGTTGGCCTTGATGAACTCGACCGCGCGATAAGCTCCGGTGGTTACGGCTTGGATCGAAGCCCCGGTGAACCAGTAGATGATCGCACCACCACTGATCAGGCCGAGCACAAATGGGGCATGCAGCAGTGAGAGTTTCTCCTGGTCGCTGGTCAGTCCATGGGTGAGGAACATGATGATCGAGAAAATCATGGTTGTCGCACCCACCACAGCCGTTCCGATCAACACCGGTTTGGCTGTCGCCTTAAAGGTGTTTCCAGCACCATCGTTTTCTTCAAGCAAGTGTTTAGCACGTTCGAAGCGAACATCAAAACCGTGTTCGTTCTTGATTTGACGTTCAATGTCTGGAACTTCTTCGATCAAGGACAGTTCGTAAACGCTCTGCGCATTATCGGTAACTGGACCGTACGAGTCGACGGCGATAGTGACGGGGCCCATTCCGAGGAATCCGAAGGCGACCAAGCCAAACGCAAAGACTTCGGGAGCGATCATGATGTTGGAAAGGCCATACAGCGAGACGCCGTACGCCATCGCCATCAGCGATACGATGCCAAGTCCCAGCCAGAAGCAAGAGAAGTTACCTGCCACCAAGCCCGAGAGAATGTTCAGCGAAGCTCCCCCCTGCTCTGACGATGAAACCACTTCACGAACGTGTTTTGATTTGGTCGAAGTGAAGATCTTCACCAGTTCTGGGATGATCGCGCCCGCCAACGTGCCGCACGAAATGATCGTCGATAATTTCCACCACAAGGAGCTATCGCCGGATAGGCTTGGAATCACCGCAAATGAGACGATGTAAGTGATGACGATCGAAACGATCGATGTGATCCACACCAGGCGAGTCAGTGGCGCCTCGAAGTCCATGTCTTCGGCATTTTCGTATTGCTTGCGAGTCATATTCTCGTTCAGGTAATAAGCACCCGCGGAAGCAATAATCATCATGATACGCATCACGAAGATCCAAACCAGCAACTGCACTTGGATCGATTGATATTCGGGTACTCGATCGGTGACGGCCAACAAGATGAAAGTGATTAAGGCTACGCCGGTAACACCGTAGGTCTCGAAGCCGTCGGCACTTGGGCCCACGGAGTCACCCGCGTTGTCGCCTGTGCAGTCGGCAATCACACCTGGGTTACGAGCGTCGTCTTCCTTGATTTTGAAGACGATCTTCATCAAGTCAGCGCCGATGTCAGCGATCTTGGTAAAGATACCACCGGCGATTCGAAGCACTGCTGCACCAAGGCTTTCACCGATCGCAAAGCCAATGAAGCACGGCCCGGCGTAATCGCCTGGAATGAACAGCAGAATGATGAGCATGATGAGCAGTTCGACGCTGATCAACATCATGCCGATACTCATACCGGCTTTGAGCGGAATTTCGTAGATCGGGAAAGGTTTACCGCGGAGGCTTGCAAAAGCGGTTCGAGAGTTGGCAAAAGTGTTGACTCGAATACCGAACCACGCCACTCCGTAGCTGCCCAGGATCCCGATGATGCTAAACAGGACAATGATGCCCACGCGCTGGTTATCAAACTTCATTAGAAACGAGTAATAAAAGACGATCACCGCTCCGATACCAATCCATAGCAAGCCGATGAAAAGCCCTTGCTTTTGCAAGTAGGTCTTGCAAGTCTCGTAGATCAGGTCGGAAATCTCGCGCATCGAGGCGTGTACGGGCAAGTTGCGTAAGTCCTGGTACATCTTGAAGCCGAAGCCCAGGCCGAGTGCACAGACGACTAGGCCGACAAACAAGAGGGTTCGCCCGGAGACGGCGTCAAACAGGAAATTGACCGAAGAAAGGTCTGGCAATTTGAGATTGGCTTCGCCTCCAGCATGGCTTTCTGCAGCCGGCGCGGCATTTTCGCTGGCAGCATTTTCACCGGCAGTTGGAGCGTTAGCTGGCGGTGGGTTGTCTTGGGAATGTAGGACCGATGAGCCAACGGCTATCCAGCTGAACAGCATCAGCATCAATCCTGTTCGGCCAATCCTAAGTAGGGAGTTAGTTGCGTTCATTTGCATCGACTTTCCGTATGATCGTAGGTGTTAGACGCGACGGTAATTCCTTGGCGACCGCCATGCGCAGGAAATCGCTGGCGCAGTCTAAGTTCCTAATGGGTGAATTTCAACCCCCGTACGGCTCTGCAGTGATATTGGTTCCCTTTGTGGGTGTTTGGGATTAGCCGCCGTGCGCTAGCACCGGTTTCGTAGCCACCGTCGCCAGACGGTGGACCCAAGACCCAAGACGGTGGACCCAAGACAGTGGAAACTAGGCGTTCCGTAACCACCGCTTGGCAGCGGTGGCTACTGTTTTTGTGTCGCACGATTGTCCCAATCGTTGCTGCAACAATGGTGTTGGTTGAACCCATTGGCCTTGCGTTGATGCTATGATGAAATGGTTGAATTCGAATTAATTGTCCATCTCCTTTACACACGATTGGGGGCAAGCAAATGAGCACTTTGAATCCAAATGAGTCTCTAGAGAATCTTGAGCTGGGCGAGGCAGTGGTAAGCCGCACTCCAACGAGCCTATTGACGAAGGCGATTCGTGGCTTGTTGGCTACTGCAGTGCTAGGTTCAGCCGCCGCGTACGGTGCTATCACCGTCAAGCCTGATCTCGTCGACTACTTGTCCTTCATTCCAGGTATGGAACCAGCTGCCACGCAATGCACGGCTGGCGCTTGTGGTTCAGCAGTTACGTGTAGTTCAGCTGACACATGTAGTTCAGCCGACGCGTGTGCAGCATCCTGTGAGGCTGCAAGTTCTTGCAGTGGAGCCTGTGCCGAAGGTGGTGCTTGTTGTGCAGAGGCAATGCCCCCTAAGTAGCCTAGGCATCCTGCCTGGGTTGATATCCTGAGAGTCCCGTCGTTGTTCATGTCACGCGCGTAAGGTTCGCAGACCGTAGCCTGGGCGCCCTGGCTGGGGCTGAATGCCCTACTGTCTGAATCGGCAATAAATGAAAAAAATCCTTTTGACATTTCAAATTCATTGATTTTCGGTACCCAAAAGAAGCAGACCCAGGCAAGATGCCTAGGCTACGGAAGTGACCCAGGCAGGATGCCTAGGCTACGGGGTGGCTTAGGATCTCGCGAATGACGCGACCTTCGACGTTCGTCAGACGTCTTTGGATGCCGTTGTGTTCAAACGTCAGACGCTCGTGATCAAGCCCCAGTAAATGCAAGATGGTGGCGTTGAAATCGTAGAGTGGATGAATGTTCTCGACCGCGCGCTGGCCGAGTTCGTCAGTGACGCCATGACTGACACCAGGCTTGATGCCGGCTCCCGTCATCCAACATGTAAAGCCATCAGGATTGTGATCGCGGCCTTCAGCTCCCTTTTGGAACATGGGCATGCGACCGAACTCAGTGCACCATACAACGAGAGTATCGTTGAGCAAGCCACGCTGCTTTAGATCGCGGATCAAAGCGGCCGCCGGTTGATCGAGGATGGCAGCATGTTTGTCATACTGCTCTTTGAGCTTACTGTGGCCATCCCAATTCAGTTCGCCAGCACTTGCATAGGCTCCATTGAAAAGCTGCACAAAGCGGACGCCGTTTTCAATTAAACGACGCGCGAGGATACAGTTGCGAGCGAAAGCCGCTTTCGTAGGATTCGATGCATCGTCGGCTCCATACATCGTCATCGTCTGAGCGGACTCGGTTGACAAATCGCTAATCGTGGGAACGCTCAGTTGCATACGAGCGGCGAGTTCGTAGCTGGCGATGCGGGCGGCGAGCTTGCTGTCGCCAGCGTTCTGCTCCAGATAACGCTGATTCATTTTTTGAAGCAGCGAGCGCGCGGCCAAGTCGGTATCTGGCGAGACTCCAGGCGGAACGAGGTGTCGTACTGGATCCTTAGCGCTTAAGGTTGTGCCTTGGAAAGCGGCGGGAAGGAAACCAGGGCCCCAGTTATTCGAACCATTTTGCGGCACGCCGCGCGGATCGAGGATAGAAACGAAGGCGGGCAAGTTCTGGCTCTCGCTACCAAGCGCGTAACTGATCCATGAACCAAGGCTTGGGAAACCGTCGAGCGTAAAGCCGGTCGATAGAAAATTCTCCGCTGGTCCGTGGGTATTGCTCTTGCTAGTCAGCGAGTGAATGAAGGCGATATCATCGGTCAGCTCCGCGAGATATGGGATCATGTCGGAAACCATTTTTCCGGTCTGACCGCGCGGGCGAAAGTTGTATTGTGGACGAGCCAGATTGCCAGCGGGGCCTTGAAAGGTGACGGCCGGGCCTCCAGCGAGCGGTTGACCGTCGTGCTTGATCAGCTCGGGTTTATAGTCCCACGTTTCCAGTTGGCTGACCGCACCAGCGCAAAAGATCACGATCACATTTTTGGCTTTGGGGGCATAGTGCGGCGCGCGCGGCGCATACGGACGAGCTGGATCGATGCTCGGTTGTTCGGCGAGCAGGCCGTCTTGGTTCAGCAAACTAGCGAAGGCGATAGACCCCAAGGCAGTCGCGGTGTTTCCCAGAAAATTGCGGCGATTCAGTAAGCCTTGACCGGTCGGCGAGGGTTGCTGAGTATTCATGGCAGGCCTAGTAGGGCTTGGGTGTCGTAGCTGTCTCGTACTCGGTGCGACCAAGTGCGACCAAGTCGCTTCTGATAAGATGAGCTGTAAGGTTGTCCGAGTTGCATGAACGTTGATTGACTTTAGTTTACTCGCAACGTTTGTATAAGTGGAAGGTGCGAGCGTCTCAAGTTAGTGAGAAGCCGAACGATCCGCAGAGTAAATCTGCGGGATTAACCGATGGGCGTTAGCCCCGGTTTTTTGCTCTGGTAACCGCCGCTAACCCTTCAAGCATTCGAAAGTATTGCAGCGGACCTCGAAAGCCTTGACGGCTTCCGCTACGCATCTAATCATCGAGCCATCAAGCTTGCCACGGATGTGCCATTACTCCGATGAACCGAGCTTAATCGGCACACGAACTGCCTTGCCGCTGCGGACAATGTCGAGCACGACCGTATCGCCGGGGTTCTTGTTCTCGAGAATCTCAAGCAACTCATCCGCCTTCTTCACCGGCTGGCCATCGATGGCTTGAATCAAGTCAGCGGTAGAAGCATCAATGGTGGGCTCGGGCCGGTGAAGCCCAATCCTAGGCTTGGCAACCAAACTAAACCCCTTCAGTCCCGCAGATTCAGCTGGTCCACCTCGCGCCACGATAACCACCAGCAAGCCTTGCTCGTTCTCGTACACTCGCGTGATACCGATGGTTGGACGGACGACTTTACCATGCACCAATAGCTTGCGAATAATGCGTTGAATGGTGGCTGATGGGATCGCAAAGCCAACCCCCGCGCTATCACCATCGCTGCTCATGATGGCTGCATTCATGCCAATCAATTCGCCACGCGTGTTGAGCAATGGCCCACCGGAGTTGCCTTGATTGAGCGACATATCGACTTGAATTAGCGAACGCATCTCGCGACGTTCTCGAGCCGGAATCGTGCGATTCAAACTGGAGATCATGCCGGCTGACATCGTCCGTTCCAAGCCAAAAGGATTACCGATGGCATAAATCCGCTGGCCGACTTGTAGGCTTTGCGAGTCACCCCACGCGATCGGTTCGAGCTGTTCTGGCGGCGCATCGATCTTTAGTATCGCAATATCGGTATCGGGATCTTGGCCGACCAATACTGCGGGATAGGAAATGGAATTGGAAAGCGTGACTGTGATTTCTTTCGCACCTTCAATTACGTGCTGATTCGTCAAGATGATGCCCGATTGATCGAGCACCGAGCCGCTGCCGGTCCCTTTCTTCAGGGACACTGTCAAGAATGTATCGACGCGAGAACTAGTCGAGATGTTGACCACGCTGCGATTGCAACGTTGATAAACCGCTATGTTCGTGCGCTCTTCAGGCAAAAGATCATCCGCGCCAACAAGAGCCAACTGCCGCGAGTCCGTGACCAACACAGCCGTCACGGCGCGCTGTTGTGGCTGCGGTTGAGGAGTAGGGCTGGCAGGCTGAGGGCTGAAGGCCTGATTAGAAGGCTGCTTTGTAGAAGCCTGCTGCGTTGGTGGCGTTACAGGATTATTTGTGAGCGTCGGTACATCCACTTTGGGTGGAAAGTTCTTTTGTGGTGCAACATCAAACTTCGGAGCCTGTGCGCTGGCTTCCCGTTCGCAAGTCACCGTGAGTGCGCTCAGGCAACACCAAACGCAGATTCGCACAATTCGAACGTTCAATAGTCGACGATGGCTCATGATTTCCTTTTGTGATTTCTGCTTATTAACCGACTGAGTGTCGCACAATTGTCCCAATTGTGGCAGCTACAATTGTGGCAGCAGTCCCAGTGCACTTGAAAGCATCTGCTGATTCCAGCTGTATCACTTCGACAGATTTCCATAGAGGACTCTTGTATTGGATCGACCACCTTTTGTTTCGAATGATCGCCTTCGTTTGCACTGGCACAGCCAGTGGCACACGAAGACCCAAAAACCAATGAACAAGTGTTTCACTCACCGTCGATAGCCCTCGAGCGACGAAGGGTAGGACGCTGCGTTACTGGATCGATAGACCGGAGGCACGGCGACCGGAGGCTGCCCCATTTGCGCGTTGGCTTGCACTAGATCGACCTGCGACAAGCCCGTAGCGTCCGGCATCGTAAACGCGGTTGTTTGTGCATTGACCGCTTGGTTCAGCAGATAGAACCCCACGTCGATGGTAAATGACAGGGTGTTCCCATCATCGGGTATTAGTTCCACGATGATTTTGTGAGGCAAATTGGCTTGAATGGTCGAAAAGTATTCGTGATCACTTTGTTGTGCTCTGGCGACCATCTTCATCGACTGGTCATAGAGCCTGGTTTCCTCGATAGCGAGAGTGTTGGGAGCGAACACGACAACTCGGACGTAAGGTCCGCGCGGTGATGGGATCAGCGATCTGACTTCCAGCTTTCCGTCAGTGCGCACATGCGGTCCCTCGTGCTCGAAGCTCGGATCATACTCAACGATCCCCAAGGCTTCGCGCAGCCACAGTGGAGAAACGGGGAGGATATGTCGCGGTCCCTGTTGGGATTCGAAGTCGTCGTGACGTGCGTAATAAAGTGTCGGCGGCGGTGGCATCTGACTTTGCAACCAGAACATATCTCGGTTACTGCCAGCGGCCAGTACGGTACCGAGTGCCCGCGATCCCATGTAGGCTTGCAAGTTGAAATTGTGAGGCCGCTCCCACTGTAGGTTACCGCTAAGTTGCCCGGTGAGTCCTGGACTGGTGATGACCAAGTTGTTGGACTCGATGCGTTGGATGGCTAAACTGCGGTTGGTGTGGTCGATCAGTTGCTGCAGCGTTGGAGTCTCTCGAAACACCACCGGTGGCAGCGGTATCTCGGATGCTGGGCGACGTCGTGCGCAAGTCGCCCCACCGCTGACAAAGCAGATGCAAAACAGTAGTAGAGCCACTTTGATTTGCATGTCTCGCCTTGGCATGGCTTGGGTGAGTGTGTCGCGAGGATCCGTCTTCGCAATGCAGTTGTCTTGAATAACGCTGTTTCATCAGCCGCAACACGCTAGCGTCCGGTTTCTCTGCTAGCGCACGGCGGCTGATCCGAACACCGAACAGTCGACGCGTTAAACCTCAGTGAACAGCAGTGCGTTTAGCTGTGTTTGCAGTTCTTCTAGCAGATTGGGCGCGGGAACCGCAACAGGAACCGACCATTGTCGACCATCAGTCGGGTAGATCAGTCGCAAGACCGACTCGGAGCCGCTTTCGCAAGTGTCTTCATCCGGCGATTCTTCGTCGACCAGCACGCGTCGACGGCAGAGCAGCAGAGCTAGCATATATGCCAGCGACTCCGCCCCAGGCTGATCCAGCAATTTTGAAAGAGTGTCCAGCAAAACATCCACCGGAGCAGGCTGGAGCTTTTTGGCAGCGGCATCTGGCATCCTGACTCGCCACCACCCCACGGTCTGCGGTGGCGGCCCAGTCCACGCGCCCGCCGAAATGTCCTTGCGAACAACTTCGTCCCCTTCGCCTATAACTACCGAAAAGAAGAGTTCCCCGGGCGCAAGTGGTTGTCCAGAAACCGCGCACTTGCGCGTACATTTGCCGATCGTAAAATCCGTATGCACCTGTCGACTCCTCAGAAGGTTTCTGAAGAACCGACTTTGACAATCCCGCCGGTTGAAGTCAATTCGGATTTGCAGAAATCAAGTAGCTTGGGACCATTTGTCCCGAGCGTTCCTGTCTTGAACGCCAATCAACAACTAGCCGACGAATGTCATTTGACATTTCCGATTCATTGTTTTTCGTAACCCAAAGGTCGTAGAAACCTACACCGATTAACTAGTGCTTCGTCCAGACTAGATTTTGGGTTTGGTCGTAGCCTCCGCTGCCAAGCGGTGGTTAGGCAAACGCATGATGCCCACCGTCTGGCAACGGTGGCTACACTGGGACATGCCAACCACAGTGAACCCCAAAATCTAAATTGGACAAAGCACTAGTCTAGTGCTCTGTCCACATTAGATTTTGGGGTTTGGGTGTTTGGGTTTTCGTGTGCCACTGGCTTTGCCAGTGCAAACGAAGGAGACAATTCGAAACAAAAGGTGGTCGATCCAATACATGAGTCCTAAACGGAAATCTATCGAAGTGATAAGGTTCGAATTTGCAGATGCTTTCAAGTGGACTGCGACTAAACCAGGGCGATTTACCGATGCCCCAACTTGATCGTCACTCAAACCGTACAACTTCGGCTGCTCTCGTGTTACGCTGTTCACACTAGAGAGTCTACTCTTGGTGAACAATAGCTCCTCCGTTTGCACTGGCACAGCCAGTGGCACACCAGGCGTAGCTGCAACAATTGGGACAATTGTGCGACACTCCACCCCAAAATCTAAGTTGGACAGAGCACTGGTGCCTGCTGAGCGACCGCTTGTTGTACTTACTGACAATTGGTCCACAAAGTTGCCGCGATCGTAAGCTTCGCGCGTCCGCTCAAGCGTATTTTGTCTGTCGACGCAAAGTTTATCCAATCCTCAGTTTGCTAATCCTCGACGACACTCCGAACGACTTTTTAACTGAAGTTTCTGAATTTCGCTTCAAGAATTTGCTGTAGCCGATACCTTGTTGATTCTTGGAGCGGGACTCGCGCAATCGAAGAATTGACTTCGATTCTACGCGCGGAATGGAAACAACAAGTTGCTTTTGGGAGCGAGCTTTGACTAATCGGATCGAAAACGAGCTAGAAGTTACAACTCAGCAAATTCAAACCTCTGTCAGCGATATTGCGGCTGATGCGGCTGGAGCGATTAACGCGACGAATTCAGTCGAAATGCAAGAGCGCGAAGTCGAAGTGTCAGCGCATTTCATCGGCCGCTGGTCAGAATTGATCAGCACGACGAACTGGGAGAAGGGTAAGATCATATCGCTGTGGCGCGAGACGTTGCGTGAAGCGGGAGCACCGAGTTCCGCGTTTAGCGACGAGGCATGGTGCCGCTGCGTGGGCGGTGTGACCCCACAACACGTCGGTCGTTTACGCCGCGTCTATGATCGCTTTCAAGCGTCCTACACAACCTTCGCGGGGCTTTATTGGAGCCATTTTTTAGCAGCGCTCGATTGGGACGATGCGGAAATGTGGCTCGAAGGAGCAACGCAAAGCAAGTGGAGCGTTTCGCAGATGCGCCGCACGCGATGGGAAGCCATGGGCGGTGATCCAGCGAGTGAGCCGCGCGAAGCAGATATCGTCTCATCCTCCGACGATGAAGACTTCACGCCGCTCGCCGAAAGTGACAATGCAACCTCCACCAAAGACGCCCCTAGAGCCGTCGCCGAAGGACCGCGTCCCGATGGTCCCGACTTTGGAGACGAAAATGACGGCCCCATCGCGACCGATAGCTTCGATGATTCGAATGACGAACCAGCTTGGGAAGAGACCGAACCTGCAGAATCACCGTTCGCAACGCTTCCAAGTTTGCCTGTAGATTTTGCAGAAGCTCTTGAACAGTTTAAGCTAGCCATTATCCGGCATCGGGCGGGTGGTTGGAGCGAAGTGAGCGAAAGCGACGTTTTGAAAGCCCTCGATGCCCTAAAAGCTTTTGTAAAAATGTAGCTCTCGTAAAACCTAGCCTGCGAGGTAATCAGCATGTTCGACAGCCAGTTCCAAGAGGGGCCCATTGGGCCGTTTGCGCAGAACCGAAGTATCTCGCGTCGCGATGCAATCGTCAGTGGTTTAGCCACCGCTGGCGCTGCTGTCGCGTTGGCATCCAACTCAGCGGGTGCCAACTCAGCGGGTGTACTGGGGCAATCGAAAGTCGAACCTTCCGCGGACGCTCGGCGAGCTTCGCCGAAACGTTATGCGATGCGCAAGTCAATCAATCTGTGGGCTTTCCCATATCCAGAGCGCATGTCTCTGGAAGAGTGCCTGCAGTTGGCTAAACGAGCTGGCTTTGACGCGATTGAGCTGAATTACGACTTGGACAATGACCTTTCACCTAAAGCCTCACCGAAAGAACTCGCTGCGATTCGGCAAATGGCGGATCGTGTCGGCATCGAAATCAGTGGACTATGCAGTTTCTTGTTTTGGCCCTATCCGCTGTCAAGCAACGATGCGGCTAAGCGGAAACGTGGTGTCGAGTTGGCTGGGCTGATGGCTGACGCTGCCGGCCAGATGGGCGTCAAGAATTTGCTGGTTGTTCCAGGCGCTGTTCATATTCCATGGCGTGACGATCACGAACCTGTTCCCAACGACTTGTGCGAGCGTCGTGCCAAGGAAGCTGTAGGGCAGTTGGTAGGCAAAGCCGAGAAGCTGAAATTGTCGCTGAACATGGAGAATATCTTCTTCAACGGTTTCCTCATGACTCCGATGGAGATGAATCAGTTTGTCGACAGTTTTGGAAGCGAGTCGGTTCAAGTCCACTTTGACACCGGCAATATCTCGATGTTTCAGTTCGCTGAACATTGGATTCCAATTTTGGGCAAACGCATCAAGAACATCCACTTCAAGGAATTCACCAAAAAGGGGACCGATTATTCCTTGGAGACTTTCCGGCCGCTGTTGGATGGTACGACGAACTGGCCCGCCGTGACCGAAGCCCTCGATGCGATCGGCTATACCGGCTCCGTCACCTTTGAGTACTTCCATCCTTACCCACACTATCCCGAAGCGCTCATCTATCAGACATCTGATTCGCTCGATCGGATTCTAGGGCGTCTTGAAGCAAAAGCTTGAATGCTGGCCGAAATCACTCGGCATGGTTGACCCAAGCTAGATCTGCAAAGGATAATAGCCTGCGCGTGCTTTGGCACTCATGCATTGGCAGTCCAACTCCGTCTGGCAAATTTGTAAATCAAGCTGAGAGATACTATGGCAATCGAGCATCTAAGGCACACTTCATTACAACTGACACGTCGCGAGTTCACCGCTATGGGAGCCACGGCGCTGGCAACCACGGCGCTGGCGGTTGGACTAACCGGTTCGGCTAATGCCG
The DNA here is from genome assembly GCA_033761895.1 of Pirellulaceae bacterium. Lineage (GTDB taxonomy): Bacteria > Planctomycetota > Planctomycetia > Pirellulales > Pirellulaceae > Aureliella. The sequence goes on along the minus strand of JANRMD010000139.1, from coordinate 5,935 downwards.
CGATGTTGGAAGATAACTGGATCGATGCTCACGTCCATGTTTGGACTCCTGATACCAAGAAGTATCCGCTGTCATCGAAATTCAAAGTCGCTGACATGCAGCCGCCGAGTTTTACGCCCGAGGAGTTGTTCGCGCACTGCAAGCCCGTGGGTGTGAAGCGAATCGTGTTGATTCAGATGAGTTTCTATGAGTTCGACAACCGTTACATGCTGGACATGATGGCCGCCCACCCAGGTGTGTTCTCAGGTGTCGGAATCGTGGATCATCAGGCGAGCGATGTAGCGGTGAAAGTTCGCGAGTTGAGGAAAGCTGGCGTCCGCGGACTGCGAGTCTATTCGGAGAGCGTTGCTAAACCGAGCAAGGCGATGGACAACTTGTGGAAAATTGCAGCCGACGAGAATATCTCGATTTGCAACTTGATTAACCCTGCCGACATCGGAGCGGTCGACAAGCTATGCGAAAGATTCCCTTCAACCAAAGTTGTCATCGATCATTTTGCCCGCATCGGAGTCAGCGGCACGATCGAAAGTGAACCGCTGGCCGCGCTCTGCCGCTTGGCTCGATTCCCAACAGTTCATCTCAAGACCTCCGCGTTTTATGCGCTTGGAAAGAAAGCGGCACCCTACGAAGATCTGGCACCCATGATTCGTCAAGTCCGCGATGCTTTCGGCGCAGAACGACTAATGTGGGCCAGCGATTGTCCGTATCAAGTACAAGGTAGTCACGCATACGAGCCCGCTATTGCCTTGGTGCGTGATAAGCTTGACTTTCTGACCGCCGCTGAAAAGCAATCCATCCTACGTGGCACAGCGGAGAAGGTGTTTTTCAATAGTTAGTGATGCCCCGTAGCCTAGGCTTCCAGCCTGGGTTGCCCCCGGGGATTATAAGTTTTTCTTGGGAAAAGCAACGAAGTGACGGACGGCGCGGACCCGGGCTGGACCACGGTACGGGATACCACCCAGGCTGGAAGCCTAGGCTACGGTTTCAACTTGACTTTTCGCAATTTTAGTTTTCGGATAGTCAAAATGAGTAAATTCTGTGGGGCCGCGATGGACCGATTTTCGGCGGCGGCTTGGTTGTTATTGCGTGACCGCCGTTGAGTTTTGCTCCGCTTCGTAATCCCAGATCTTTTGGCTGGCTTGATCTACGGTGAAGTAGGCAGGGTACTTCGCGCTAAGTTCAGCGAACTCGGTTGATTGCAATTCAATATCCATCATCGTGAGGCTACCCTCGGCGTTTGGAACTTGTTGTGCGTAAAGACGCGAAATGCGCAGCAGATCAATGGCGGGGACGTTCGTCGAATGAACTCTCCATAACTGAGCCGTGTTATCATTCATGGCAGAGAGAACGCTATCTGCATTTTCGCTTAGGGCTAGTTGTTGAATTGTAGCGCGATGGCGGAAGTTTGGCGCTAAGGGGCGTCCATCGGAAGGATCCCATAACTTCAGCGAGCCTCGATAGGGTTCTTCTTCGTTGAGCAGCAGCATGCCACCACCCATAACGAACAGCGATTTTTCTTCATTGAGGCGCGCACCAAGCGCATTGACGTTGGGTGGCAAGCAGAAATCTCGTTCGTGGACGTAGCTCCCTTGCTCATTCTCTATCCAGATGGTTGCAGTGCCCATCAGGTCAAGCACAACGATCCGTTTTCCGTTGTCGGTAACTTGGATATCCCACACACGGGATTTTCGAGGCAATTGCAATAGCGATTTACCAGTTGCAATTTCCCAAATCACAACCGAATATTCTTCGCCTCCTGTTATCAGTCGCTTACCGTCAGGCATAAAGCGCAGCACAACCAACTTGCTATTTTGCTTCAGCGAAATAGACGAGGCTTGACCCGTCTTGGTGTCCCACAAGCGAATGGCACCGTCAACAGAAGTCGAGGCAAGCGTGCTCCCATCAGGGCTTAGCCTCAAGGCGGTAACTTCAGCGTTTTGCTGGACTTCGAATAACGGCTTGGGGGCATCCGTACTGGTCGCATTGATATCCCATCCGCGAACCACGCCACTTTCTTCGCTTGAGTAGAATCGTAAGCCGTCGGGACTGAAACGCACTGTGGTAACTGGCGTTTCGTGAGCGTAGACTTGTCCAACAGGTTTACCGGTGAGACTGTCCCAAAGCTTGACCAACTTGTCCTTGCCACCTGTAAGGATAAACCTGCCATCTGAGCTGATCGACAAGCAGGTAATACCTCCAGTGTGCTCAAGTGCTGCACCGACGCGTTGGCCACTGTGGTTGTCCCAAATGTAGCCTTGACCATCGATGCTGACGGTCACGCAGCGATCGTTTTTGGGCACGAAACAAGCATTTGAAATCGGGGCTGCATGTTGAAAGTTAAAAACGTTGGGCGCTGAACCGACTAAATCCCACATCTGCAGCGTCCCGCCGCTGCCGGCGACCGCAACCCGATGTCCATCGGGATGAAAGGCCACGGAGGCGATCTGTGGTCCGTTCATGATCGGCGTGCACACATCGGTACCAGAGCGTCTCCAAATGAACAGCACTTTACCTTCGGCGGATGCCAAAGCCAGAATCGAAGTGTCCGGTGATTGGGACATCAAATTGTAGTTTGTAGGGCGAACGAATACGCCTTGAAGTGCTCCGCTTTGGTAGTCGTAAGTAGCGATTTCGCCATTAGCGAACATGCCGATCACGGATTTGTCTTGCCCAGTGAATTGTGCATCGAGCAGTTTTTTATTGGTCTGTATCGATATGCCAACTTGGTTGCCACTGGCAACATCCCAAACCTTGATTGAACCTGCATCCTCTCCAGCGCAGATCAGTTTCCCATCTGAGGAGATGCGCAAATGATCAACAAATGAATCGTGCAGCATTTCACTGCCAACGAGCTTGTCTTCGAGATAGTCCCACACGACCACCTTGCAATTCACTTCACTGGTTCGATTGAGCACTAAGGCGACTGAAGTTGTACCCTTGATGAATGTCGCTCGCGCAACTCGGAAACCATCGAACTTGTGCTGCACGACTAGGGTTCCATCGTCAGCTTTCCAGATTTTGGCAGTCGAGTCGCCGCTACCGGTGAGCAAGTTCTCGCTGCTCGAGTCGAACTCAAAGGCTTGAATTGCATCGGAATGTTCGAGCGTGGCGATCAACCTGCGTTTGTCTACGCTCCACAGTGCGATCGAGTTCGTTGCGCCTTTTTCGACGCCAACCGCCAACTTGGATCCGTCGGGTGCAAACCGCATCTGTTCACCAACCAGCTGCTCGTCAAACAGCGTCCTTCCGGTTTCTGTTTCAGTTACCTTGACGCGGTCAACGTGGGCTGACACAAGCCGCGATCCGTCAGCCGAAAATGCGGTTTGACACGAACCAACGTCGGTCATCAAGTGCGTTAGTGTAGGCATCCGATCTTGAATCATCGACAATCGCAAGCGAGCGTTTGGGGTCGATTCGATCGTTAGAGCTTCAGCAAACCAGAGTGATGCAGTCGTGAGGTTATTTTCCTTTAGCTCAGTAACTCCATTGTTCATGAGTAAGTCGTGCAAACGATGGGAACTTTCGAGTCCGTTTTGGGTGGCTAGTTTTTCACTTTGAATCGCTTGCCGCGATAATCGATTGGAGTTCACTGCCCAAAGTGTTGAAATGGTTGCGCAGGCCAGCAGCAACGCAGCGATGGAACCGCTCAGAGCCGCAATGGCGGGACGTCTCCAGCACCAGCGTGAGAAGCGTGCGAGATTGCTGACCGGACGAGCGATGATCGGTTCGCCCATCAGGTAACGCTGGAGTTCTTCGGCCAACTCCGCAGCCGTCTGATAGCGAGCATCAGGTGATTTTGACATCGCTTTGAGAATGATCGTTTCCAGATCGCGTGGAATACGATCGTTGAGCAGGCGTGGTGGTTTGGGATCGTCATGGATGACTTGTTTGACAAGCATCCTTTTCGTCCCGTGGAAAGGCAGATCCTTCGTGGTTAGTCGATACAGGATTACGCCCAGCGAATAGACATCGCTGCGACGACCAACAAGTTTCTGATTTCCTTCGGCCTGCTCTGGCGCCATGTAAGCCGGAGTGCCCAAAATGGCTCCGTCCATCGTCATGGTGATCTCTGCATCATCCCTATAGGCGAGACCAAAATCGGTGATGTACGCATTTTGATCTGCATCGAGCAGAATGTTGCTGGGCTTTAGATCTCGATGGATTACCCCTTTTTGATGAGCGAATTCGACAGCGTTGGCGATCTGAATCATCAACTTGGCTGTCTCTTTGAACGAGAGCAGATTTCCGTTGGCAACATCATTTAGCGTCAAGCCACTGATGTATTCACTGACGATTAGCGGGGCCCCTTCGCTGTCAGAGACCTCGAAAACTTGAACGATGTTAGGATGCTGCAAGCTGGCCGCATGCCGGGCTTCGCGAAAGAATCGCCGCTCTTCGTCGAGCGATGGGAAGAAGCCGTTCCTGGGAGTTTTTACGGCGACTTCCCGGTTAAGTTGCGGATCCCTCGCCAAGAAAACAATTCCAAACGCGCCTTCGCCCAAGATACGCTTGACCTCGAAGCGGCCCAAACGTTGGGGCAGTGCGCTATCGTTCGCTCCACGGATCGTGGGACGAGCGATCTTCAGCGAACTGCCACAACCTCCGCAAGTGACTTCGTTGGCGGCAATTCCAACCAGTTGCACTTTGTTACCACAGTGTGGACAAGCAAATCGAGCGGCAAAGTTACCCGACAACGCTCTGACGGTGCTGTTTCCACGTTCCGTCAGTTCGTGCTTGGAGGCATAATCTTCTTCACCACGGGTCTTTTCAGAATCGTCGCTCTCCGCCGACTTGAAAATCGATTCAACTAGCTTCAATCGTTTCTCGAGTTCGGGGGCAAGCTCCGGATGCTGCTTGGCCAAATCGTGTGTGCTCGGATTTTCCTTTTGTCGGAGTCTTAACAGAAACTCCTCGGTAATCTTCTCAAGCTGATCTTCGCGATCTTCGGAGTTGGTGTTCTCGGTCATGATCTGGCTTCGATGCGGATTCCAAATGGAAATTGAAAACTTGAGTCAACGTCGGGGAGTTAGGCGCCTTTAAGCCCACTGCGTTAGGCCCAATTTTTTGAGTTCACGTTAGGCCCAATTTTTTGAGTTCAATTGGGTGGAACTCTAGGAACGCAAACGACTTGGTAGTTACCTGGTGAAGGCTGGATGCAAGCGGCTACTGTGTTGATTGGGTCGCTGCAAGACGTACTCGTCTTTCCGCCGCAAGGCTCTGTCAGCGAACAAATTGGCTTGGGTGGCGGTGGTACTTCCGCGGCTTCGGTCACTAGTGGCAATTCACTGTTAAGCGTCTGCAACGCATCGTCAATCGCCTGTTGTGCGGTGGCGACAGCCGACTTGGCGGCATCGCTTCGTCGTTCATTGGCTGGGTGGTTGCAATCTGTCGCCAGCAGGTGAGCGGATCTTTGAACCTGAACAGAAAAAGTGACTCGCGCTTCGGGGTTGTCGGTATCGATCACGATTTCCACAGCCGCGGATGCGTCAACCGGAAGCTTAAACAAGCAGGCTGCATTTCGCAGTGCTCCGATGGCTTTCAGCCAGTCGTGATCGTTGCAGATCGAGTAGCTCGCAAAATTATATCGGCCCTTCCCATTGCGATCTGCGCCGGGATCAAAGTAGGCCATTAGCAGATCTGTACCGAAGTTGTTCACAAAGTTCTCATGGATGGTCTTCGTCGCCATAAATCATCTTTCAAAAGGGTTCGAAAAGAAAAAATCTGATTGGTTTAAATGACTAACAGGCTGCTGGCAAATTCGATTTGACACTTCACGGATCGCCACCGAGTTTACTCGGTGGAATCGCGGCTTTTCAGCTAAATCACCGCGTTAAAGCACTCTCCCGCGCCGCCCGCTCGTTTTGCAAGCTCTGCTTGAAAACCGCGCGGGCGGCGCGGGAAGTATCGGTCAACTTTGCAGTTAGCTAATCAGTCA
>JANRMD010000138.1:0-14771 GCA_033761895.1 Pirellulaceae bacterium | reverse complement strand
CATACTCGAGGTTCGGTAGGCTTGCAGCCCATGCGGCTAGCGATTTGACGTGCTGCTTTTCCGATTCATCTTGCATACTCACCTCGAGCCTTTGCAAGGACTCGATCACGGACGCGCTTCGGAAGGCGTTTTCGGATATTCGACATCCATTGAGTTCGAGGACGCGCAGAGAGCTAAATCGCGTAATGAGCTTGAATGCATCTGCATCAAGATCTCGATCGCGGATGTGAAGTCTGTGCAACGAGTCCGCTGGAAGTTGTCCAAGGAAACTCAAGTCGCCATCTTTGCCAACCTTGAGGCTAACAAAACTGTCTTTGGGAATTGTTAACGATCCTACGGCAGACAACGATCGAGATTCTTTGCTGAGCAAAGCGCGCAGGTCTGGATTTCGTTCCTCGAAAATCTCAAGGAAACCGATGGACTTTTCAGGCGGGAAATCGAGCCGAATAGTCGCGGCTGATTCTTGCTGAGAGTTTTCTTGGGCATGCGACAACTCTGCCAACACGATCAAGTTGGTCGACAATACCAAACCAGCAATGCATATCGTTGCTCGATGCATGAAACGACTTTTGCAGTGGGAGTAGAGAAGAATATAGATTGAGTATTTTAGCACAGAGCGTTTTGGTAGGGCGCTCGTTAGCACAGACGCGGAGGGGCTTGGGGGCGGTGGGCCCCCCAGGCAGGATGCCTAGGCTACGAATGGAGTTTCTTGGCTGGCTGTTTGGGCGGTGTTGGCATAGGCAACGATGGCACCAGCAATGGCGCCGAATAGGTGCCCGTCCCAAGAGATGTGCTGCTGGACACTGGGCAGGACGCCAAAGATCAGGGTGGTGCCGTACAAGAAACCAACAAGGATGGCGATGCCTAGCGGAACGAGCCGTTTCTCTAGAAATCCAGCCACAATGAGAAACGCGATCAAGCCGTAGACCAGTCCGCTTGCGCCAACGTGCGTAGCACTGGAGCGGCCGAAGCACCATAACAGCGCGCCGCCGAGCAGCGTGATTTCGATCACGACTTGCCAACTGCTAGAACGCGAACCGGCGAGCAGAACCAGCAGTATGACGAGTGGAATAGTGTTGCCAAGCAGATGACCAAAGCCTGCATGCAAGAACGGCATCAGCGGGATTCCAATCAAGCCACCAAGTGTTCGCGGATGCACGCCCCACTCGGTCAGCTTGATCGGCAGAAGGAGATCAACCAGCCAAACGCCCCACAGCACTGCAATGAAAACTACGATCCCTTGAAACTCGTCTCGAATCGTGTGCTGCATTTGCATCGGACCTGGTTGCGTCAGCTCGTGGCGGCATGCGCCGAGGAAAGCCGTTAGCGGAATGCTTCGCGGAAAGCAGGTAGCGGAATGCGTCAAGCATTTCGACAGTTTTGCGTTAGTCCTCGAAAGCCTTGACGGCTTCCGCTACCCAATCATCAACAATCCCAAGTTAAAACGGCGTATCGTCGTCGTCTTCATAAGCAGCTTCAGCGAAGGCTTCGTTGGGATCGCTCGAGCCGACGGCAACGTTGCCGCTGAGCGAACGGTAAGACGTCGCTTCACAGCTGAGAAAATACTTTACTTCGGCGCTCGGATCCTTCTGCCACTTGCGACCACTGAGTCGGTAGTTGACTTCTATTTCGTCACCAATCTTCAGATTATTGGCTTGATCGCAGGCGTCCTGAACAAATTCAACTGGGATATAGTTCGCAAAACGCCCGTTGTCCTGCTCGAGGACGATCAATCGTTTGCGAAAGCCCTTTTGGCCAAAGGTCTTGGTTTCTTCGATCACGTGCACAAATCCACGCACTTTAGCGTCGCTCATTTTCTACCTCACTTAATCCTTCGTTTGGAACCAACGCTATAGCATACACCTTGCCAAGCTGCCTGCGTAGGACCGCCCGAAAACCAGCACGCTTGCGAATGAAGAAGTTACCCAGACAGTAATGCGGATAAGATAGGGGGTGTGGGCAATTGGTGGGTCTGTTGTGGAGATAGGTGTTTTCCTTCACTAACGCTTTTTGACGTTGCATGCTTCTGCCTTCCGCAACCCGAAGCGTCAGTTTTGATGTTGCAAGTTTCTGCCTTTCGCAACCCGAAGCGTAAGCGAGGGACCGAGTTGCGGCGTCGACATGACGATGCAGAAAGATCCCTCGCTAACGCTCCGGGTTATGAAAAACCAAGCCGATTGCGGTTGCGATGAAATGCATCGGTACCGTAGAAGATAAGTCTGTACAGCGAGGATGTTTGCAGCAAGTATCTTTTCAGCGAGTATCTTTGCAGCGCGTAGCGTCTTTTAGCCGTTCTTTGGATTGGCGATAAGAATGTTTGCATCAAGTCGAATGGCATGTTTTTGGCCGGGATTGGCCGCAGCTTGGTATCGTGGAAATACGAAAGCGTTAACCATTGCCATTTTCTCGACTTGGGTAATGGCACTCTTGCTGCTCGCAACTTTTGTCTGGCCGCAGTGGGTCTCATTGCTGGCCCTCCGCAGTTTGTGGCTGGTCGCGTTCGTGGCATGGTTTATCGCGATAGTACGCAGTCACTGGCAATTCGCTCAACTGATGCAAGTCAGCAAGCCGCTAGAGGCAAAAGACAGTTTTCTTTTAGCTCAAACGGACTACTTGGCGGGCAACTGGTTTGAGGCTGAAGCCAAGCTGCTGCAGATTCTGCATGATTTTCCGCGTGACGCAGAGAGTCAGTTGCTGCTGGTGGGCGTGTTGCGTCACACGCGACGTTACCGGCCTGCGCTGCGTCGATTAGCGCATTTGGAGACGTTGGATTCAGCAATTCGCTGGCGATACGAAATCACGCGAGAACGTGCGATCATTGAGCGGCTGATGGCGGAGGAATTGGAAGAGCAGACGGATATGGCTCCGGAAAGCGAAGTGAGTTCGCAGGAGAAGACTGGCGAAACACCAAGTGTCACAGCAGCGGCTTGAGCCTTTCTAAATTTTCACTAAATCACATCGACTAATACTGAGTTAATGTTGGCTTTACTGGTGTCCGCCATTTTGGCGGGCAAGCTTCGACAGCCTTGTAGCAAAACGGGCTAGTGGAGCAGCACCGGTTCCCGCGGCGAAAACCGGACGCTAGCGCGTTCCGGCTGATGTTCCAAACCCTAAAATTAAGCTGTGACAATCCGCTAGTGCTTTGTCCAGCTTTAATTTTGGGTGTGACACGCCCTTCGCAGAGCCTCAGAGCGTGCCACCCGAGCTCGATCAACCCAAAAATCTAATGTGGACAGAGCACTAGTGCATGTGGTGATCGCTACCGGGCATGCCGAGATTGGGTCGCGTTGGGCTGTGCCGATCGACCAAGAAGAGCCTGAGTTGGCGGCCGCATGTTAAATGTCTGCAAAATTGCACCGGCGCAATCGATATAGTCGTTATGCTTGGCAGAGAAATAATCGTTCACTCGCTACGAGCGCAAATGCGGCGAATTTTCCGGCTTAGGCCTTGGATTTGATGTAGATTTGCAGCGAAATCAGCAATTCGACTTCGCAAGGGTAGTTGCTGGGGTGGGCGCTTACTTTAAACTTGCCAAACTGACACTGTCGGCGCGGCATAGGCTTTGCTTCGCCTGATTAGCCTCTGGTAAAGATTTCCTTTTACTTCACTCACTTCGAACTTGTCTCTGGCGTTTTTCTGGATCGATTGATTTTCCCATTCCCCGCACAAACCGATTTGGCGTACAAATATAGTTATCGAGTTGGCCTACGATCGGTACGCCAAAGCGGTACGTGCGGATTGAACTGAAAGTTATCGTCGAGAGCTGAGCGTCTCAACAAAGGGGGTTGGTTATGTACGAACGATTCACAGATCGCGCTCGCAAGGTGATGCAACTGGCGAATCAAGAGGCGCAGCGCTTCAATCACGAGTACATCGGCACTGAGCACATTTTGTTGGGCTTGGTGAAGGAAGGTAGCGGGGTCGCGGCAAACGTGCTCAAGAACCTCGATGTGGATCTGCGCAAGATTCGCCTCGAAGTCGAGAAACTGGTCCAAAGCGGGCCGGAAATGGTCACGATTGGTAAGTTGCCACAAACACCACGTGCGAAGAAGGTCATTGAGTATTCGATGGAAGAGGCTCGCAACCTCAACCATAACTATGTTGGAACCGAACACATTCTGCTCGGTTTGCTCCGTGAACAAGAAGGCGTTGCAGCTCAGGTGCTGATGAATCTCGGCTTGAAGCTGGAAGACGTCCGCGAAGAAGTTCTGAACCTGCTCGGCCATGGAATGGAAAGTGGCGAGAGTGGTGGCGAACGAGGTGGTCGCGAAGGCACCGGTGCATCCAGCGAAAATCCAGGCTCTCCCAAAGGCACCAAGAGCAAGACTCCGGCACTGGACAGCTTCGGTCGCGACCTGACCGAATTGGCCAAGCAAGGCAAGCTGGACCCAGTGATCGGTCGCGCTCGAGAGATCGAACGCGCCATCCAAGTTCTCTGCCGACGCACCAAGAACAACCCAGTGCTCCTCGGCGAAGCGGGCGTTGGAAAAACTGCCATCGTCGAAGGCTTCGCTCAACGTGTGGTTTCCGGCGACGTGCCTGAGATTTTGGCTGACAAGCGAATCGTGGTACTCGACTTGGCCATGATGGTCGCTGGTACCAAGTATCGCGGTCAATTCGAAGAACGCATCAAAGCGGTCATGAACGAAGTGCGTCGTGCGAAGAACACGATTCTTTTCATCGACGAATTGCACACCCTGGTTGGTGCTGGTGGTGCTGAAGGCGCCATCGATGCCGCCAACGTGCTCAAGCCTGCTTTGGCACGTGGTGAAATTCAATGTATCGGTGCCACGACCTTCGATGAGTATCGCAAGTACATCGAAAAGGACAACGCGCTCGCTCGCCGCTTCCAAGAAATCGTGGTCGAACCGACCAGCCGCGATGAAACCATTGAAATCCTCAAAGGTCTTCGCGAGCGTTACGAAGAGCATCATCGCGTGAAATTCACCGACGAAGCTGTCGTAGCCGCTGTCGAAATGAGCGAACGGTACATCACCGCCCGTTGCTTGCCTGACAAAGCGATCGATGTGATCGACGAAGCGGGTGCTCGAGTACGCCTCCGCACCATGTCGAAGCCACCCGATCTAAAGGAACTCGATGACGACATCGAGAAGCTGAACAAGGACAAAGAAGACGCGGTTGCCAACCAAGACTTCGAAAAGGCTGCCGCTCTACGCGACCAAGCCGACAAGCTTCGCAAGAAGAAAGACACCATCACCCGTCAATGGCGCGATCGCAGCCGTGAGACTGATGGCGTCGTCGACGAAGAAGTGATTTCGGAAGTCGTCTCGAAGATGACCGGTATTCCGTTGACTCGACTGAGCACCGAAGACAGCGCTCGGCTGATGAAGATGGAAGACGAATTGCACAAGCGAGTCGTTAGCCAAGATCAAGCTGTCGCAGCGGTTGCTAAAGCCGTTCGACGCAGCCGCAGCGGTCTGAAGGATCCTCGTCGCCCGACAGGTTGCTTCGTGTTCGCTGGTCCAACCGGTGTTGGTAAAACATTGCTGGCCAAGGCTCTGGCTGAGTTCATGTTTGGTGACTCCGACGCACTCGTGCACATTGACATGAGCGAGTACATGGAGAAGCACAACATCAGTCGCTTGATCGGTGCACCTCCTGGATATGTCGGCTATGAAGAAGGCGGTCAATTAACCGAAAAGATTCGTCGTCGTCCGTACGCAGTGGTTCTACTCGACGAAATCGAGAAGGCTCACCCAGACGTGTTCAACATGCTGTTGCAAGTGATGGAAGAAGGGCGTCTGACCGACTCGTTCGGCCGCAACGTCGACTTCCGCAACACGATCTTGATTCTCACTACTAACGCTGGTGCTGAGGCGATCAAGAACGAATCGGCCTTCGGTTTCCAGAAAGCCGATGCGGACGGATCGTATGAAAGCATGAAGGCACGCGTGATGGACCAGATCGAACGCGTCTTCCGCCCAGAGTTCCTCAATCGTCTCGATGACACGATCATATTCCGTCACCTGGAGAAGGAAGATCTGAAGAAGGTTATCGATTTCGAACTGTCGAAGGTTCGCGAGCGTTTGATGGATCGCGGTTACGAACTGACGCTGACCGACGCTGCCAAAGAATTTATCATCAAGCAGGGCGCTAGCAACATGGACTACGGTGCTCGACCATTACGTCGCGCTATCGAGCAACGTGTTGAAGACCCACTTGCTGAAGAAATCCTTCGCGGTGCTTTTGAAGGCATGAACACCATCGTGGTCGACGCCATCAAGGGCGACGGAGACAAACTGACTCAGCTGGTCTTCCGCGGCGAAAAGCGTACGACGATTGAAGAGCCCGAAGCAATCGCCAGTGGTTCGGAAAAATAGTCGCTAACGACAACTTAAAAAACTTAACGGCTAGCTCACCTCGAGCTGGCCGTTTTTTTTTTTTTGCAGCTCAAAGCATCGCAAGTTGATGTTGCGCTGTTTGGGGTAATGTTGCGCTGTTTGGGGTAGCGGAATGCGTTGATGGCTTCCGCTACCTAATAATTGACAAGCCCTCAAGCATTTCGAGGACCAGCCGGCTGGGATGTTGCGACTCGGCGAAGCGTAGGCTACTAATAACCTCAGCCCTCGTCGCCATTCGTCACCGCGTCTCAAGTTAGTGAGAAACCGAACGAACCGCAGAGTAAATCTGCGGGATTAACCGATGGGCGTTAGCCCCGGTTTTTGCTCTGGTAGCCGCCGCTAACCCTTCAAGCATTCCGCTACTCAAAAATTTAATGTGGACAGAACAACAGTGCTTCGTTCAACTTGGATTTTGGCATTTGTAATATCAGCCGGAACGCGCTAGCTTTGATGTTGTGCGTTTCGAGCTTTCGCAACCCGAAGCGTTAGTTTTGATGTTGCGCGCTTCGGGTTATGAAAAACCAAGCACAACGTCGACCGGATCGCTTCAAAGCAACCAAATAGCGGAACGTCCGGTTTTCGCCGCGGGAACCGTTGCTAGCGCACTGCGGCTAATCCTAATATCTATGTTTGACGCTCCACTAGCTTCGTGGCACAACTCGCATGTTGTAATGAGATTGGCTTGGGAATAGGGTTTCTCCCTCTGCGCCAACCGAGCCAACATTGATTTCGTAAACGCAGCCGCCACGCAGCTCATTCATTTCTAGCGTTACCGACTTGAGATCTATTGAGATCGCAAGACCGCGAATTGGCTCGTTGCGTTCATCTTGGTCATCGCCTCCGTAGGCGGGAGTTGAGATACGACGGTATGAGTGAATGCTATAGTTCGCCGCCTGCGTTGCCCGCTCCGCATCCACTGGCTGCGTGAACTTTATCTCGAACCCAGTTGCCGTGGCTCGAACTTCATCGATCCCCAGCGGCTGCACTTCCTCCGCCCTTAATCGCACGATCGAGCCAGTGTTCTGGCCGCCTCCCCAGCCACTGTCATGAATGCTACCGACAAATAATTCACCTTCGGGGCTCACTGCGCATGTGACCGGTCCCTCAAAAGTTGCCTCATCAGGCCCCGGTGGACGGCTGAACATATAGGCAGCACCTTGATACTGACCATCAACCTTCTGAAGACTCATGCGAATCAGCGACAGCCCGTTGTACTCACATCCGATCAAGTCACCTTCGAACGCACCAAACACATTTGGCTTGCCCTGGGCCTTCAGTGTTGGAGGTGTATCCAAGAAGCATAAACCATTGACGCTGCGCGTCCAAGGATGAGGCAGATTCACCGCAGGCGACTCAAACTCCGGAGAGAATCCTGGTTTGGCTTCTAGCTTATTGATAAATCCATAACGTTTGCCAAACTGCAAATGATTCAGTTCATTGAAGGGGTTGTAATTCCCTTGATTGTCCGTCGCAAACAACTCACCGCTTGAACTCAACGCCAAGCCCATCGGAAATCGAAGGCCAGCAGCCATAGACTCGACTCGATAGCCGCGCGTTGAATCTGGCGAAGAGGATGGAATTAGCTTGAGCGCCTGGCCACGCAGCAGCGCGGCCGCTGGGCTGCGATCGTCTTGCTGGCAAGGCAATGCCATATAGTAACACCCGGCTGAGTCGTGCTGCAGACCAACGGCCCAATCGTGATAGTCGGCCGTGTAACCCCAACCATCGGCCATCACAGTTTGACTATAGGGCACGTCGCCCGTTGCCATGTCACTTTGCGTCAAGCGAATCAAGCTGGTTTTGCACAAGACATCCACACTATCGCTATTGACCGCCAAGCCATAGGGTGCCGGCAAGTCATCGCTGATCGCCTCGAAAGCATCTCCCAAGCCGTCGGAGTTTGTGTCGTTGATCTTGAGCACACGCCCCTTGAGTGAGGCCACAAACATCTCGCCGTTGTCACGCCAAGCCATCGCAGTTGGCATCTCATTTCTCGGAAGCGGCCATTGGACTGCGGCATAGCCTGGTACAACCTCCAGTTGCATGATTTGAGCCTGAGCGACAGGGACAAGGATCGGCTGCACACGATCGATGGGTAACGCTGACGACAATCGCAACGACCATGCTACTTCTTTAGCATCTGCATCAAGTTCGAGTTGCAGATGAGCCTCATCCTGCAATCGCAGTCTGGCGGCTGAGTTCCAGGTGGCTGTTGCCAAGTCCTGAAATGCCGCTGTGACAGCTCCCGCCCGAGTCGTCAGGACGGCATCAGGCGAAACAGCAATCGAAACCAACTCACCATTTGCCAAGCCATTTACTTTGGTTGTGACTTCAATCGCAGATTCGCCGACAGCTACCACCTGCTGAGTGATACTTACGAATCGCGAAATCGAATCTTTCTGCAACTCAAGACGACCTTTCCATTCAATGCCGTCTTTTACGTGTTTCAACTCATCGAACTGAACAACGAATTGCCCCGATGTTTTCGCTCCCCAAGCCTGGCCGCTCGCATCGACAATCGAAAACTGCTCCAAGAAATCTAGGTTGTCGATGATGGGTGTTGCACCAGGTTCCCAATACCAACTCTTGCCCCGCGTGTATTGTCGTGCGGTATCACCGATCCACCAGCTTGCCAGTCGCCCCGACTCCAAATCGAACAGCACGTTATGCCGATTGGCGAGTCCCACGATCAGCGGACGCAAGAATTTTCTACTGGGTGTTTCAAGCACATCGGTAAGCACATTGGCATGTTCGACTGCGCCTGAATTCAGATTCCGAACTATGCGCACTGGATTAGGTTTCGGGGGCTCAAAGCCGGGCGTATTGAGCGTCTTCCAGAGTGCCGCAAGCTGTAAATCCAAATCATCATTCAGCACTCCTTTGGCAGCCACCTGGATGGCTGGCATCTCCATACGCGGCACGATACGCGAAGGATTGTGAACCCAGCGTCGAAACCAACTAGGGCGAATTCTTTCTCCCAGCATGCTCAAGTCGGTCCCAAGTGCGTTGATCGCAACCTTGGGCGGTTCAACACTCCCAATCTTGTGACAACTTTGGCAACCGAATCCCTCAGCCGTGACTAAGCGTGCCGAGGCCAACTCTGCCGCTTTATTCAAAGGCAATTCCGGCGCTTTTTCAGGTAGATTAGGAATCCGATCGTGAGCAACCACTTCGCGAATCAGAGATTCGATCTCTTGCTCAGCCAAGCGGAACGTTGGCATCTGCACAGCTAACCACGGTCGTCGCGGTGGCGATTTTCCAGTCAAAACCTCCGATAATGCCTTCTCATGGAGTTTATCACCCACTCCCGTTAGCGATGGCGGACCCAGTGTGGCTAGCCTCGGAGCTATATCGGGCTCCATCGCGGCAAGCTTAGTTAGGGTACCCTTCAACCCGCTTGATTCATCGCGTGCATGGCAAGCCAAACAGTTCAGTTCCTGCATCAACTGCTTACCACTCGCCTGCGCGATGGCACGCGGGTTCACTGCCATCCAGAAGGCTTGAAGCGCTTTGCGATCAGCTGGAGCCAGTCCGAATCCTGGTCGCTTGCGTGTGCCATCGCTCGTCTGCAAACATCCCATTTCCCAGTTACTCGAGTTACCAAGGGGAGAGTGTCGGACTTCCGCTTTCAGGTCGCTTGGCAATTGATGGCAGGCTCCACAGCGGTGTTCTGCAATCAGTCGCTTTCCTCGAGTCAGTACCTCAGCTGTAGGCCGATCCGATTGAGCAAACTGAGTTGCAGAAGCCTTCCCCAGCGATTGGAGGTACAGTAGCAGATCTGCACGTTGCAAATCATTCAACTTGAAGACCGGCATGCGATGATCAGAATTGACGCTGGCTGGGTCATCGAGCCAACGCCCGAAGAAGTCATCGGTTCGCTTGGCCGCAATTGAACTTAGATCGCCTCCATCGAATAGATGCTCCTCGCCAAGTTCGCCAAGCTGATGGCAGGCCAAGCACCCCAGCGTCAACAAGGCGATTCGCCCTTCCTCCGCAGTTGGTGTCGTGCGTGGTGCCGACTCCTCTTTCTTTCGGGCTGTCTCCTTGGGTTTCTTGTAGGTCTTGGGGACTGCCGAGGGTTTGGAGGCTGCCCATAACGTATCAGCCAGCGCCTCAGCATCTTCTTTATTAAGCGCAAAGTGTGGCATGCGTTGTCCGGGGGCCGAGTCACTCGCTGTCAAACGTTCGATCAACCATTCCCGTTGAAGATTACCGTCGAGATGCGTTAAGGCGGGCGCGGCCAATGGTCGTCGAGTATCCTGACCCACATGGCAGGCGGTACACCGCAGCGCGCGACTCAATTGCAGACCGCGCTCGAACGAATTGTCCAGCGAGATTTCAGAACGATGTGAAAAGAAGCGATGCGCAATGGGCTCTAACTCAAATTGAGGACCTGACCAATACAGCCCAACCTGTCGCTGCATGCCACGTCCCTCATACTCGATCTCGATCGGATGGCGACCGAACGGCAACTCAATCGATGGTGAGTCGACCCACTGCGGCGCATCGAAGCGACTTGATAGGATCGGCTTACCGTCCAGTCGAACACTTAATCGCCCAACGGCATACGCGTGGATCTTGAATTGCCCGCTCTCCTTGGTTTCCAAGAATCCAGTCCACTTGGCCTTAACTGGCGAATCGATGTCCGCTCGCAGATCCGCTGCCAAGCCCGCTCCGCCGGCATTCCAGTCGAACAGCACATCGTGGTCGAATCGCTTTACGACTTGGTGAAGCTGCCCAGGCGCGTCCGCGGAGCTCTGCGAGAGTTCGAACTCGGCCAAAAGCCCGGGGAGGAATTCGGGCAATTCATCGTCTTCGTCGACTTGGGAGTACCCGAACGGGCAAATGGTCAGCAAAAACAAGAGCGCTGCCCAACGACTAAGGAAACCGTAGATCGCAGTCATCGAGACGTTTCACATTGGAAATAAAGGGAAACAAAACGGACTATCCTGCCTGAAATCGTTATCTGCGTCAAATCCCTGTGGCGTAACCCAGAAAAACAGCGAGTTTCGGATTGCATTCGGTGGCAACACACGATATCCTATACGCGAATCAAATGTCGCGTTTTAAACTTCGCCTATTGAGGTACGCCATGCAAGCAGATTTTCCAACGCCAGAAACTTCCATACCCATTGAGCAACACACGCATTCGGAGCGCAGCCCAGATCACCGCCAAGGTGTTGCTGACAACCGCCCAAGACGTATCCACCGGCGCGGTATTCTTGGCGCGGGCGTATTGGCTGCGGGAGGTGGCTTTTTTGCTGGAAACGGTGTCTGTGCTGAGAACAGCTTATCCAGTGATGCTTCTCCAGCAGAAGTGCTTGAATATCTTTACGCTGGCAATGAGCGGTTTGCGAATGCACAACCATTGGCTAAAGACCGCAGCATCCAAAGAGTGCGAGAAGTGGCCAATGAGCAGAAACCATTTGCTGCCTTTCTCGGATGCGCGGACTCGCGAGTCCCCATTGAGATCGTGTTTGACCAAGGCTTCGGTGATCTGTTTGTGACGCGTATCGCGGGTAACATTGCGTCGAGTGAGAATATTGGCAGTCTTGAGTTTGGAACGCTCATCCTCGGTGCCAAAGTTCTATTTGTCCTCGGCCATTCCAACTGTGGAGCTGTGGCGGCAACCATCAAAGCGGATGAGGTACCGGGGCAGATCAGTGGACTTTTCCAACACATTCGACCAGCAGCAAAAGAGTCTCGAGGCATGTTAGACAAAGCGGTGGCGTTAAACGTCCGCAATCAAGCCATAACCCTCGCAGAGTCGTCTCCAGTAATCGCCAAACTGGTACGGGATAAAAAGCTAGTGATCGCTGGTGGCGTTTATGACCTGTCCACGGGCAAAGTGGCTCGCGTTGAAATCCCAACGATTGAAAGCTGAGAAATCGCATGTCGCTATTCCAAATGTTTCAATCCAACATCTGCTCGCCGATGGTGTTGGCCTTTGCCTTTGGGGTTATCTGCCGCTTGATCAAAAGCGAATTGGCAATACCTCGGGATCTATATACTTCTCTTTCGATCTATCTCTTGTTTGCCTTGGGACTCAAGGGTGGTGTGGAGCTTTCGCACAGCGAGTGGCAGCAGCTGCTATTTCCAGGTGCGGTTACGATTGCCCTAGGTTGCATCACGCCGATCAGTTCGTTTGTCTGGCTGCGTTACCTGGGACGGTTCTCGATTGCTGATGCGGCGGGTATCGCTGCGCATTACGGGTCCGTGTCTGCAGTCACGTTTATCGCTGCCGAAAAATTTGTGTTCGCGAATTTAGGCGATAACTCAGTAGCGCCGTTTATGCCCACGTTGTTAACGCTCCTTGAAATCCCTGGGATTCAAATTGCGCTTGCTATCGGTGTTTTGGGCCAGGCGAAGCGCGACCGAGAGCAAGCGGCTGGTACCGCCACGCTAAAGTCTGCAAGCCAATCGTTGGCACCGGTTTGGCATGAATTGCTAACCGCTCGATCGATGGTCTTGCTCGTGGGGGGTATGGTCATTGGGACCATCATCGGATACGAGGGCTACGCTCCCGTGAAGCCTTTTTTTGACAAAGGCGAATGGATGTTTAAGGGCGCGTTGACCCTTTTCTTGCTTGAGATGGGCTTGGTTGCCGGCTCGCGTTTGGCCGACTTGAAGCATGCGGGTGCCTTTCTGATCGCTTTCGGCATTGCTGCCCCGATCGCTCACGGGGCCTTGGGCGTCTATCTTGGATCTCTAGCCGGCTTGAACGCTGGCAGCTGCACCGTATTAGGAGCCATGGCAGCCAGTGCTAGTTACATAGCCGCGCCGCCAGCGGTCAGAATGACACTGCCTGAAGCTAACCCAACGTTTTACTTGACCGCAGCGCTGGCGATTACATTTCCGTTCAATTTGCTAATTGGAATACCTTTGTATTTTAGAATAGCTGTAGCCCTAGTCGGACTTGAATCCCCATGAACACTCATACCCTGACTCTACTAACCATCGTGGCCGAAACCCTGCTCAAGGACCGCCTCATCCATGAGATTCGACAGGCCGGTGCTAGAGGTTTCACCATCACTGAGGCATCCGGTGAAGGTTCCCGGCAACGCCGTGTCAGCGAAATTCTCGGTGACAATATCAAAGTCGAAGTCATCACCAAACGCGAAACCGCCGAGAGTATTTTGACCGTTCTGCAGAAGGACTTTTTCCCGCGATACGCAGTCGTGGCCTATCTAAGCGAAGTTCAGGTAGTCCGCGAAGAAAAATATCAATAAGCGATCCGTGGTCGTTATGCATATGGCTCGGTCGCCGAACCACGGATAACGCGGATAGCACGGATACAAGATCGTGATCTATTTTGCAGCATTCGATAAACAGAAACGCGAAGGTCGATTGTTGCGAAAGGGAGTTTGATGCTTCCACGTTTTTCCATGAAAACGATGCTGATTTTGGTATCTGCAAGTGCAGTGGTCATTGCGATACCAACGCTAATACTACAAGTCAATTACTCATTTTGGCTGTCGGAAAACAGTCTTTTCCGAAAGTCAAATCCAATTTGACAGTTTCTGCCGCTTACGCCAGCACCTACAGGACCAGCACCTACACGACCCCGGCAATGCGTGCTTCGTTAGTAGCCAATGAATGCTGACCAAACAGAAAGTCGCTTTTCCACTTCTTCAACACATTTGCCGCATGGTCCGCAAAAACACATCCGTGCGCTCCGTGCGATCCGTGGTGGTTGTGCGTATGGCTCGATCACCAGACCACGGATAACGCGGATGTCACGGATACTACGTGCGACCTGCGACGATCATCGCGATAAGATCACCAATCGTACGATGTGCTTCAATGGGATGACGCAACGGGCATTTAGTGAGAATATGGTATTGGTTCTTACGCCCAACTTTCTCACGCTCGATAAAGCCGTCCTGCTCCAAATCGGCAATGATCCTCTGCACAGCGCGTTCGGTTATGCCGATTCTCGAAGCAACTTCGCGCAATACTAAGGAAGGCTCCTGCGATAGCAGGATCAACACATGAGCATGGTTGGTAAGAAAAGTCCAGCGATTCTTGTCGGTTGTGGCCCTTTCCTCCACCGTTTTTGCTTTCTTGACGATAGCTGTAGTTTTTGCCACTGCCGAGCTCACGAAAAGAGAAGATGGGCGTTTGACCAGTATGTTGAGCAACCACTAGAGTTTATAACGCAACCTGCGACATAGCAATCACGATATTGAAGTACCGCAATGCTTTGCGCAAATCGCAATTGGGATTCCATCCAATCAACGAGGTAGCGGAAGCCGTCAAGGCTTTCGGGGGTACTCTCGAAATGCTTGAGGGCTTGTTGATTTAGTGAGCCGACGGCGCTAGCCGCGGGTCTCGAAGTTTGGTGCGTGCATGGATTTGGCTCGTACCAGTGCAAGTTGAGCTGGTGGTTATTCTGCATTGGGAGGATTA
>JANRMD010000137.1:0-17812 GCA_033761895.1 Pirellulaceae bacterium | reverse complement strand
GTCCAGCTGGCTGAGTGAAACATTGGTCGCAAGTTAGGTTAGTCAAGCAACAATTTATTGATACATGGAAACAAGTACTAAAAAACTGGGTGTCCTGGAATTATTGATTTGCCTTCACGACCCGCCATTAAAAATGCATTGGCGAGCGGACGCCTTTTTTGTGAGCCGGACCATACAACCGGAATAGTTTAGTGATATTCCTTGCCTAAGCGTCAATCCTGTTATACGTTTTGTCGGCGAGATTCCAGGAGTGGACTCTCAGGGGCAATAAGTCAACTTGGAAGCAGTTGACTATGCTTAGGCAAGATGCCTAAGTTTGGGGCATTCGAACTTCGGCATCAACATATATTCGACTCAGAATCCTTTTGGGATTCCACACTCGTATTGCTACCTCATCGTGGTTCGAGTGGAGAGTCTCGCATGCCGTTTCTTCAATTCACCCGCCCGCATTGTAAGCATGCCATGTCATTTCGTTGACTAGTCAGATACTAACCGGGGGCGATGTAATGAGTTTTGAAGATGCTGAGCTACTAAAGGAATTTGTAGTCGAATCTCAAGAGCATCTTTCTGATGTCGAAAATCAGCTCTTAACGCTCGAGTCTCAGGGCGAGGCCATGGATGTCTCCTTGGTCAACACTGTCTTTCGCGCGGTGCACTCCATCAAAGGTGCAGCTGGTTTCCTTGGGCTGGATACTCTACAAGGCCTGGCGCATCGCGAAGAAGAAGTACTTAACAAACTTCGCAATAATGACCTACGCCCGACCTCAGTTGTCATCAATACTCTGTTAAAGGCGACCGACCGCTTAAAGGGGTTGCTGGACGAGATTGAGGATTCGAATAATCAGGATGTCTCCGAGCATTTACATGCGCTGGAGCGGATTCTCAATGGCGAGACAGCAGGGGAAGTCGCTGCTGAAGCCACTCTAGTCGCGCAAGCACAATCCGCCGCACCGGTAGCCATCGAAGGTCTTTCGAGCGAAGCACTGCGTGAGTTCTTGGTGGAAAGCTATGACAATTTGGAGCAGCTCGAGCGGGACTTGATGTCGCTAGAACGCAACTCAGGCGCAAGCGAAATTATCAATAGTGCGTTTCGTAATATTCATACAATTAAAGGAACGGCTGGATTTCTTGGCTTTAGCAAACTTGAGAGTGTCACGCACGTTGCTGAAAATCTCCTGGGGAGCATTCGAAGCGGGAAAATGGAGTTGGATTCCGAGATCAGTGGCGGTTTGTTCAAAATGATCGACGCCGTACGTTCGATCTTGTCGAACATCGAACGCCACAACACTGAAGGTGATGATAACATCGACGCTCTCGTTGCCGACCTCATTGCGCTAGGGGACGACGCTCCTAAACAGGCCAAGGAAGCGAAAGTCGAAACAAAGGCAAAGAGCAAAGCAGCGCCTAAAAAGCGAACTACCAAGACCGCCGCTGCCCCCGCGCCATCTGAGTCAACTTCGAAGCCGATGCAGACGGCCGCGAATCCAAAGATTGAGGTTGAGGCAAATCTTACGCCAGCTGCGCCTCAGCCTCTTCGCGCTGCCGAAGTACCCAAGGAACCAGTGCCAGTCCAGCTCGCACAGTCAGCACCCATCAAAGCCGATTCGGCTGCGATAGTTTCCAAACCAGCTGCCTCGCCAGCCACCACCGAACAGAACCTAGCGGCGTCCGCACAAAAGGCTGCTAAGAACGATAATGACGTTAGCGCTGCTGACAGTACGATTCGCGTGGATGTTGCCCTACTCGATAAACTGATGACCTGTGTGGGCGAATTGGTTTTGGCACGCAATCAGATCCTGCAGTTCACTAATGGCAAGGTTGAAAGCGAACTCCACGGCACTTCGCAGCGATTGAATATTATTACTACCGAGTTGCAGGAGGGAGTCATGAAGACTCGTATGCAACCGATTGGTAATGTGTGGAGCAAGTTCCCTCGATTAGTTCGTGATCTCGCGGTTATCTGTGAAAAGCAGGTCCGCATTGAGATGGAAGGTAAGGAAACGGAACTTGACAAGACAATCATTGAAGCCATTAAGGATCCACTAACGCACCTCGTCCGCAACACAGTAGATCATGGGATCGAACGTCCCGAAGTGCGACTCGAGAAAGGCAAACCGGCTGAAGGATGTCTGACGCTGCGTGCCTACCACGAAGGTGGTCAGGTAAACATCGAAATTTGTGACGACGGAGCCGGATTGAATTTCGAACGCATCAAGGCCAAAGCCATCGAGCGAGGGTTGATGACGGTTGAGCAGATTTCGCGTATGGCGGATCGCGATGTGGGCAATCTGATTTTCTTGCCAGGTTTTTCGACTGCCGAAAAGGTTTCGAATGTATCTGGACGTGGCGTCGGAATGGACGTCGTGAAAACCAACATTGAGAAGATTGGCGGAACGGTTGATCTGCAAAGCCAACCAGGCCATGGGACCACTATCAAGATCAAGATTCCGCTGACTTTGGCCATCATTCCAGCGTTGATCGTTTCGAACGATGGCAATCGCTATGCAATCCCGCAGGTCAATCTGTTGGAACTAGTCCGACTAGATGGTGACCAAGTTAAGAACGGAATCGAGTGGATACAGGGATCCCCGGTTTACCGACTGCGGGGACGACTATTGCCTCTGGTGTACCTCCGCGAGCAATTAATGACAAAAGCCGACGAAGCCGCTGAAGCGGAGGCCTTGAACATTGTTGTACTTCGCGCCGATGACCGCCAATTTGGCTTAGTCGTCGATCGCATCAGTGACACGGAAGAAATTGTTGTCAAACCACTGAGCAAACAGTTAAAAGGCGTTTCAGTTTACTCAGGCACGACGATCATGGGCGACGGTCGGGTAGCACTAATTCTGGACGTAATGGGGCTGGCACACGCGTCCAAAGTGATATCCGGCGTCCGTGATCGGTCGGTTGTTGAGCACCTGGGACGCGAGAACGCAAATCGCTCGCACCTGCAGTCCTTCCTCGTGTTGCGAGTTGGCGAAAATCGTCGCTATGCCTTGCCGCTCGACCAAGTCACACGTTTGGAGAAAATTGATACGTCCATTGTCGAACGAGCTGATCAACAAGAAGTTGTGCAGTATCGAGGAGAAATTCTACCGCTCATCCGACTTTCGGAATGCATGGGCGTTTCTTCACTGCTCGAGAATGAGTCGCTGATGGACGTCGTTGTCTACACTGAGGACAGCCGCAGCGTCGGACTGGTAGTCGATCAAATTGTCGACATCGTTGAGTCCGAGTTGACCAACACTCGCACAACTCAAAGGGCAGGGTTAGTTAGTTCAGCGGTTATCCACGGCCACGTCACTGACCTGCTGGATCTACCTGCTGTTATTCGCATGGTTGATCCAACGTTCTTCCAAGGCTGCACTGCGAGCTAAGCTGCAGCATCGCCGAATGATACACGCAAACAGAATCCGTTTCTCACAGGCATGTCCATGATTGCAACGAAACAGCTTTGTACTTTCAAACTTGGTAGCCATCTCTTCGGTGTCGACGCACAATCGGTACAGGAGGTGATTCGATATCAAGAAATGACCAAAGTACCGATGGCTCCGCCAGCCATCAGTGGCTTGATTAACCTGCGGGGGCAAATCGTCACCGCCGTCGATCTACGATTCCGCTTGGGTCTTGGGAAGCTCGAAGGCGATCGCAAGCCCATGAATGTTGTTGTCCGTAGCGATGATGGCGCGGTCAGCCTACTGGTCGACCAGATTGGGGACGTCATCGAAGTGGACGATAGGAACTTCGAAGAACCTCCAGACACTCTTAGTGGTACGGCGCGAGATCTGATTCTCGGTGCCTACAAACTCGAAGGGCAACTGCTGTTGCTGCTCGACTGCGATGAAGCAGTTCAAATTGCACCTGAGAAGAAGGAGTGAAATCAAGGCACTCCATGAAAACACACAACTGCGCTCTAGATGTTAACTAGAGCGCAAATCACGTAAAAAACCGATCCACACGCAAATTACTTAATCACTCAGCCGAAGGAACCTCACAAAATGTTGACTCGACTCTCTAACGCTTTCAAGAACATGAACATGAAGGGTAAGGTTGCATGCCTCGCTCTTACTTTTCTCGGTGGATTTCTGACATTTGGTCTTTTGACTTATACGACCATTCAGACGATCCGCATCGGGGGTCCGAAGTACCAAGCAGTGGTAACCGACAAAGATCTCTTAGCGGATTCGATGCCTCCATTGCTGTATATCGTCGAGAGCTACTTGAGTACACACTTGATGCAAGATACTCATGACGAGTTGAGTCGAGCTGAAGCCATAAGTGTCTACAAGAATTTCAAAAAGTCCTACGAAGACAGCATGGCCAGTTGGTCGACGCGATTTCCTGAAGGCGAAGTCCGAGACCTGCTCACTACAGAGGTCAAGCAGTCCGCGGAGGAGATCTTTGCAACGGTTGAAAACGAACTTCTCCCAGCCATGGAGCGTGAAGACGATGAAGTCAAAGAAGAAATCAGCACCAAACTCGAAAACCTCTTTTACGCTCACAAGAAACCAATTGAAAAGCTCGTTGATCTAGTGACACAGAAGATGTCCGCAGATCAATTGGATGGTGAAGCAACTGCTTCCAATGGGATTTGGCTGCTCGTAGGCGTTGGATTGACTGCTTTGGCTGTGGTCGGTGCCTTCTCAGTGTCGCTACTGCGATCGATTTCCAAGACGGAGGAGATCTTATTGGATAACGCCGGCAAGTTGGCTGCGATTGACAAAGCGCAAGCCCGGATCGAGTTCAATCTAGATGGAACAATCATCACCGCCAATGAGAACTTCACGAATGCCATGGGATACTCGTTGGACGAGATCGTCGGCCGGCACCATTCGATGTTCGTAAAAGAGAACGAACGTAATCAACCGAGCTACAAGGCATTTTGGGATAAGCTAGGCCGCGGCGAGTACCTTGCCGGAGATGTACAACGTGTCGGAAAGGGTGGCACAGAGATTTGGATCCGAGCCTCCTACAATCCAATCTGTGACGCTAATGGCAAATACTACAAGGTTGTAAAATTCGCGACCGTAGTGACTGAAGAGTTGAATCGCATCGCCGATTTCCAAGGTCAAGTCAACGCTGCTGGCAAGTCCCAAGCCGTCATTGAATTCAACATGGATGGAACGATTCGAACTGCGAATGAGAACTTCCTGAAAACACTTGACTACAGTCTCGATGAAATCAAAGGCCGTCACCACAGCATGTTCGTTGAGGAAAGCTTCCGGCACAGTCCTGAGTACCGCGAGTTCTGGGCTAAACTGAACCGTGGCGAGTACGTTAGCTCCGAGTTCAAGCGAATCGGCAAGGGTGGCAAGGTTGTTTACATTCAAGCTTCCTACAATCCGATCCTTGACTTGAACGGTAAACCTTACAAAGTGGTAAAGTTTGCCGTTGACACCACTGCTGCCGTGATTGCTCGCGAAGAGCTGAAGGTCAAGGTCGCAGAAATCCTCAAAGTTGTTGAAGCAGCGGCGGCTGGGGACTTAACTCAGTCCCTCACCGTCACTGGTACGGACCCAGTAGGACAAGTGGCTTCGAAGCTGCAACACTTCCTAAGCAACCTTCGCAACAGCGTGGCCTCCATCTCTGACAACGCAACTGCCCTGGCAGGTGCATCCGAAGAGATGTCGGCGGTCAGTTCGCAGATGAGTGCCAATGCAGATGAAACATCATCGCAAGCCAATGTCGTTTCCGCTGCTTCGGAAGAGGTTAGCGCGAACATGCACACTGTGGCAACTGGCGTCGATGAGATGAACGCAGCGATTCGTGAAATCGCTAAGAGTGCCTCTGAAGCAGCTCGAGTCTCACAGCAAGCCGTTTCGGTTGCGAACAGTACCAATAGCACCATCGCCAAACTGGGTGAAAGCTCGGCTGAGATTGGTAAAGTTGTGAAAGTCATTACCTCGATCGCTGAACAGACTAACCTGCTGGCACTGAACGCCACCATCGAAGCCGCTCGAGCTGGCGAGGCTGGTAAGGGATTTGCTGTGGTTGCTAACGAGGTGAAGGAACTGGCTAAGGAAACTGCTAAGGCGACCGAAGACATCAGCTTGAAGATCGAAACCATTCAAGTTGACACACAGGGTGCTGTCGAAGCCATCCGCCAGATCAGCGAAGTGATCAATCAGATCAATGACATCTCCAATACGATTGCAAGTGCGGTTGAAGAACAGACTGCAACTGCAAATGAAATGGGACGCAACGTAGGTGAAGCGTCGAAGGGTTCTAGCGAAATCGCTCAGAACATCACTTCGGTCGCATCGGCTGCTCAGAGCACCACTCAGGGAGCGAACAACACGCAACAAGCCGCAGCGGAACTGAGCCGCATGGCTGCTGACCTACAACAGTTGGTCAGCCAATTCAAGTTCCAGAAAGAAGATCAGAATCCCAAGCGTTCGAGCGTGATTCCGCCTGTCCGCAGCTCTGCATTCACAGACAGCTACCAATCGGCCTAGTCTGTTGGCTGCGTAGTTGGCGGCATGGGCCGAGGACGACTCAATCGAGCTCCCCAGTTTAAACGCTGGGGAGCTTGAGTCCGGTCGCTCCCAATCTCTTTGCGGCAGTTTGCGAAGAGCAGTATTTATGTTCGCTGCGAAAAATCGCAGTTAGTTGAATAGATCTCACAAGCCGCACAGACGGTAGTATCCCTATCTTTTGTTTTGCCCGGCGCACGATTCTGACAGCCGTGTTTCATGCCAAGGGAACAAAAGTAACCAAAACTACACATGTGGCTAATTCGGCTAATACACTTTGTGAATTTTTAAAAGGATCGCTTTCATGCGTGTTCTAGTGGTTGATGACTCCCGGGCTATTCGTCGGATTATCGGCGAGATTATGAAGCAACTCGGCTTCGAAGTCTCTGAGGCAGGTAACGGAATCGAGGCTCTGCAGCGTCTGGAGGAACTAGGCGCTCCAGATCTGGTGCTTGTGGATTGGAACATGCCGGAGATGAACGGTTTGGACTTTATCAAGGCGGTTCGCGCCAACCCAGCCTACAGCGACCTTCCGCTAATGATGGTCACGACAGAAACAGAAATGGAACGTATGGCGTTGGCCTTCATGGCTGGCGTGAATGAATACGTTATGAAGCCATTTGATAAAGCGACAATTCTAGACAAGCTCCAATTGCTCGGAATCGGAGCCTAGTTGCGATGCGCAAAATTCGCGTACTTGTTGTTGACGATTCGACGGTGATCCGTCGGTTGCTCACCGACTCACTTGCAAGCGACCCCGATTTGGAAGTGGCTGGAACGGCCGCCAATGGGAAGATTGCGCTCGCAAAAATAACCCAAGTCAATCCCGACGTGATCACACTCGACATGGAAATGCCTGAGATGGACGGCATTACGACCTTAGTCGAGATTCGGAAGCTGTACCCAAAGCTGCCGGTGATCATGTTTAGTACGTTAACTCAACGCGGTGCAGAGGCTACCCTCGACGCTTTAGCGAAAGGCGCGAACGATTACGTTACGAAGCCCGCCAACGTCGGTAGCGTCACAGCAGCCATGCAGAATGTGCGCAATGAACTTGTGCCAAAAATTAAAGCCTTTTGCCCTTGGTTGGCCAAATGCCCAGTTACGCCACTGCGACCTAGACCCTCAAACAAGCCCAACTTAACAGTTCAAAACAGATCACCGGAAATCAGTCGAATCGATATCGTAGCCATTGGTTCTTCCACGGGAGGACCGAACGCTCTGCAAGCAGTCTTAGCCAAGATACCTGAGAACTTTCCTGTTCCGATCGTGGTCGTGCAGCACATGCCTCCGATCTTTACAAAGCACTTGGCTGATCGATTGCGTCAACTGACCTCGCTGAATGTTGTTGAAGCCAAACGCGGTGATGTGCTTGCTTCGGGGGGCGTCTGGATAGCACCTGGTGACTTCCATATGACATTGGGCCGACAAGGTACCGCGATGCGTATCGATTTGAACCAAGGAACGCCCGAGAACTCATGTCGTCCAGCGGTTGACGTGTTGTTCCGTTCGGTATCAGAACTCTATGGCCCCAACGTGTTATCGGTCGTGCTGACAGGCATGGGCCAAGACGGTGCTCGCGGCTGCGAAGTGATTCGTAATGCCGGTGGAAGAGTTTTCGCTCAGGATGAAGAGACTTCAGTAGTTTGGGGCATGCCAGGGGCGGTAGCTCAAGCTGGTTTGGCAGACAAGATACTCCCCCTCGACAAAATCGCAGACGAAATCGTGCGTGAAACCATTATGGGACGCAAGCCGCGCACTTTAGAAAAAGTAGGAACCTAAATGAGTACTGCTACCTTAGACACCAACGCGTTCGAATACATTTGTAATCTCGTGAGGGACAAATCGGCAATTGTGCTCGAGCCGAGTAAAACCTATCTTGTCGAGTCGCGGTTAAACCCAGTAGCTCGTGCGAATGGGTTAGCTTCGATCGAAGATCTCGTCGATGCCTTGCGTAAGCCCAACTCGACCAAGCTGACACAAGCTGTTATCGAAGCGATGACAACCAACGAGACCAGTTTCTTTCGGGACTTGCATCCGTTCGATGCCCTAAAGTCATCCATCCTTCCGGCGCTTGTAGCCGCTCGCTCGCGAGAGCGTGTGATAAACATCTGGTCCAACGCTTGTTCAAGTGGACAAGAGGTCTATACCATCGCCATGGTTCTGAAAGAGAACTTCCCAGAACTCGGTGCTTGGAAAGTCCGCTTGATTGCGAGTGACCTGTCGACGCAGATCCTCGACAAAGCCCGCGAAGGAGTCTTCAATCAGACTGAGGTGAACCGTGGTTTGCCATTGCCAATGCTGCTGAAGTACTTTCAGAAGAACGGTTTGACGTGGCAAATCAAGGAAGAAGTTCGCAAGATGGTTGAATTCCGTCAAGTGAATCTGGTCGAGACATTTCCGCAGTTGCCGCCAATGGATATCGTCTTTTTGCGCAACGTGCTGATTTACTTTGCACCAGAAACAAAGCGGGACATCCTGAACAAAGTCAAGAAAGTCATGCGACCAGACGCGGTGCTATTCCTCGGTGGTGCTGAGACAACAATGAATCTGGATGTGCCATTCCAACGTGAACAAGTTGGTAAGGCTACTGTTTACAAGCCAGTCTAGATTCCGTTCATCCACGCCCCAGGAACAATTTGCGACACCGATCCATTCAATAAAGAATCAAGTCGAATAAAAGGTTAAGTTCAATGACAGTTTGCAATTCAGATATTCTCGCGATTACGCAAAACGTGCTTGAAACCATGGTAAACATGGGGGTTTGCGAAGGTGAAGTTGCGGCAGCTTGCTCCCAAGAAGAGCGTATGACTGGCTGTGTGCAAATTAGCGGAACTTGGCGGGGCGCCGTTGTGATTCAAACCACTGAGGGCTTCGTCAGGCACGCCGCTCGCGAGATGCTAGATATCGCTGAGGCAGATGTAACGCCAGAGGATATGGAAGATACACTCGCCGAGATCACCAACATGATTGGTGGAAACATCAAGAGCCAAGTGCCTAGCCCTTCCTACCTTTCATTGCCAAGTGTTACGACCGGACATGACTTTAATTTTCGATTGACTGGCGCTGAGATCGTCAGCCAAATGCCGATGAACAGTCATAATCAACCCTTGAACGTCCTGATTTGCGAAGGGCGGGAATAACCTGTCCCTCGTGATGTTCGCTGGATGAGCCCCAACAACTGGCAGCGCCTCAGGCCAGTTACCCTGGTGAGCAACAACGCCGAATCTATCGCAGCGTGCTAGCAACGAAGACTGCGAATGGGCTCGAGCAATACTCGCCACCTTCACTTTCAGCGTGATCAAAGCCAGCTTGGATGTTGAGGTCGCCGATCGAGTAATGGCGCAGCGGTTGAGGTGGTGTGTCTGGCATGTGCAGCCTCACAAGAACCTCGCCAACGTGCGACTCGTTGCGGTAAATTACGCGCGCAACCTGCGACACCGCATCCCACTCCGTATGCAAATTCGTTGAACTCAATAGCTCGGCTTGTATCCATTGCTTGCGGATCCGTATCAAGTCTTTGTACCATTGCAAAGTCTGTGCACTGCCCGTGGGTTCTTCTCCGATGAACGAGTTCCGGAAGACTGACTCATCCAGTGGCGAAGGGGAATCTGCCCAATTGTGTTGCGGGTATTCCTTGCGTCGCCCTACTTCTACCGCTGTGCGAATATGAGCGTCCGTGAAGTCCGTAAAGAATTGAAATGGGCTATTGGACGCAAACTCCTCTCCCATAAACAGCATCGGAATCGCGGGCAGCAGCAAAAGCAATGCTGCCACGGCTCGCTGAGCATCGTGGCCGGCAATTTGTTGCAGTCGCCGACCGCTTGGGTGGTTGCCAATGAAATCGTGATTCTGGATCGCAAAAATCAATGACTCAAATTCGGTACGGGGCAGATCCGCGGTCACAGGAATACGTTTACGTTCGCTATGCAAAGTGGCATGGAATACGAATCCACGTTTGAGTACTAAATCCAGATCGGCGAAAGGTAGGTACTTTCGCGTCGACATCTGATCACCTGGCTTGAGCACTGCGAACACCGAATGGAGAAAGTCGTCGCACCACTCCGCATCAAAGCCATATCCCTGAGCGCTTAAAGGCTGTAGCAACTCGGGATCGTAGACGTTACTCTCTGCGATTAGGCACAGTTCGCGATTCAGGCGAGTTCGCAGTTTAGCCACAGCTTGACCAATCTCCGAGACTATATGTTCTTTCGAATCGTCCGCCATGCAGTGGATGGCATCCAAGCGCAAGCCGTCGAAGCGAAACTCCTCGATCCAGTAGATTGCGTTTTCAACGATAAAGTCCCGCATTAATCGAGAGCCTTCGGCATCGAAGTTCGGCGCATCACCCCAAGCTGTTCGATGCGTCTGTGAAACACACCCACCAAGTTCGTGAAGGTAGTTTCCTTCTGGCCCAAAGTGGTTGTAGACCACGTCTAGAATCACGGCCAACCCGCGCTGATGGGCGGCATCAATGAAACGCTGCAGCAACTCCGGAGGGCCGTAGCTATTTCGCGGAGCATACAGATTGACGCCGTCATATCCCCAGTTCCTTGCCCCCGCCGTTTCGGCGATTGGCATCAACTCGATCGCCGTCACGCCGAGTGCGACCAATCGGTCCAGGTCTTCGATGGCTGTCGCGTAGGTCCCACCTTTTGTCACGGTCCCCAAGTGCATCTCGTAGATAATCAGTGACTTCTTAGGAACCCCCTGCCATGAATTCACTTGCCACGCAAACAGTCGTGTATTCACTAGCTGCGAAGGGCCATGGACTCCGTCAGGCTGAAAGCGACTGGCGGGGTCCGGTCGCAAAGCACCATTGGGTAGCTCGATCCAGTAGCGATCGCCGTTCCCGGCCGGCAAGCGGACTGCGAAAACCCCTTGCTCATCCCGCGTCATTGGCGTCGACTGAACCTGCGTTGCCAATCGGATGGCCAGTGAGTCCAAACGAGGGGCCCAAACCCGAAATGTAACCGTTCCATCGTCGTGAAAAAGTGGACCGAAGCGGTAACTAAAGCTGCTTGATGGAAGGGATGTGTCTTGATTGTCGAACATTTTCATGCAATGGATTGAAGGGAATCGTAAGTCATGTCAGGTACTCTTACGGTAGCGGTTTGGTAACATACTGCACATAGGCGTAGGGCAATCTATTCGACTTCTAACCATTCAGGCCAACAGACTATGAATCGCATCTGGATTACTACTGGGACATGTTGGACATTGTTGTTGCTCGCGATGGGTGGGCTGCAGGCTGCTGATAAACCGAATGTAGTTTTCATTCTTGCCGATGATTTGGGCTACTCCGATATTGGTTGTTACGGGGGTGAGATTGCCACGCCGAACTTGGATCAGTTGGCCAGCAACGGTTTGCGGTTCACGCAGTTCTACAACACGGCTAGATGCTGGCCAACGCGCGGGGCTTTGCTAACCGGCTACTACGCTCAGCAGATTCATCGGGATGCCCTGCCAACGGTTCCAGGTGGAGCCAATGGCGCGCGTCCCGCTTGGGCACGTTTGCTGCCCGATTTTTTGAAACCTGCTGGCTACAGGAGTTACCATAGTGGCAAATGGCACATCGATGGGAAAGTACTCGACGGTGGCTTTGATCGCTCGCTTGATATGCGCAATCAGGGCAACTTCTTCAGTTCTAAGGGGAATATGATTGATGATAAACCAGTCGCTGAGCAGGCGGATGCTGGGTATTACGCTACCACGGCCACCGCTGACCATGCGATCGATTGTCTAAAGGACCATGCGAGCAACCATGCGACTAAGCCTTTCTTTCATTACATTGCCTTCATCGCACCCCATTTCCCACTGCATGCGTTGCCCCAGGATATTGAAAAGTACCGTGACAAGTATCTGGCTGGATGGGAAGCCATGCGCGCCGAACGCTATGCGAAACAGAAAGAGCTTGGAATTACCAAGACTACCTTATCAGCTCTTGAGCGTGAGGTTGGACCTCCTTACGCATTTCCAGATGCAATGAAAAAGCTTGGCTCGGGCGAAGTGAACTTGCCGTTGCCCTGGGCGGAATTGACCGAAGAGCAGCGGCGATTTCAAGCCACCAAGATGGCGATCCACGCGGCGATGGTGGATCGCATGGATCAGGAGATCGGAAGAATCATTTCGCAACTGAAAGCGATGGGCGCATTGGAAAATACCTTGATCATGTTCGCCTCCGACAACGGCGCTAGCGCGGAGATTATGGTTCGCAATGGAGGGCATGATCCGCAAGCGCCGCCAGGCAGCGCCGCTTCCTATCTCTGTCTTGGGCCAGGGTTCTCAAGTGCTTGCAACACGCCGCACCGCCGTCACAAAACTTGGGTTCACGAAGGTGGCATTAGCACTCCGCTTATCGCCCATTGGCCTGCCGGAATCCGTGGTCGCAATGAACTTCGACAAACGCCTGCTCATGTTATTGACATCGTTCCAACCGTTTTGGAGTTAGCTGGTGTGAGCAAGCCTGAGGAATGGAAAGGTCAGCCCATCCCCGAAGCGCCTGGAAAAAGTCTGCTACCGGCATTTGCATCGGACAAATCGATCGAGCGCAGCAGTCTCTGGTGGCTGCACGAAGGGAACCGCGCCATTCGAGTTGGCGACTGGAAACTGGTCGCGGCCAAATCGGAAGCGTGGCAGTTGTATGACCTGCGCACCGATCGCGCCGAACAGCATGATTTAGCTGCGCAAATGCCCGAGAAAGTCCAAGAGCTTGCGAAGGCGTGGGAGAGTCAAGTGGAGAGCTTTACTCAACTGGCGAAGTAAGCGAACTGGCTTTGCATTTCGCGTGTTTTCGCAACCACCACTGAGCGGTGAAGATTGCGCAGCACAAGAGTGCGAGGCTGGATGGCTCGGGTACTGCCGTTAGGTCCGATTGGAGCGTTATCCTTCCCAATGTAATGTCCGCTGAACCGCTTTGTGTGTTGTCTCCAAGAAACAGGAAACTTGGCTGACTATAAGCGGGATTAACGTGCATGGAGTAATCTCGGACAACTCCGCTCATCAAAGCGTTGTTGCCGGCAAATAAACTATAGTTATTCCCCTGAACTTGCAGACGATAGTCGCGTCGCTGCGTGGTATCGATGGCAACGGATTCAGCGCGCGTGAAAATGGGGCTGTCGGCTTGTGCCCAAATTTCATTGGTCCAGAAGCCGAGTTCGATACCCTTGAGGTCGCTGCCGAGTAGGGTTACCGAAAAACCAGCTCGGTCGTTTGATGTATGCGCTTCTGCATTCACTGCCACGCTAAACGCCAATTCGAACCCGAGACTAGGATTTAGCGTTGGGAAGGCAGCATTCTTAATGATACCGGGGGCGAGATAGTTTCCAAAACCGGCCCGGGCAGCGGTATCCGTTTGTAGGCGCACACCTTCGGCGACTGGTGTTTGCGAGGCAACGCCACTTAGTTGCCCAAAATTCAACCAGGGTTGATTCGCTGGAAGCCCCGATCCATCGTAGAGCACCACCAGACCAGCCAAAGTAGGCTGACCCATCTGCAAGAATATTGCGGCTGAAAGGAACGCCGCAATGGCTAGTGATCGGCGGCTCTGTGGTGCATTCAACATTTACGATTCGTGCCTTGGCTGAGCCCTCAGTTGGGGCGGTCGAGAGGGTTGGATTAGGTTGCCTGAGCGTAATTCCAACTTTAGTTTTCGGCAAGCGTTGCGAATCACAAGTTCTTCTTGGTGTGGGCTATTGGAACGTTGCGCCCAGGCTGATGAAGTCTACCGGCTTTCGCAACCCGAAGCGTGAGCGAGGGACCGAGTAACGGCGCCCGCATGACAATGCAGAATGTTCCCTCGCTCACGCTTTTTGATGTTGCGAGTTACAGGCTTTCACAACCCGAAGCGTTAGCGAGGGAACGAGTTACGGCGTCGACTTGACGATGCAGAATGTTCCCTCGCTAACGCTTCGGGTTATGAAAAACCAAACCAAACGTCGTCCCGATCGTTTCAAAGCAACCAATAGCGCA
This sequence comes from Pirellulaceae bacterium, assembly GCA_033761895.1. Lineage (GTDB taxonomy): Bacteria > Planctomycetota > Planctomycetia > Pirellulales > Pirellulaceae > Aureliella. The sequence continues at coordinate 3,368 of JANRMD010000137.1, read as the reverse complement.
ACATCAAAACTAACTCTTCGGGTTACTGAGGCTCCGCCACTATTCACAGATCGACTTTTCCAGCCGCCTGCGGTTTGGTGGTACAAGTCGCTCGGGACAATGGTCCCAGGCTACGGACATTGGTCTACGGATAAAGAAACAAGCCGGGGGAATTCCCTCGGCTTGTACGTAGTCACTTGTCAGCGGCCATTTACTGATGGCTATTTGGCTTCAGCGGCTTCAGCAGCAGGTGGAGCTGGGTCGGCTGCAGGAGCTTCGCCTTCCTTAGGAGCTTCAGCAGGCGGGGTGCCTTCGGCAGGCTTAGTGTCGTCGACAGGTGCGCCAGCGGGTGCTGTTGAGTTGCCCATGGTCTTGGCGCGTTCTTCAGGTGTGCCCATAGGGCCACCGCCGCAACCAACGAAACCGAAGCACAACACGGCCAAGCAGATTAGCTTTTTCATTTTCACAGACCTTTCAATACAACTTGATGTTCAAAACAGGGGCAAACGACGCCAAGCTCTCGTGAACCAGAGAATTAGGCAGCCAGAGAATCAGCGCGGACGAAGCCCCTCCAACGTTAATGAGGATTCGTTCAACAACCCAAATATTCCCAAACTTAAAAATATTTTCGATAGTTGCCGTCGTTCATCAAAAAAACAGCTCCAGTGACAAAATCACTGGAGCTGTGCGTTTTGTGGCAGGCGGGACTGCATGTTCCGCCCACGACTATCTATTTCCTACGAAGCGTTATAGGCTTCGGACAGGTCGCAAGTTATGGCTCTACAGCTTCTTCGTTGCCTGCTTCTGCTTCTTCAGCTTCAGCTTTGGCAGGTTTAGCTGCAGGTTTGGCTGGCTTCGCAGGACCAGGCGAAACGGTGTTCACTTGGTCAGGCACGACAACTCGTTGTTCCGTCTCGGCGCCGAACAGCGACGACATGTTGAACGGGGCTGGAGCAGACTGGTTGTAAATGTAATCTGCATCCAAGGCCTTCGAGATCCGTTGCTCGGCTTCACGTAGGTGAGCTTTGGTGTACGGATCCAACGAGTCGGCATTGTCCTTCAACGTTGTCGCAATCTTCTCCTTGAGGTCTGTGAGCTGCATCATGCACAGATTCGAGATGGCTTTGTAAGCGGCTGAGTTGCCGTTCTTTGGCAAAGTCAAATCGATAAGACGCTCGAGGTGCTCGCGTTGCAGGTTGCGACGCAGGCTGCTGATCATCGGTTGCCGAGTGCTGAACTTGCGATCGACTTTCTTGGCCAACTCGCTCCAAATCTCGTTGGTGACCGAGTCGAGCAGTTCGGGCAACGTAAACGCATCCTCATTCTCGGGGACACGGAACTCGTTGTCGTAAACGCGACGCAGTACAGTTGCATTCATCAACGAAGTAAGCGCGGAGGCTTGCATGGAGAGAATACGATCGTGCACTGGCCACGTTGGATCGCCAGAGAAACTCTCGGACATAAAGTCCTTGGTAAGTTTCTGAAGTAACTCTGAGGAAAGTGCGTACGATTTGTCACGGAAGGTTGTTTCGAGCACGAAGTTCAACGCATCGCGTTGCATCTTGGAAGGAACAACTTGGATTGGCAAGCGAGCTTTCGGATCGCCCTTCTTGTCACGATTGACGAAGGATCCGCCGATCCAGTTGGCCATCATGCTGACGTTCTTCATTTGCAGACTGAGCGTCAGTTCGTAACCCTTGCGAGCCTTCGTCCAGCTTTCGCCGTCTTTGACGTAATCAGTTAGCAACTTCTTGCGGAAGCGTTCGATCAAGACCACTTGTTCGTTAGCAAAGTCGAGCGGGTTTTCGCTGAAATCGTAACGACGGGCCAGCGGATCTGGACCGATGGTGTCTTCATCCGTTGCAAACACCAGTTCAGGTTCGCTGACGCGAGCCAGAATGGGCTTCAGATCCTTTTCAAAGGTGTAACCATACTCGATGGCCCAGTAGTCATAAGGGCCGAGTTCAAGCATGCCGTAATCGCCTTGAATCTCGCCATCGACGAGCTTCAGGTTCAACGGCAGGTAGTCCATTACGGAGCCCGCGAACGATTTCTTGCCTTTGACTTCGTTGCTGTTGATCTTCTTCAAGGAGTAGATACTTGAGGCTTTGAAGTTGTGGCGTAGTCCGAGAGTATGTCCCACTTCGTGCGCGACGAGATCGGCCAGCAGTGGACCTACGAAGGCTTCCGGCATTCCGTCCACCATCGACTCTTCGGGCTTTTTAGGTTCGGGTTTGGCTTCAGGCTTAGCTTCAGGCTTGGCTTCTTGGGGCTTATCCGATTTTTCCTCTACTTTGGCGTCCTTGCTGTCAGCAGGTTTGGCTTCCTTCGCTTCCTTTTCTTTGGCTTCAGCCTCTTCCTTCTTCTTCTTCTCTTCGTCGTCGCCGTTCAGGATCTCGTCTTTGCCCATTTCGAGCAGCATACGCATGACGGCAGTGTCCATGCGACGTCCCTGAGCCGCGAGGCACAGGCCATTGGTTTGGCTGTGGCGTCCTACCAATCCATCCAGTGGATCGTCGCCCATCAGCGGGGTGTGATTCTGCTTCATCAGGGAACCACCGTTGTGTTGGTACAGGCGAGCCCGATTCATGGCTGCAATTCGCGTTTGATCGTTTGGATTTGCAAAGCGTACGCGCGGATCCCAGTTTGGATGCTCCGACAGCCAAGCTTCAGTTTCTGGTCCCATGCCTTCGGTTGCAATCAATGGCATGTAGTCGGCGAATTCTTCATTGAAGTATCGAATCCATCCGTCGGTGAGCACCACGTCAGCGTCTAGAATCTGTCCGGTTTCTGGGTGAACACGACTTGGTCCGATCGCAGTGCCTTGGTTGTTGTTCAACCAACGAATAAAGTTGTAACGCACATCTTCAGGATCTTTGTCCATGTGCGCGCCGGTGGATTTGTCCTGATACAGAACTTCGATCGCGTCCGAAATGCCGACCTTTTCAAACGCTTTGTTCCAGAACTCGATGCCTTGCTTTACCCAGCGACGGTAACGGACTGGAGTTGTGTGTTCGACGTAGAAGCGAATTGGTTCGACCGGTGGAGAAATGCGCAGCGATGGATCACGCTTCTGCAGATGCCAGCGGTTGATGTATCGAATGTCAACTTCGTCTTGCTTGTACTTGCCGTAATCCGCGTACGCAGTGGTGAAGTAACCGATCCGTTGGTCGGCGACGCGTGGCACATAGCCGGTGCTGGCAGGAATCTCGCTGATGGAATAGTAAAGCGTCTGTAGCTTTCCATTTGCATCTGGCAATTCCCAGGCGAGTTCGATGTTGTTCGGGAACGCTTTGTGCTTGACCAGCTTGGCCAGTCCGGGGTTGCGGCTGCGACCGGCGGCACCGAAGAAGACGCCTGCGTTGCCAACGAGCAGTTGATCGCCGTCA
>JANRMD010000136.1:0-24601 GCA_033761895.1 Pirellulaceae bacterium | reverse complement strand
GGTGATGTCGTTGCAGGACTTTGAGTCACTTGCGTTGGTAAATAACCCCACTATTTGTGAACTTGCCGCTACCACTCAAAAGGCGGCTGGATTCCGTACGCAGGTTGGTCTGCGAGCCAATCCCATTGTTGGTTATCAGGGAACACAACTAGCAGACAAAGGAACCGATCAGCATACTGCGTTTGTTCAGCAGGAGATTGTTACCGGCGGAAAACTGGACTTAAATCGTCGCGTTTTGAATGAGGCGCTTCGCGCTCAACTCTTGGAGCTTGAAGCTCAGAAACGCAGAGTCTCAACCGACATACGAATTCGCTTCTTTGAGGCGCTGGCTTCACAACGACGTATCGAATTGATCAAAGACTTTCAGTCGGTCGCGGCAAAGGGGCTTGACCTCGCTAAGTTGCGAAAACAAGCATCCGAAGGTTCCCAACTTGAAGTTCTTCAGGCAAAAGTCCAGATGAACGAGGTTGACTTGGCGCTCCAGCAAGCTGAGTTGACGTACGCGGCAACCTGGAGGGAATTGACCGCCTTCGCCGGATCACCATCGCTTCAAATGACTCGCTTACAAGGAGAGTTACCAGTATCACCAACGGAGCAAGACTGGGCTGCAATGACGACTTCGGTTTTGGAATTAAGCCCGGAATATGACGCTGCGACAGTTCGTGTCAGACAAGCACAGGTAAATTTGCAAAGGCAGGGGGTTCAGGCGATTCCGAATCTCACTGTGTCCCTTGCTGGCGGGACCGATAGTGGCACAAACTCTGGAATTATCAACTTGCAGGTTGGCGCTCCAATTCCAGTGTTCAACAAGAATCAAGGAAATATTGCCGCCAGTCAAGCCGAATACCGTCGTGCGGTTATGGAAGCCAAACGTGTTGAAGATTCCATCAAAGCGAGAATGGCAGTTGTATCCAGAGACTACGACATCTCGTCCGTCGCGGTGACTAAATACGCTTCGGAAATACTGCCAAGTGCACAAGAGTCGCTCGACTTAGCCGAGCAAGCTTACAAAGCGGGCGAGACTAGCTTCGTACAAGTCCTAATAGCACGCCGAACTTACTTCGACGCTAATCTTCAGTATGTAGCTGCTCAATCGCAACACGCTCAAGCTAGTTCTAAAGTAGACGGTCTGGTACTAACCGGTGGGCTCGACGCGGTCATCGACAATAGCGGTGACGATGGCCTGCGCGGGCTTACCTTCAGTCAACAGTAGCTTGACATTGAGACGCCCAGTTTTGAGCCGCAGTTATTCGTTTTAATCAATAAACGATCGTTGCAAACGTATGTTCTTGACTCAAGCGGTCTTTTTGATCTCAACTGAAGTCGCATTGATCTCATTATCAAATCCGCTTCTATTACGTTACACATAGATTGAGCGAAATTAGTGTCCGTTCTCGATTTTTCGTTTATTGGCGCGATTTATGCGGAACAAATGCAAACAGTAATTGAACGTGTTACGGATTGTTCCGAAGCACATCTCTCAATTCCGCATCGGTTTCGTCTGAGGAATCAAGCCATGAAGCGCATTGTGTTTCTATTCATACTAGCGGTCGGACTCGGGACAGTTCTCCCCAGCGAGTCTACAGCCCAAAATCATTATTCAAGCCACCGCAATCCAGCGTACGGATACACGGGCGGTCATGGGTACTCTGGTCATAGTTACTCCGGTTACGGGTACTCTGGTCATGGGTACACGGAATCTGCACAAAGCTTTGCAGGAAATGCTAATTATGGCCATGGATATCAGGCCCAATACACACCAAACTACCGCTATGGCGCCCCAATTCATAATAATTACAATTACGGTGGTCATGGATATTCGGTTCCAAGCCATGTTGGCCAAGGATACAATCCACCCAACGGTTACGGCGGCGGATTTCGGGTCTCCACACCACATTTCGGTTTGCGAGTAGGTCACTAATTTTCACTGCTTGCTTGTGTCGCAATCGTTGAACAATCCACGCTGTTACAATCATTTCGGCAGACGGACGTGTCGCGAACGTCTGCCGAGTTCGATAGCTAAGTCGGACGGTAAGCTTTCCGTTTATGTCGATTTGCAGTTTTCTTCGTAGCCCATTTGTAGAGATGCGATTGTTTCGGTTGGATCTAAGGTTCCGTTTGTTCCGATCATGATTCTGAATAAAGCGAACTTACGAAGCGGAGCTCTCACGATGCGCGAACTTTTCATTGCTATTGGTTTATTGAGCCTTATGATCAATCGCGTTTTGTCACAGGTACCGACCGAGTCATTCGATTTCATGTCGGTTTCGACAAGTGCGAGTAGTCGGAGTTCCGAGATAGAGCCTGAAATAATCGGCTGGGTTCTGGCTGATCTCAAAGTTATGGCACTTGACAACAACCCTACGCTGCGACAGGCTCGCGCGCAAGTGGAGGCAGCGCGCGGCGCGGCTTTGCAAGCGGGACTGCGTCCTAATCCTTTCGTTGGGACTGTCGCAGAACAAATCGGAGTCAACGGGACTGCAGGCGAATTGCAAGGCGGCTTTGTCTCTCAAGAATTCGTGCGAGGCAATAAGCTTGGCTTGAGTCGTGAAAAATACCTTCAACGAGGACGCATCGCGGAAACGAATTGGACAGCACAAAAGCAGCGTGTCCTTAACGATGTATCCGTAAAGTTCTATCAGGCACTTGCGGCACAACTGATGGTTAAAATCCAACAGCAGGCGTTTGAGGTTAGCGAGGACAATTTGTTAACTCTCAAAGAGATGATGAACATGGGGCAAGTCGGCGAAGCGGAAGTGTTGCAAGCGGAAGTTGAACGTCGGCGTGAGCTATTGAAACGCACACAGGCCTCAAACGATGTCGATCTGGCATGGCGTGAGTTAATTTCATTCGTTGGTATTCCTGACACGCAAACTTCAACGTTGCTTGGCACGCTCGCTCCTGCCGAAGCACCACTAGATTGGGATACGGCTGTGGCGCAATTGCTTGCCTCAAGCCCTCAAATAGCTGCGGCTCAGCAGAAGATTCGTTACGATCAAATCGTGGTAAGACGTGAGCAGGTCGAGTCAATCCCAAATGTCACGCTTGACTTAACCACCGGCTATAATTCAGAGACGCAACAAGCAACAGGTGGGTTTAGGGCAGGATTACCTTTGCCTGTTTACAACCGTAATCAGGGTACGGTGCGTCAAGCCCGAGCTGATCTCAGTAGCACCTGCGCCGAGTTAGAGCGTCTAAAACTGGAACTTCGCAATGGTCTAGCGAAGCAATATCGTGACTATATTTCAGCTTGGCAGAATGCTCAGGAGTACGAGCAAAACATCTTGCCAAGGTCACGTAAGGCGGTCGCACTTCTGACGCAAAGTTACAATGATAGACGGTCGACATGGACGACGGTGCTTGATGCGAAACGTACGCTGTTGGGCTTGGAGGCGGAACAAATCAACAATTCGTTATCGTATCAACTGGCGGATATCGCGATTCGAGGAAACCTCTTGGTAGGCGGATTGACTGAGCCAATAGCGCCAATTTCCGGTGGCCATATTGATGCCAATAACCAACCGCGGTAACGAGTTCTGAATTTCACTCCATTAAGCAAATATCATGACCGATCTAGAGCAACGCAGAAAGTTTCTGTTGGGTGGTGTAGCTGCCACAAGCGGTATGTTGTCAGCGCGTAGCTTGTCGTCGCAAGAGAAAAAGGATGATCACGCGGGTCATGGCGGTATCAAAATGCCCCAGTCCGCAGACGCTGCTGGTAATTCGAATGATGGCGAAATGCCGAAGGAAATGACTGTTGAGGCCGAGTATCCTCGCACACAGCCTGGATTAGGTGGCCCCGTTGGCAGCCCGACTGACCGCGGCAAGATGGTGCCTGGGTATCGCGACGCGACGCTCCCGCCGGTTCCGATCCACGCACCGGATCTGAAAAAGCTTCCTTGGAAAGAGGTGAACGGTGCTAAAGAGTTTCATCTGGTTGCAGAAACCGTTCGTCGCGAATTACTGCCCGGCGTGTGGATGGATACCTTCGGCTACAATGGTGATATGCCCGGACCGACGATTGAACTCAACCAGGGCGATCGCATTCGAATTGTCCTTCATAACAAACTGCCTGAGCCAACTACACTGCATCTACACGGGCTCGAACTCCCCAACGATATGGATGGAGTTCCTTACCTAAATCAGGATCCGATCGAACCAGGTCAAGAATTTGCGTATGAATGGACTGTTCATCAAGAGGGGACGTTTTTCTATCATTCGCATGAAGGCATGCAAGAAGCGATGGGCATGTTGGGACTCTTCATTGTGTATCCCGCCAAGACTCACGAGCCGGCGGTGGATCGCGATTTCGTCCTGATTGCTCAAGGATTTCAACTTCGTCCGAATTCGACGGTCCCGGACACGCTGTCCATGGAATGGAATTTTCTTTCATTTAATGGTCGCTCTGGTCCACTCACCACGCCGCTGCTGTGCAAGTTAGGCGAGCGTGTGCGAATTCGCTTTTTGGATTTCAGCGTGATGGACCACCACCCCTTGCATCTGCACGGGCATACGTTTTGGATTACGGGTACCGAAGGGGGGCGACTGCCGGAGTCGGCTTGGTATCCGAGTAACAACGTGTTGGTCGCAGTGGCCCAGGTGCGTGAAGTCGAATTCATCGCCAACAATCCAGGTGATTGGGGCCTGCACTGCCACATGTTCCACCACATGATGAACTCGATGTCATCACAAGCTGGCCCAATGATCCGCGACAATTCCACGCCCGAACAACTCAAAGTGCGAGGTTACCCTCAAGTCATGCTCGGGATGAAAATGCCTAAAATGAAAGGTATGGAGATGCCCGGTATGGACAAGAAGGGGACGGACATGCCAGGCATGGACATGAAAGACATGCCCCAGCCGAAGCCGCCCCTAAAACCGAATGGCGAACCGGATCACAGCAAGATGAACATGCAGCCTGAAACAGCGCAAAAGCCAAAGGCCGACCACAAGGGAATGGAAGGGATGGAAGGCACGGACCGAGTCGAGGGCCGGCGCGAAGCGATGGGCATGCGTACGGGATGGTCTATGGGAATCGAAGGCCTCTTCACCGTGCTGCGCGTTCTGCCAACGGAATCGTACGATAAAATTATGGGCAGCCAAGAACACGAAGGCCATACAAAGCAGCCATAAGCAACAACGTGAACGGCCGCACTAAGCGCAATGGCCGAACGCCAATGAATGCGACGCCATCGAGGAGGTGGCACGCAAATTTCGCAAGGTGTCGAACTGGATGTCCGCGAGGAAAGCGAACACACGCAGATGCAGCGCTTGCTAACGATGACCGATGATGGCTGGGCTATCAGGTTCACGTCGCGACCAACATCTCGGCAAGGTGTTTCAGGGAGATTCACTCGCTTCACTGACGGTGCCCGCACTGCCGCCGCTCGGACTGCCAGATGCTGCTTTTGCCCGCAGGTGGTGATGTAGCAAGGCGTGCTAAAGTGTTGCATCAGGGCGGAGACGTCTGAACTCGCACGATCAAGCGACCTTGGAAATCTTATCAATACTTGCGAAGGAATTCGCGACTGGCGACATCTGAAGGATGAGGGAGCATGCTTAGACGGTCTGGGACTGTCGACCCTGAAATCGGAGGCCCTAGGGCGTTCTACCCGATTCCCGCACCACATTTAGGGAGGTACGACGATGAAGATGAAACTGTTCGCGGTGATGGCCCTGGTGGGGGTTCTGTCCCTCGCCGGCACCGCTGCCGCCGACCAGCTGCCCAAGTGCCACGGAACCTGGAAGTTGGTCAAAGCCGAGCGTGACGGCAACGCCATACCCAAGGAGGACATCGAGCATGTCACTCTAACCTACAAGGCGGACGGGGACGCGCTCAAGATCGTCGTGAAGGAGCACGACAACGTCGTGACCGAGGGCACGGCCTAGCTCGCCAAGGATGGTAGCAAGAACGAGAAGCACGACCGGTACGACATGACCTACACCAAGGCCACCGACAAGGACGGGAAGGATATGAAAGGCAAGACGCTTTACGGCCTCATCTCCTTGGACGGCAACACCTTAAAGGTCTGCTTGCACGGGGGGCAAGACCACCCAAAGGAGCTACACGGGACCAAGGATTCCGGCTGTACCCTCCGGACCTACGAGCGCGTCAAGGAGTGAGTCGTAGTCATGCCGCAGGGAGCGCGGCAAGACGAATCTATTCCGAATGCAATTCGGCCGAGCGCCGGGATGTTCCCGCTGTCGCGTTGGTTTGTGAACTTTCACCAAGCGAGAAGGAGAATTCTCATGATTGTCATTAAGAAACCCGCAGCTCCGAAGAAGGACGTTCGTGAATGGAAGAACCTGCGCACCACGGCTAGCGGCCAACGCCTGAAGCTGGCGTTTTGCCGATCGCTGTCATTCGTGTTACTAAGTCTTACCGATGCTATTGGTTCGAGGCAGAAAGCTGGACCCCCGGATGTCGGCCTTTTCCGGACTCACTCTGCATTTTTCCGAGGAGTAGGCCCGTGCGTTTCTGCGCATCGGCGAACTTCGCGGCTCAGAAGAAAGACTCGCATGACTGTCGCCGCCAAGTCCGCAGTAGATGAACCGGGGCTTCGACCGCACTCGGAGAATCAACGAATGCCCGCCATAGGTTTCGTGCTCTGGGAAGAGAATCTCTCGCTATTAGGCGACCCGTTCTTGCCGACCGACGTGCTGTTCTTCGCTGCGAGCGAGGAGATTCGCACTGCGGTCCTGGCCCCACACGGACGGGAATTGGTCGAAGAGCTGACCTCGTGTGCTCCCTGCACGCTCGACGAATGGGCGACCCGGAGTCAGCACGCCGACCGCGAGGAACTCGTCACGCTCTCCCGCGACCTGACCGAGATGGGACTGGTAGCGTTCGGGTCATCCGAACCAAACCGGGCCGAGGGGCACGGCGGCATTCAGGATCCCCGAGCTTGGGCTCAAGGAGTGACACTATGACGTCCCACGAACGCAGCATCGCGTATTTCTCGATGGAAATTGGGCTGGAGTCGGCGATCCCCACCTACAGTGGCGGACTCGGCATCCTGGCCGGTGACACGTTGCGGGCTGCGGGAGATTTGGGATTCCCACTCGTTGCAGTGACGCTGCTGCACCGGCACGGCTATTTCCATCAACGTCTCGACGAGCACGGCCAGCAAATCGAACAGCCGATCCAATGGCCGATCGATGATTTTCTGCAAGCACTGCCGTCGCGAGTCTCGGTCAACATCGAAGGCCGGACGGTCGCCATCGCTGCTTGGAAGTACGAGGTCATTGGCTGTTCGAGTCATTGCATTCCGGTTTACTTGCTCGACACCGACTTGCCGGAGAACGCGCCGTGGGATCGCGAGCTGACACATTATCTCTATGGTGGCGATGCTCATTACCGACTTTGCCAAGAGGTCGTGCTGGGAATCGGCGGCCTGCGGATGTTGCGAGAGTTGGGCCATGCCGACCTGAACCGCTTCCACATGAACGAAGGACACGCCAGCTTTCTGTCGTTTGAATTGCTGCGCGAGCACGCCCGCGCGGCGGGACGCGAGGTTGCCGACGTGAGCGATGTCGAGGCCGTTCGCCAACTGTGCGTCTTCACTACGCACACGCCGGTGGCCGCCGGTCATGACCGATTCCCGTGGGACATGATCGAATCGGTGCTCGGCCATTCGCCGGAGTTCGCGCTCAAGAACGTGTTCTGCTGTGATGGCGTGGTCAACATGACGTACCTGGCCTTGAACCTGAGCCACTATGTCAACGGCGTCGCCAAGCGGCACGGAGAAACCACGCAACGACTCTTTGCGAAGTACCAAATCGACTCCATCACGAATGGCGTCCATGCGGCGACCTGGACCGGTCCAGCGTTTCAGCGGCTCTTCGACCGATACATCCCCGGTTGGCGAGCAGACAACCTCAGCCTGCGGTACGCCGTCTCAATCCCGATGAACGAAGTTTGGGCAGCTCACGAGGTACAGAAGGACGAACTGCTGCGTCTCGTGAATCACACGACGAACGCGGGCTTCGACCGCGACGTCCTGACGCTCGGCTTCGCACGCCGCTTCACTGCGTACAAACGCCCCGACCTGTTGCTTCAAGACCTGGATCGCCTCAATCGGTTTGCCGCCGAGATTGGCCCTCTGCAAATCCTCTTCGCGGGCAAGGCACATCCCCACGACCAGCCCGGAAAGGATTTGATCCGCCAGGTGTGGGAGGCTCGACAGCGAGTCGGCGATCGCATTCGCATCGCATTCCTGGAGAACTACGATATGGACTTGGCTCGGCGGATCACGTCGGGCGTCGATGTCTGGCTCAACACCCCACAACCGCCGCTGGAAGCGTCCGGAACCAGCGGCATGAAAGCGGCCCTGAACGGCGTCCCGTCGCTGAGCATCCTCGACGGTTGGTGGATTGAAGGCTGCATCGAAAACGTGACGGGGTGGGCGATCGGCCAAGATGGCTCACCGGAAGATCAAGCCTCGCGATTCCTGCTCGACAAGCTGGAGCAAACGGTCCTTCCCGTCTTTTATCGCGAACGATTGCGGTTCGTGGAAATCATGAGACATGCTGTCGCGCTCAACGGAGCGTTCTTCAACACTCATCGCATGATGCAGCAGTACGCGACCAAGGCGTATCTCTTCAGTGGACATCAACCTGAAACTGACACGCAGCGGTCGTTGCTCGGAGACGAATCACCGCACGGGACACCGACATGACCGTCAACACACGATTGAACATTGAGCAAGTCGATGGAGTTTCACGAAGGAATAAGGCGTGGCGGATGCTTGGAGAACCAATGAACGAACTGGCGACCGTGGCAGAACAACTCGAAAACGTCCTGCAGAGTCGGCTGTCGGGGCGCGTCCATGATTTGCAGGTGGAATGCCAAACTGCAGGTGTCGTGCTGCGAGGATGGACACGGACTTATTACGCCAAGCAACTGGCGCAACATGCCGCCATTGCGGCGAGCGGCTTATCCATCTTGGCAAACGACATTGAAGTGCGATGAGCCTGGCAGGCAGAGGGAGCGACCATGAACATGAGCATCCAAGTTGATCGACGGGCCAACCGTGTCGTGCTGCATTGCAAGGGGAACTTGGATGCTGACGGCTCGCGCGAAGTGAAGCGCGCGGTGCAATCTCTCGATGAGGATGGTGCCGTGCCGCTCGTGTTGGATCTCTCGGCGGTTTCCTCGATCACGAATCCAGGGCCCTCGCTCGCGGTGATACCCGAGCAATGCGGGCCGTAGTCCTTGAACCCGAGTGGGTTGTGGATCGCGTATTGTTGTTGCACAAAAGTTACGCGGCGGCTGTTCTCGAAATAGTCGATGCCTTTATCCCGCATAAAAGCATCCTGAATACCACGAAAGTCGATCCAGATGTGTGATATCTGATGCGTGAACGGGGCCTGGCGTAAAGATATTCTTGTCCGTAATAGTGTTCCCACTCGTAAGTGGAAGCCTTTGCTGCGTAGCCTTCCTCGGGTAACGGATGAGTCGGCGAGCCTAGTCCCAGGATATACAACAGCAATGCTTCGTCGTAGCCTTCCCAACGGTATTTAAGAAATCCGTTATCGGGTTTCCAGCCGTGTGTGACCGTCGCGCCGCCGTTTCGTGCCAACTGCCAATCTGCACGGCGGTAGTGCGCGCCGGCGAGAGAACGGATTCCATGCTCGTCGGCTGTCGCCTCACCAAAATAAAAAGCAGCAGTTAATGCCTCTGCCAGAAGGAACGCGGAATCTACGGTTGACAGTTCGCAGTGCCAAGCTCGCCGTCCGGTCTGCATGTCGAGAAAATGGTAATAGAATCCATGGTAGCCAGTCGCGTCGGGTTCGAGGCCTTGCGGGCTGTTCCAAAAAAACGCAGCGTTGCGAGCGTACGTTCCACCGCTGCCGGGCGCGTCATGAATCCGCGTTCCACACTTACCGGGTAGCAGGCGAACGCCAAGCCCGTGGCGGCAATACTCGACGGCCAATTCGGAGCTGTCTTGTCGATCACAAATCCGTTGGCGGGATTCGTCTCGTGCAAAAAATAACCGAATGTCTCGCACTACAGCTTTTCCAGTTCGACATCGAAAGCTTTTGGTAAACTTGCAGTCAAATTCAGCTCCGTTCTATCGCCGCATTTTGTTCACCGCGTCGCGCAGCCCACCGCGATTCCTCGGTCTCTGGAATCCCCAACTTGACAATCATTTGTTGCAAGTTGGATTTCTTTCATCCAGTGCGAGCAGGCCTTTGTGGTCGGCGACCAATCTCCTTGCCGTCTCGATTAGGTGTTTAGCATTCACTGGGACTGCTCCACTTCGGATTCAGAGTGTTAGCGTGGCACGCATGGCAGTGTTTACTTTGCATTTAACTCGTGGATATTAACTCTTTTTAATAAGTCATGGGACGTTTGTCTTCGAGATCTCTTTGGGTTTGTCCTGAGGCCTTGAATGACCACCGCCGCAGCAGCCTCCATCATGTCGCATCATCAAAAAAAACATAACGCCGATGGCGATGAGCGTTATTAGCGTATTCCAATCCATAAATTTCTTCCTTCCATTTTGGTTTAACTGGCGATCACGTAGCGATTACATGTAGGGGCAGTGAATGCCTAGGGCATTCCACAGCGTATGTGGCACCGGGGCGAGTATGAGAGCGAGGATTGCGAAAGCAGCGTAGCCCAGCCATCGACGTGACGGCGCGAGCGGAGTTATATCGTCGAGAGGCGAAGTGCCGCGACCGGCAATAAAAAATACGATGATCGCCCACGTCAACAGTCCTTGCCAAACGAACAGCCCCAGCAACAGCAGCGTCCACATGGCGACGCTGCCGATCGATTCACTCGCGCGGCGTCCAAACATGGCGTGAGCGATGTGGCCTCCATCGAGCTGACCAATGGGGAGGAGATTGAGAGCAGTGACCATTAGCCCGAGCCAACCTGCGAATGCGAGCGGGCTGAGCTGCAGCACATGTCCCTCCAGCAAAGTCGGACCGAGCGAGATTTTGGCGAGAAGGGAGAGCAGCATCGACGAGCCAACCGAGGTTCCCCCATGCATCATGCCTGCGGCGGGCTCGGAAACAACGTTTATAATGACCGATGAACGCAACCCGATCAAAAGCGCCGGGATGGCGATAGCCAATCCCGCCAGCGGACCGGCGATGGCGACGTCAAAAAGTGAACGACGGTTCTCGGCGGGTGAGCGCATTTGGATGAACGCGCCGAATGTACCCAAAGCGAATGGCACTGGAATAAAGAAAGGCAACGTCACGTCGATTCGATGATATCGAGCCATGAAGTAGTGGCCCAGTTCGTGAACGCCGAGGATTAATAATAGCCCAAAAGCGTAAGGCAGTCCGACCGCGAAGCGTCCCGGTTCTAGGAGCAGATTAATGCCTTGATGCGCCGCGCCCGCCCAAGTGGTCGTGACGATGGTGAGCGCGAACAGTAGACCGTTCACCCACGGTCTTGAATGCGCATTCACGATCGCCTTGTCGACTGGCTGCGGCACGAGCAATATGGTAGCACCGAACTGCTCGTCGGCCTGGACCATGGGCGTTGATTCGATACCGAGCGATCGATTGAGTTTAGCATATACCGAAGCAGCTGGCTCGCGAAGCCGTCCACGAAAACTGCGAATACTGTTATCTTCTTCAGCGAAGCGAACGTCCATGACTTCTTTCACCGCTGCAGGTTGCTCGTCTACGGACAAAAGACGCGCTGTATCCACGGACGCGATGTCCTCCCCAGGCCCGCGAAGCAACGAAATTAGCAAGAAACAGAGCAACAGCCCCATCCAAAAAAACATTCCTCCATGCATCATTCCCCCGCCTGGCAGAAGAAATAAGAGAACGAGCGGGAGTAGTATTAAGAGAATTAAAAGGATTTGCATACCCGGTTCTCGCCCTACCGAGTCGATTGGCATTTCAGATTTCGTGTTCATAGGTCTTTCGATTTGCGTTTGAGTGGCCGTATCGGACCACGGGTTCGTGATGTCGTCGTGTTCATGGCTTGACTGTTCCCTGGCTCATGTTTTTTTGCTCATTTCACTTCCAGCAGGCGGTTCATCGTGCCGAAATCGTTGGCGCAGCATTTCTCGCAGCCACCGTATTCGTGCTCGCAACCCGGCTCGCATCACCATTGCCCATCCACGATGAATTTGAATTCATAATGTCCAGGTACAAGTCGTAGCTTGGTTCACCAAAAACCGTCTGATTCTTTTTTCAGCGGTGTTGCCTCGGGTCGCCAATCATTGAACGTACCCGCTACGAACACAGTTTGCGCGTCGAACGCATGGCAGGAAACTTCAACTGGTTTTTGAATTAGTCTTTTGCATGTTCTTCCTTATAAGTGTTTTTCAATTCACATGTCAATCGTGCCGCCATCCACTGGGCTCGCAGCAGATGCTAGTGCGGCTGCCGCACTAGGCTTTTCATTTTGATTCGCTCATCGAGACGAGATACCGCTCTGGTGGAACTGAAGTCGAAGGCGTTCACGGAGTCGTTCACATCCACATCCACATAATCATAGAAACGGAAGCAATTTCCCACTGGATGCTTAGTGGTGCGGTTGGCAGCCGGTCAAGCCGAGCGCGGCGACCAATAGCATGAGCGTTATTAAGGATGGCCCGATTCATTTCGTTTGTTGCAACGCGTTGATTTTTCCGAACAGGATATGTGTAGTTTTCATAACTGTGTCTTTCGTTTTGATAAGCTGAGTTGAGTTTAGGTTATTAGCACTTGAATAATAGGTTAGCGGTGCAAACTGCAGCCGGTCACGCCGAGGATCGCCGACGTGTTTAGCGTCGGACAGATTCATTTCAATGGTGACACAGCGATAATTACGCTGATAACGCTGATAACGCATTTTTTCATTTTGTGGTTAAGTCATTGCCATCGCGCTCGGTACGGATCGAAGTGGTTGTGTCTACGCTCATCCCGCGAATCGGTTCTTTGGTTTCGGATTCAGTTTCGTTCATGGTCAGTTTCCTTGGGTAAAAATTGTCATTCATCGTTTAGCTTGATCGGCATCGACGGCATACGTATATCGCTTACAACTAATGATGCTTGTAACGGCCGACTCCTTTAATGTCGTCCCACGAGGTCGTCTGGTGGCACGAGTAACACTGGTTGACTTTGGCGCTCGGCTGACGAGCCGCTTTGGCTGAGATCATTTTAAAATGCATCATGTAATGGCTCGGCGGAGCCTGATGGCACTGTGCGCAGTCTTTGGAGGTCGGCGATGGGTGCCGGAATTCTAGGATCGTCCATTTCGCCGCCCCGTGGCACTGCGCACAGTCGTTGCCGAACAGACCACGGTGCCGGTCTTTCGCTTGGTGACAGGTCGAACAGTTCAGCAGTGCTTCTTCCGGTTTCAAATGGTCGAGGTTTGCTTGCGAGGCTGCGTTGCTTTCTTCGAGCCAGTGTTTCATTTGCGCTACGTCGGCACCGGCATGCGATGGCTGGCTTTTTAGCTGCTTGAAGCCAATGCGTGCGAGCGCGACATGGTCCATCTGTGTCGTCCTCGGCACCCTCCCTTGATGCTCGAGATGACAAGTGGCGCACGCGCTGATCTCGGCATGAAAGGCGGTCGGCTGACGCTGGAGGAGCGGCTTGTTATCGGCATGGCAGACGATGCAGTTCTTCGCTTCTACACCTTTGACTGCCGTATGGCATGACGCGCAATTGTTTTCCAGCGATGCGTGGGCCTGCGACAATTCACCTGGACTTACCATGTGCTGCCAAAAGGCGAGCGAAAGAATTTCACCTGCGGGTTGTTCTTTGTGATGCGCGTAATGAGAGGAAAACGAAAAGAACGCGATGACGGGTAGGGCAATCGCAAGGGCAGCGAGCAGGAAGGCGTTTCGCAGTTTCACGATGACCACCTCAATCCCAAATGGATGGCCGCCCAGATGTGCAGCCCGAGCAGCACATAGAGAATGATGGAGAGCACGATGTGCAACTTCAAAGATCGGGCGAACCAGCGTTTGAACAACTGGTGCGTTTTCACCGCGTACTCCAGGTCCGCCACGGATTCGGCGAGGCGGGTCACCTCCCCGGCTGACCCGCCGGATGAGACATCGATCCCCACCGATGCCAGTCCAGCCGTAAAAAGGCTCGCGTTCGGCAAGCCGCGCCTTTCGACGGGAGTATTTTCAAGCACACCCCATGCATGGTCGAGATCGCCACGTGCGGTCTGGAGCAGAAGTAGTTTATCTTTTACTTCCTGATTGGCATACGTGAGCAGATAGCGCGCGGCGAATCCACTGACGACGACGAGCAGCATAAATGCCGTGAGCAAGATTCCCAGCCAGCTTTCATATTTGTGCCCAGTGTGAATGATCGCGAGCACGGGGCCGAAGATGCCCGCATAGACATGCACCGTGAGTTGCGTTTGCATCGAGACATGCTTGGTGACAATCGCGTTGATGAAGGGGGTGCGCTTGACGATGGGATAGGCGAGCGAGATCAACATGAGCACGGCCCCCGCGATTCCAAACACAGCGCCCATTCCGCTGCCTGCAAAGCGCGGTGAGCTATGCACGAGAAACCCGAGCCAGCCCAGTATGAGGAGACTGAGGATTCCGGTGATGACGATGCGTTCGCGGTCTTTCATAGGGTTATGCCTCCACCGTGATTTCGCCTTTAGGGATTGCCTGACAGGCGAGGATGATTCCGTTGATTTTATCGTCGGCGTCGAGCGAGTCCTCGACCGCCATTGTGACCTCGCCGGAGGTCATCTTTACCTTGCACACGCCGCAGGTGCCGACGCGGCAAGAGAACTGAATTCCAATGCCGAGTTCCTCGGAAAGTTCGAGCACAGTCTGACCATCATGTATTTTCACCGACTTGCTATTGTTGGAAAACGTGACCAGTGGTCCTGTCGCGAATGCGATGGGTTTAGCAGTTGTACCTGCTGCGGCGGGGCTCGGCTTAGGCGTGCCGAATGCCTCGGTCTTAAGCTTGTCTTGAGGAACTCCCAACTCGGCGAGCAGCGCTTTGGTCGCATCCATCATCGAGACTGGGCCGCAAAGGTGGATTCTGCGCGATGTCAGATCAGGAACCGTCTGCGTGAGTAGTTCTTTAGTAAGATGTCCACGTGGGCCTTGCCAATCCGTTCCCTCCGGCCGAGTCATCGTGATAACGACGTGCAGCCTGGGATTCTCGTGCTGAAGCGCTGCGATGGCATCCGCCAGAATATAGTCCGCCGGCGTGCGGCAAGCATAGACGAAGTAGATGTCTCCGGGCCACGACTCCTCGGTGAGATAACGACTGATGCTGACCATCGGCGTGATACCCACGCCACCGGAAATCAAGACGATGCTGTCCGCCTCGGTCCCATCAAACGTGAATTTTCCGGCCGGGCCACCGGCTTCGATCATATCGCCGACTTTGAGCAGGTCAACGATATGGCGTGAGACCGCACCGCGAGGCTCGCGCCGCACGGTCAGATCGACGTATTCTCGCTGGTTCGGGGAAGATGAAATGGAGTAGGAGCGGTTCATTCTCGCGCCGCCAATCCAGAACGCAAGGTTTAGGAATTGACCTGGAACAAAAGTGAAAGGGAGAAAGCTTTCGCGGGATGACGGAAGCAAGCGAAACGTCTTCACATTCGGCGTTTCGTTGATGATGCTCCCCACGCGAAGCTGTCCTCGCCAGTTCGCACTCAAAGGCGGCGCGGAGTTTGCGTCCTTACCGGTTGGAGGCAGTAGTTTGGCGATAGCCGCAGGCTGCGAGGCTCCTTTTACTTGCGGCTTGCTCATATGGATGTTATCCCAGACATGCTGTTCATTGTGCGGCGCAGTCGTATCTGTTGCGAGTTTGTACTCTGCATTGGCAGGTCTTCCACTCGCCGGAGGGTTGCCTCCCGCAAGCTCTGGTGCCGATCCCGGAGGAGGTGCTCCTTTGCTAGCCTCGATCCGCCCAAAAAGCGATGCCGCGCGACGCATTTTGAAGAAATACATGACTACCATTGTGAGCGCGAACGCAACGAGCAGCACCATCGTGAAGTAGTGAAATACCGTGAGCCCTGACCCCTGATGCGCAGCAGGCGAGACAACGGGCGAGAGATTCATTTCTTGTTTGAACCACGCCAAGGCTACGTTCCGAGGGGCACGGCTTTCCGTCAGCGCGCGCCGTGCGGCAATGCCGCTCTCTAATTGCGCGATGCCTTCGCGAAACTGTGTCATGGCGTCGTGCATTGTGGCGAAGTCGTCGGACAATGTACCCGCGTTGAGTGTGTCGACCGCCTTTCCGATCAAGACCGTTCCCAAGTACATTCGCTCTGTGGCTTGCTCCTCGATTTGTGTGCGTTGCTCGACTGAGAGTTCCGGCAAACTCATGAGTGTTGGGTAAATTTCTTTAGGCGGCGGCACACCCATCTTTTTCATCATGCCGTCCATCATGCCACCCATTCCTCCACCCGCGCCGCCTCCCATAGCACCGGGCGCGTCCTTTGGCGAAGGGCTAACTCCTACATCTGTTGTCGCTTGCTGTGGCGTAGCCACGCTTGGTGCCGAATTTGCACTTTGTGCCGGAGCGGCGTCTTGTGCCGAAGGCGTGCCTTCCGTTGGCGTCGCGCTGCCAGCTTGAGGGGGATGATGGCTCGCGTGCTCCTCAGGAGTCTGCGCGCTCAAATCCGATTTCCATAGTGGACCTGTGAGCAGGCAGAGCACTGCGGAGATGCGGATAAAATGCAAGTTGGTTCGGCTTCGGATTTTTGAATTCATAATTGACCTTCAAAAGGTTCAACATTGGCCGTTGACTCATGAACTTTTTGAGTATGCTTCATTCTTGATTCCCCGTCCTTGTCGCAGGGAAATACACAGACCCGGTCGTGACAACCACAGATACCTGTCTTAAAGT
This sequence comes from Pirellulaceae bacterium, assembly GCA_033761895.1. GTDB lineage: Bacteria > Planctomycetota > Planctomycetia > Pirellulales > Pirellulaceae > Aureliella. The sequence goes on along the minus strand of JANRMD010000136.1, from coordinate 7,795 downwards.
TCCCTTCTTCAGGCGGCCTCCCAAGTACCGGCTTCATATTCATGCATGGGTGAAGTCCATCTAAAATCGGCTGGACGATTCCACACGCGGCTACCCAACCCAAAACAGCAACCAACGCAGAGAAAACAGACACTACGGCAACGGGTCACCGATGTTTCTTCGCCATCATTTTCATCTCGTTAACCCTTATCATCTGCTTCTATTTCCTCTGGTGGTCCGTCTTGGGTGGTTTGTCGCTCACATCATTGGCATGGGAGCCATCGCTGGCGCGGCTGGGGCAGGTTGCATCGCACCGCCGCCTATCATTTTTTGCATCATGTCCATTAACTTATCCATCTTCTCCATGACTTTGCTCTCGGGAGTCGCAGGTGATGCACCACCGCCCATGCCACTCATGCCACCAGCGCCTTGCATCGCTCCTGCACTCATCATTTTTTCCATCATGCCCATCATCTTGTCCATTTTTTCCATCATCCCGTTTCGGACATTCGCAGGTGCCGAGCTAGTACCGCCCATGCCACTCATGCCGCCGCTTGCTGGCGCTCCTGGGCTTGGCATCGGAGCCATTTCGTCCATGCCATCGTCTTTCATCCCCATGCCACCTGCTGCTGGAGCATCTTTTCCAGGTTGCATTGCACCGCCTCCCATTCCACTCATACCCCCCATCATTTTTTCCATCATTCCCATCATCCCATCCATTTTTTCCATCATGCCCATGCCGCCACCCATCTTGCTTTTGTCCATGCCTCCCATTCCCATGCCACCGCCCTTGCCTTTGTCCTTGCCTTCCATACCCATTCCTTTGCCAGCTCCCATTTTCGCCATGCCGTTGTCCGGCGCTGGAGCTTGCGGTGCGGCTGTGCCACTTGGATCTGCGGGTCCGGGTTCTGCAGTACCTTTGGCATTGCCGCCGGGCGATTCAAAATGACTTGCCGGTAACGGTCCTAGCGGACGGGTCTGGTGGCACTGGATACAGTTTTGATAACTGGCAGAGACTCGTTGACTGGGCGTTGCACCCGCTGTCTTGTTTTGCGTGTTCCCTTTACCGCTACGCATAGCCGCAGCGGCTGTCCCCCCGCTAGTTTTTTGATTCAAAGCGGCTTCTAGGCGAGCGACTTTGGCCTGCAATTCAGAGAGTTGACTGGCCAAGTTCTGATCTGGCTCTTGAGCATTGGCCGCAGCGGGCCAAGTTGACGCGACGGCTAACACTGCTGAGACAATGAATGTGATCAGGCGTAACGTCGACATGAGTTTGAAGTTTTGCATAGCATTTCTACTTGGTTAACGAGCAATCTAGTGTAAGACAATTTGAAGTCATTACTTGCGGTCAGTTTCTTAGGTTTGGATGCGAAACCGATCCAATTCCATCTCGCAATCTGATATCTATTTCATCTCCATCATCTTCATTTTGATCATCTGCATTTGAATCATTCGCGAATCTATCGGCACTAAGGCAGAACTACCCATTGCGGCCTCGTTGCCCGACATGGCACCCATGCTTTTCTTTTCCGGCATCCCACCATCGTTTCCCATGGTCATTTCTTTTATGTCCATGCCTTTCATGTCCACGCCTTTTCCGTCTTGCTTGGCTTGACTTTTTTGACCGTCCATGTCCATCGCTTTGCCAGCTTCCATCGCTTTGTCAGCCTCTATCCCCTTGCCACCTTTACTTTTCATATCCATAGCCGCATCGGGACTTGATGCTTTAATTCCTTCCGGCTTTCCGCTCGAGATTTCTTTCACGGCAGCCTCCAGCCGTTCGACCTTGGTCTTTAATTCCGAGAGCTGAGTGGAGAAGGTCTGTTCTAGCTCCTGTGCACTGGCCACGGCATGCCAATCCGAAGCGAGGACTAGAAACGATCCTAGGATAAATTGTTTCAGATTCACTGTCGTGAAGTTTTTGACGGTTTGCATAGCATTCATACATTCTTGTAGTTGAAGAGTAGACTCGTCGCTTTATGTGTATCGAGCTTGCGTCTAGCCTGTTCAACCGTGTCATCTATGCCACAGCATGCAGATGCGGGGCGCATAATCTCTTCAACTAATAATTCTGATGGCCGCCGATCAACCGTCGCTACTTCATGACACACATCCCGTTCTGTCACGACTCCCACTAAACGGCGGCTCGGTTCGGCTTCGACCACGGGCGTACAACCACATCCGGTCTTGCGCATCTTTTGCGCTGCAGACTGCGCCGTGTCCTGCGGCGAGCAGCATGACTCCACCGCCACGGTTTCCATCTTGTCTTTACAACAACTCATCTTAAATTCCCCATTTAGGCACGAACGCTCTTCAACGCTCCCGCAGATGTTGCAAAAGCCGATGTATTGGTATTTCTCCTATTTAGATGCAGTGGATTGCCGGTTCCTTCAGCCAAAGCGGCAAAACTTTGAGTTTTTAAGCGAACTTCGCAACTAGTCTCATGAGATCTTCGGTGTCGCGAAGTCCAATGACCGTGATAATTCGTTTCCCGATAAGCCAACATGCCACAAACTGACTTCCGCTGACTCCCCAACTCAATGACTCGGCAGCTATGCCTATTACAAGTGATTTCAAAGCTTGGAACGCCCTTAAACCAATAGCTGGTTAACCTACGATTTAGAAATAATCACTCACGGCAAGACATCGAATCAAACTGGTCAACAAGAGTAATACGAACGTAAATGTTTTACTTAGAAGCAACTTCTATAATCTCTCGTAGGCATCTCCGTGCTCGGTTCAAACGCGATGCTACCGTGCCCTCGGCAATGTCCAAAGCCATAGCGATGTCGTAGTACACGAGCCCTTCAATTTCACGCAGTAGAAAAACAGCTCGAAGTTGAGGATCAAGCCGACTGAGCGCGTACTCCAGTAGCTCATGATTGTCCACTTGATCCGTCGCACTCGATCGTATATCGGTAGACTCGCAAAGGCTTGGCGAACTCAATTCCCGATGTTTTCTTCGCAAAAACTGCAAAGCTTCATTCGACGCCACCCTATAAAGCCAAGTCGAGAACGATGATCGTCCCTGAAATTTGCCAAGGTTCTGAAACACTCACAAGAAAACTTGCTGCGTTAGGTCATCAGCGTAGGACGAGCGAACCATGTGAAACATGAGCCGATAGACTCGCTCGCCGTATTGAACATAAATTTGTCGCTGAGACTCTTGCAAGCCGGCTTCACTTAAGTGTCTTAACTCGTCATCATGAGCGGCCGTTTGTTCCACACTTTCTATTGCGGTCTGCTCGACACACGACGTTATGGCCATTTGAATGGTCGACTCTATAGACGAACAATATCACTTAACACTTGCTGATCGCGTTCACGATGCAATTACCGCACCGTATTGCACGTCCCCAGAAAAATAGGCATTTTTAAACACCTCTGCGTTTTGGAAGGACAGCGAAATGCTTAGAAATGGCGAAGTGACTATGGGTAAGCGTTGAGATGGGTTGCGTTGGTGGCCTAGGTGCGGTAGCGTTCTAAGTGAGTCTGGCTGTGCGGAGACGTAGCGCATTGGCGATAACCGACACACTGCTGAAACTCATCGCTGCAGCAGCGATCATGGGACTCAAAAGTACGCCCAAAAAAGGGTAAAGAAGTCCTGCCGCCACGGGAATTCCCAGGACATTGTAAATAAATGCAAAGAATAGGTTCTGCCGGATGTTGCTCATGGTCGCGCGACCCAATCGGGCTGCTGCAGCAACACCGCGGAGATCGCCGCTAACCAGCGTAACGCCTGAAGATTCGATCGCCACACCGGTTCCCGTTCCCATTGCGATACCGACATCCGCTTCCGCAAGTGCTGGCGCGTCGTTGATTCCGTCGCCGGCCATCGCAACGACATGACCCTCCTTACGTAGCTTCGCCACGAAATCATGCTTGTCCTGTGGCGAAACTCCCGCATGGAATTCGTCGAGACCCAATTTCGTTGCTACTGCCCGAGCAGTTCGCTCAGCATCCCCAGTTAGCATGATCACTTTTAAGCCCATCTCATGCAATGACTTTAAGGCTGCCGGAGTGCTTTCCTTGATTGGGTCAGCGATTGCGAATAAGCCTGCTATTTTGCTATCGATGGCAATAAAGATCGCAGTGCTCCCAGATTCTTGATGACGTTCAGCGCGCCTTCTAGCCTCATCAAGGTCGCCAACGCCTTGCTCTGCGAGCAAATCAGCCTTGCCAATCAAAACAATTCGGCCGTCGACAGTCGCCCGGACTCCACCTCCGGTGATACCTTTGAAATCGGTCGCTTCCATAGAGGTAAGTTGGTCTACCTTAAGTCGACGCAATACGGCTTGCGCCAAAGGATGCTCGCTTTGTCTCTCTAAGGCGCCTGCAAGTTTTAAGACATCGTTGTCCTTCCAGTCGCCAAAAGTCTCGATCGCCGTGACCTCGGGCCGCCCTTGAGTGAGCGTTCCTGTTTTATCAACAATAACAGTGTCAATTTTTTCAATAATCTCAAGTACCTCCGCATTCTTGATCAACACACCGTTTTTAGCGCCACGTCCGACCCCCACCATCACCGACATCGGAGTCGCCAAGCCAAGTGCACATGGACACGCGATGATGAGCACCGCAACTGCTGCGACGAAGGCATGTGCTAGTCTTGGCTCAGGGCCAAGGATTGTCCACCCGATAAATGCCAAAACAGAGCAAGCGATCACCGCAGGCACAAAGTAGGCTGCCACGACGTCAACCAGTTTTTGAATCGGAGCGCGACTGCGCTGTGCATCCGCGACCATCTGAACAATGCGACTCAATACCGATTCGTTTCCAACGCTGACCGCTTCGACGACAAGTGCTCCGGTTTGGTTTAATGTCCCACCGGTGACTACATCGCCTTCTGACTTCGACACAGGATTCGGTTCGCCAGTCAGCATCGACTCATCGACACTGCTTGAGCCAATAAGCACGCGCCCATCAACGGGCATTTTTTCTCCAGGACGAACTCGCAAGTGATCCCCTTTTACTACAGCATTCAAGGCGACATCATCCTCGCCTTGAGGCGAAATTCGATGTGCAATCTCTGGGGCCAGCTTCATCAGTTCGCGAATGGCCCCACCTGTTTGCTGTCTAGCGCGAAGCTCCAAAACTTGCTCAAACAAAACGAGAGTAATAATGACCGCAGCCGCTTCAAAATACAGTGGCGGGTGCCCGTCCTCATAGAAAGCAGCAGGAATCCAACTCGGAAAGATGACGACAAACAGGCTGAAAAGAAACGCGGCCAGGGTTCCGATCGCGATCAGCGAAAACATATTCAAGTTCATGGATCTAAACGACTTCACGCCTCGAACCAACAGCGGCCAGCCACACCAGAAAACCACTGGCCCCGCCAAAGCAAGTTGTATCCAACCCAATACGGACGTCGATAACCAATCCGTAGCCCGCAAGCCCATCATCGGTCCCATTGTGACGAGCAGCAACGGAACTGACAGCGCGACGCCGACCCAAAATCGTCGTGACATATTTTTGTACTGCGCATCGTCATCCTCGTTGGTCCCATCGACCACCTTGGGTTCTAAATCCATACCGCAAATCGGACAATCGCCGGGACCAACTTGTTCGATCTGAGGGTGCATGGGACAAGTGTAGATCACTCCAGAGGATGGCAGCCGATCAATCATCATGATCGCTGAACCCTCAAACTTTGGCTGCGATCTCGCAGACGAGTCGTAACCACTAGAGGGGCAACAAGACGAAGCTTCCTTCGTGATTTCTGTACTGGCCAATTCTTTTGCGGCCCTCGCCGCCAAAACACCCTGCGGGTCTGCCTCAAACTTCTTAGAGCACCCTTCGCTGCAAAAGAATACGGAATGCCCTCCGTGTTCGATACTGCGAGACTTTTTTGGATCGACCGCCATCCCGCATACCGGGTCGATCTCTGCAATTTGTGTCGTGGCCATCATCAGCTCCATTGCTGCCTATTTATCATCGCTCAATGTATCGCAGCGATAGACGCAAATTGCATTCCTTAGAAAGAAAATGCTTACATAAACACTCAAACTCAAGACTTGAGATGCTAAAAATTGGTTGCGGAAGCCGATTCGCAAACGGTAATGACGCGATTCTTCGAAGCGGGATGCAAAATTTTATCTAAATGGGAAGTTTCGCGGAAGGACGTTCACTACTTGGGCATCCAATCTTCAGCCCGCTTACAGAACCAAGTATTTTGGATGCAGGTTTTACATTAACTTTCGCGCTGGCTTCATTTAACGCAAATAGCGACTGCGAGTACTCATTCGAGAACTATCGCTTCAAATAAGCCAGCATCAACGTTGCATTTCAAGCTGTGGCTACATCATTTAGATTTCTTTTGTTGACCGACCTCTTTTGAGACAGTCGCTAGACAGTCCGTGGAAATCACAACCGCTTCATCGTCACAGGCAATCCATGGTCGAGTTCTACAGATTACAAGCTCAGCAATTGTTCAGAAGAACTCACTTGAGCTAAGAGTCGAACTGCTCGATCCTCCATTGACAGTAGGGCCCGAGATGTTGGCGACGGCTACTTTCTTGTCACCACAGAATGATGGCTTTCGCGAAACTAGAAGCCCTGCGGAACGAATGTTCGTACCGGCTTCGTTGGTTCAATCGCAAGGGAGCCAATTGTTTATCTGAGTGGCCGACGAGAATTCAACGGCTCAATCGCGATCTGTCGAAATTGGCGGCAAAAGCAACGACGACTTAGTAGAGATCAATCCGGACTGACGGTAACAGACAAGTTGATTACATCGGGACTCGAATGCCTTTGCAACGGTTGGCGAATCAAATCGTCCGGTGATGATCAGAAGTTAAGACTTAAATAGATGGTACTAGTTGAACTGAGAGGCGCATGCAAGAGCTTTCGAAAGGGCGATGAGACCATCACGCCTCTCGACAATATCAGTATAGATGTTGAGGCTGGAGATTTCATTGCGCTCATGGGGCCGAGTGGAACCGGCAAGAGCACCTTACTCAACTTGGTAAGCGGTATTGATCGCCCCGACTTACGAACGATCACTGTTAATGGAGTGGATGTGACGAAGCTATCACGAACTCAATTGGCCGACTGGAGAGCCGCCAACCTAGCTACATCTTTCAAACTCACAACCTCATACCCGTGTTGACGGCGTATGAAAACGTGGAACTTCCAACTCTTCTGCTCAAACTATCGTCGTCGCAACGTCGACAACGCGTGGAATTAGCACCGGAAGCTGTTGCGTTAATCGATCGCGAGAATCACTATCCTCGACAGCTTTCCGGCGGCCAAGAACAACAAGTGGGTATTGCTCAAGCGATTGTCGATCATCCAAACGTTCTTGTGGCGGACGAGCCGACGGGGGAGCCTTGATGCCGAAACCAGTGACCAAGTTCAAGACTCGTTGAAACGGCTGAATCGGGAACTCAACATTACGATGCTAATAGTAATTCACGATCGTGACGTAGCATCGATTGCAACCAAACAGCTGCTTCGTGTTCGTGGCAAGTTCTAGAATCGTTCAGTCGAGGTAACGCAATGATTGCGTATGTATTCAAAACCTTGTGGCGACATCAAACACGAACGCTACTGACGGTCACCGGCTCTGCAGTAGCGATGTTTGTGCTTTGTTTCGTAAGCTCAATCCAAGAAGGTCTCCACCGGATGACTACGGGCAGCGATACAGATCGAACACCGATCGTATTTCAGGAGAATCGATTTTGCCCCACAACCAGCCGACTACCTGAAGACTATGCGCAGAAAATCAAGAAGATTCTGGGGTTCGAGATGTCATGCCGATTCAAGTGTGGACTAACAATTGTCGAGCTAGCCTCGACATTGTGGTTTTCAATGGCGCAAA
>JANRMD010000135.1:0-10748 GCA_033761895.1 Pirellulaceae bacterium | reverse complement strand
GGCGATATGCCGTGCTAAAATATCGCCCATCTGCGAGGGGGGTCGTTGTGCCACCTGCGTGTGCGGGTGGCACACGACTTCGCTGGTTTCCTGTGGTCTTTTAAAATCGAATCTACCTTATCGCTCCCTTGGACGAATCCCCGCGCATGAACGCTCTACCTGAAACTGAACTGGCTAGTCGTAAGCAAGAAATCCGTACCGCCGCGCACGCAAATCGCAAAGAGCAAGCGGATAAAGATGGCGTCAGCAAAGTGATCGTGGATCGATTCATGGGCTTGCCTGAATATGCCACTGCGAAGACGGTCATGTTCTACATCGACGTTCGCGATGAGGTTCGAACTCGACATGCCTTGCCCGAAGCCATCCAAGGCGACAAACGCATCGTAATCCCCTATTGCGTCGACGGCGAGTTGGAGTTGTTCCACCTGGAGTCGATGGACGAACTCGATGTGGGAATGTACAAGATTCTCGAACCCAAGGCTGAGTTGCGAACCGTAGCGTCCAAGCGGCTGCAGCCCGAGGATCTCGATCTGGTGATGGTGCCTGGAGTTGCGTTTGATCGCAACGGCGGTCGAACCGGCCACGGCAAGGGATATTACGACAAACTACTCGAGCACGCGCGAGCTGACGCGCCCCTGATTGCATTGGCTTTTGAATGCCAGATGTTCCCTGAAATCCCATGCGGCTCGCATGATATTTACATGGACAAAGTGGTCACCGAGTTGACGGTCTATCCAGGCCGTGGTCGTAAATAGACAGATCACTGATCGATTACCAGTGCATCACGAAACCGCCGTCGACGTTGATGGTCTGGCCCGTGACATGTGCAGCTCGATTGGAAGATAAGAAGACCACCATGTCAGCGATGTCTTCCGGGGCTTGAAACTTGCGAAGCGGAACTACCGCGGCGAGTTTGCGGGCTGACCACTCTTCATAGTCCAGTCGCTCGGCCGCCGGAGTCTGATCGTACCAGGCTTGCCATACGGATCGATTCAGTGGTGTACGAACCATGCCAGGGCAGACGGTATTTACGCGCACGCCATGGGGAGCGAGGTCTTTTGCAAGGCACTGCGCGAAATTGATATTGGCGGCTTTACTGGCGCTGTAAGGTGGATCGGTTTGAGAACCGATTTGGCCGGCAACCGAAGCGAGGAAAACCATCGTGCCACTTTTACGCTCGATCATCAGCGGTGCCACAGCATGCGCGACGTGCACCATGCCCATCACATTCACTTCCAATGTACGGGGCCAATCCGCAGGCTGCAGGTTAGTGAATGGAAAACCGAACTTGCCAGAGCCAATCGCAGCGCAGTGGACCAGATGATCCACACGGCCGAAATCGCGTAGCGTTACTGATATGGCATCTAGTACCGATGCGTTGTCGGCGACATCGACTTCATAACCACTGCAACGCACTGGATATTCGTTCGCCAGTACGTTCGCTATCTCGGAAGTATTACGAGCGAAGTCCCAGAGGACGACATTGGCACCTTCGCTTGCGAAACATCGCGCGGAGGCTAAACCAATACCGCTTGCGCCGCCAACAATTACAGCTACGCGGTCTTTAAGTCCTAGATCCATCGGCGGGTTCTCATCGTAATTTGGGAGTATTCAGTGGCCCATACTTAACTGGCCCATAGATAAGTGGCCCATAGATCTTTGGGTGGGGCAGCACAGCGTAGCTTGGGATAAACCCACCCAAGCGACGCAATGTTCGGCCCAGCACATATCTGGCCCAGCACTACTTGACTCAGCACCCTTTCGGTTCAACACCCGAAATGGTCCAACGCCACTTGACGCATGGCCTTCAAGTCTAATTTGCCGCTGCCTAGAACGGGCACGGCGCTAACCGGGACGAAGCTATCTTCGCCAGGCAGATACAGATTCGGCAAACCAGCCTGCGACAATTTTTGGAGCAACTCACTTTTGCTGATGGGCAGCTCTGTATGCAGCACAACCAGGCGTTCACCCCGTTTTTCATCGGGGATTGCTGTGATGGCGACCCGCATAGTGCCATCCTCGTTGCTGCCGACGATCTCGGTCATGGTTTCTTCAATTTGGATGTGCGGAACCATTTCGCCGCCAATCTTTGAGAAACGGCTCAGACGACCAGTAATGTGAATGAACCCATCTTTGTCAATGAAGGCAACGTCGCCGGTGCGATACCAATCATCATGCATAACTTCAGCGGTCAGGTCATCGCGATTCAAATAGCCTTGCATCACGTTGGGGCCGCGAATTTCCAGCAGACCGGTATCGCCGATGGGCAGCACTTTGTCATCGTCCACGCCGACCACTCGTGCCTCTACGTTGCAGACAGGGCGTCCGACACTACCTTCGCGGAGACCTGAATCTTTACGGTCACCGACGCGCTTGCTTGGAATGTTGACGGAAACCAGCGGGCTAAGCTCGGTGGTGCCGTAACCTTCGACGGGTCGCACACCAAACCGCTGTTCAAATTCCTCAGCCAATTGCAACGGCATCTTTTCCGCGCCGACCACAACCACTTCCAGCTTCTTAAACTGCTCCGGCTCGACGCGGCGAATGTAGGCTCGCAGAAACGTCGGCGTCGCCAGCAAAACGGTCGCCCCGAAATGAGCCGCCAGTTTGCCAATCGGACGCGCTTCGAGCGGGCTGTAGTGATAGACACCGGCGCACGGCAGCGACAGGGCTGACCACAGCGTGACTGTGTAACCGAATGAATGGAAGAAGGGCAAAATCCCCAACACGACATCATCGCTGCGCAAGCGAATCGATTCATTGATGCCCTGCACATTCGATTCGATGTTACCGCATGTCAACACGACGCCTTTGGGCACACCGGTAGAGCCGGAGGTGAAGATGATCGTTAATGGATCGCTGTGCTTTTTCCCGGCCAACCCTAAAGCTCGGTGCAAACCGTCCGCGGATCTCAATTTGACATTAGCAGCTGCAAAGAGCTTATCCGTCCACGAAATCTTGTCCTTGATATCTTCGAGGTAGACCAAGGGCGCGGAGACTTTCATGTCAAGTTTTTCCATAAACTTGCGACTGGTAATCACGTGCTTCAAGTTGCCTGCTTCGCAACACTGTCGCAGTACTGATTCGCTAACGGTGTAGTTGAGGTTAACCGCAACGCGATTGGCTAGGCCCAAAGCGAAATTCGTGACCACTGCTGGGACGCTTGGCGGCAGAAACACACCGACGTTCTTTTCGTCCGCTTCCGATCCCAAGACTTCGCGCAGGAGGTAGCGCCGGAGCACCAACGTGCGGATCAGTAATTCTTCGTTGGTCAGTTTCGCGCCCGTCGAGTCCGCTACTTTGTATTCATTCTTTCCAGTCTTTAGCTGCCGCAACAAACGCAACGTAACGACTGGCATCGATGGATCGATTTCAGGAGGTTTAACCATGTTGTTTTTCAGTAAGTACCCAATGAAGAGAGGATAGCCGCGTACCAGACTGAGTATTGTGAAGCGAGTCCGCCGACATTGAAAGATCACTTACCGCTTTTTGTTCCCACCGTCCCACCATCTGCGTATTAGCGCCGTCACACACTTACACAGCTCTCGCCTCTCGCCTCAAAAATACTTTGAAAAAATCAAACTCTGCTGAAATCGGCGAATTTGACGTTTTCGTTCCATGTTTCTTGTTGTCTAGCTATGATATTCCTGGCAAAAGTACCAAAACGGATTCACGAAAAGCGTAAATATGGCAACCCGAAAACCTAACAAACATCACCTCCAGCGCTCCAAGAAACGCCTAACAATTGAACGGCTGGAAGTTCGCCAACTATTGGCTTCGGATTGGCAGAACCCGGGTCAAGTTTGGGATGTGAACCGTGACTTGACGGTATCGCCCATCGACGCATTGCTGGGCATCAATCGACTTAACAGTGGTGTATCGAGGACCTTTCCTGCGCGGGCGATTGGATCGACCGAGCCCTACTTTGATGTCAGCGGTGAGGGAGTTCACAGTCCCTTGGACGTATTGCTGGTCATTAACGCGCTCAATCGTAACCTGCCAACGGTGTCCGTTGAGTTGCAGAAGGACTCGGGAAGTGGCGTTGGTGCGTCGTTGGACAGGCGAACTAACGATCTGTCGATACGAGGCAACATCAGTCGTGGGCGAGCGACCGAGTTGTGGGGGCGTTTTGCTGGGAACGATGAATGGAAACTGCTGAAGACATATTCCCCTACTTCCTCCGACCAGACCTTTACGATTCTTCACGCAGATCTCCTTGCAGCGCTCGGCATACCTCGGGAGGGTTCGCTGACCTTGCAGCTCCAGCCTCGCTTCGGGGTAGGCAACGCTGAAGTCGGAAACGGAGCCGATTTGCCGATTGTCTTTGATCAAACGCCACCGCAATTCGATTTTGACGTGCAGCCGAATTTCCTCGGCCCGATCAGCATGCCGGTCGCCTCCGCCATCGAAGTGCCGCTCAACGAGCGCGCCAGTGCGTTGACTTTGGTGGCTTCAAAAGTCAAGTTGTTCAATACATCCTACGCGAATGTCAGTACCACTTTAGAAGAGTTATCGCCACGCGGGATCTCGCTTTCGAGCGATGGACGCTTTCTGTTGATCGAGCCGCCGGTCAATTCGCAGTCGATGAGCTATCGGGTTACCATTCAGGAGGGAGCGTTCGAAGATCTTGCAGGTAATTTGAATATCCTCTTCAACGCTTTTGCGCACCACTTCAGCACCACCTCGCAGTCCCCGCTGTCGTTCGGGCAGACGATCGATTTTTCGACGACACCACGTTCGCTTCGAGAGTACACGTTTGACCTGACAAGTCCCGATCTATTCATTTTGGCTGGCCTGGACGCGAGCAGTGCCATGCAGATGGATTTGTTTGCACCAAGCGGGCAGGTTGTCAGGAACTGGGTGACCGATGCTACGGGTGGCTCCCTGCAATTGGGTTCGATCAATCGGGTCATGTTGACGGAACTGGGCCAGTACACCTTGAGAATCGCCGCGCCTGCTTCAACTAATGTCAGCTTCAAGGCGCTGCTGTCAAAACAACTGAGCAGTGTCCCTACCAGTCTACAGTTGCAGGGGACGTTCACTTGGTCCGAAGCCCATGCATTTGCTGTAAACGTGACCAACCAAGATCGCATTTATTTCGAAAACAATCTCAACCCAGACACACCGTTTCAGGTGACCGTCTTGAACCAGTTTGGTCGCGATGTGATTGCGACAGCATTGATCGGCGGAGATAGTGTTTTCACCCTGCCTGATGCCGGTCGCTATATCGTGTTGATTGAGTCACTTACGGATAGCGTGCCGAGTTCCTACGACTACAGCGTTTACCTGAGTCAGACGACATTCCAAGCCTTAACCTTCGGCCAGTTCCAGCAGAACACCATTGTCACCCCCGGGCAGCAGGTGTTTTACACGTTTAATTCCCAAGCGGCGCGTACTTACACTTTGGAGATCGATTCGGAATTTGGTGACATTACGCTTGGTTTGCCAGGGTTCCTGGAAGTCAATCAAGAAGGGAGTTTTGCGGTCGATGAGAGCGGTGAAGGCTTTGTACTCTTGGCGTTCAATCGCGCCGATATACCTTCGACCTTCCTGCGATTTCGTCTAACTGAAGCGATCACGCAGGTCACGCCACAACCCACCCCCATAGTGCGTACCGAGCCGATTCAGCAAGGTGTGAACGAGCGCCAAATTCTGTTGGAACTGGAGAGCTACGAGTTTACTTTCACTGGAGCGACCGGGGAGTTGTTTGCCTTCAGGGAAAGCAATCCCATGGGCCTGGTTATCTTTGAATTGGTCGCACCGTCAGGTTCAATCGTGCAACCGGTTCAACAGGTTGAAGGTTTGCAGATTTATCGCATTCCGTATGCAGGCCAGTATCGGTTGCGTGCCTACGGTGAGATTGGGGCTAATATTGTCTTTCAGTGGCAGAGGCTCGCGACAGCACCTGTGTTGGGCGCTAACGCGAACATCGAGGGCAATATCGTAAATGAGACTTTCGCGGCTTATCGATTCGTTGCCAACAGCGCGCGGTTTTTTGTTTACCCGACCGGAATCGCTGATGGTCTAATATGGAAGTTAATCGATGAAAACGGAACTGTTGTCAAGGAATCGGATTTCGGCTTGAACTTCGCTGCCGAGACGATCTCGGGACGTTCTTACACGTTGTTCGTTGAGAAGCAGGGAGTGCTAGCGTCCGAGCAATTCCAATTCAGTCGCCGCAACACCGTCAATGGCTCGAGAACGGGCACAGTTGGCACGACGAGCAATGGTACTCTGCTGTTACGCGGTGACCGCGTCGTGATTGAGTACTCGCTAGTAGCGGGACAATTGCTCGATTTGACTTCCAATCTTGACCCAGGCTTGGCCCGGGTAAGTTGGTTGGACTACTCAATCAACGAATCCGATGGACCACGCGAAATCGATCCCAATGTACCCACCCTGGTCGGCAGTACTCGAAAATACCGTGTTGAAATTGAAAACTTGACCAACGCCGAAGTCAACTATTCGGTCAGATTTGATGTGCTCCAGACGCCGCTTTCACCTCCGAGTACGCTGAGCGGCTTTGATCAAGTCCGCAGCGGAAATGTTGGCAGTGGGCCGCAGATATTTACGTTTAATGTAAGTGCTGGTGCCTACTACATGTTCGACTGGCTGTTGGAAGACAACCCTAATCTGCAAATCGACATTACCGATCCGTCGGGCAACAGTGCGAACTCAGTCGCTGCTGGCGCTGACTCGTTGCTCGGTGTGACTGAAGCAGACGGGACTTTGACTGTGCAAATCGTCAACTTTGATGTGACCGACCACCCCTTCTCTTTCCGAATGATCAGCCCTTCGACCGGAGAGACCGTCACGTTGGGCGTCAGCAAGTCGACTACGGTGATGCCTTACGGTTCAGCATTCTTCCGCGTCGCACTTGGCAGTACTACCGAAGTTTTCTTGCAATCCGCGCTCGACCCCAATAACTCCACTTCGCTTTATCGACTTGGATCCATCGATCCATTGGGCATCCCAGTCGAAGGACCGCTTTTCAGCGGGCAGTTCTTAGTGGGAGATGCGGTCGTATGGGCCAACAACGTGACCGCTGAGGATTACGTTACCGAGTTCACAGCCGTCAATGTAGCCGCCTTAACTGAAGTGTTGCTGAATTCGCCTGTGATTCTGCAAACGGTCCCAAATGTACAGTACTTCGTTCCGTTCAAGACGACGATTGCAAACACAATCATCGGCAACTCGGGATTTGAGATTTACGATCAAGGGGGAATGCTGGTTGATCCGATCCTCAATGGTACCGCCTACCTGTTGAAACAACCCGGGAGCTATCGCGCACTTATCGTCGCCTCGGACGTGACAACCCAGATTGAATTGCACACTCAAGTCGAATCGAATGCTACGGCGACGTTGGGCAGTCGGGTTAATGGTACGATTCCGAGAGTCGGCGATGTGAATCGCTATTCTCTCTCCCTTACCGCTGGCGCGCCGATTCTGCTTACGCTCGACGCATCCCAAAATGGTTTTGCGCGCTGGATTGCTCCCAACGGTGAAGTTCTCAATTCCTTGATGGCTGGTTCCACCATCTTGCCGGTTTACACAACGGGCACTTACCTGTTAGAGCTTTACGCCCGAACGGACACAAGCGACTTCGCTTTCGAGTTAAATGACCTTAGTCAAGCGACGGCGATTTCGTCTGGAGCAAATTCAGGCAATACCGGCACAGGCCTTATTGAAATCAACCGACTGGTGGCTTCACCCAATCAGTTGATAGAACTGCAGGACGTTTCCGTACAACAAGTGCAATTGACCATGGTCGATCGGCTCGGAAAGCCGCTTCCACAAGTGAGCTTTGCGAATCGTTTCTTCAACCAAGTTCCGGCTGACGGAGTCGTTTACATTTTGATTCAAGCGGCACCAGGCAATTCTGCAACAGATTACAGTTACTTTATCGATCTTGTCACGACCCAAACGCAGACTGCCACCATTGGACAACCGATAACCGGAACACTCGCAACTCGTTTGCAGGGCAGAGCCTATACCTTTACCGTCGCACAGCCAACTTGGTTACGCGTGAGCAGTGTATCGAGCGACTCTGCCGTACTAGTTCTGAGGATGGCGGACGGTTCATTGCTTAGCAGCCCCGAAGGCTTCTTTACACTGCTTCTTGCAGGTAACTATGAAGTCGGCATCTACAACGATGCAAGGTCTGTAAATAACTTTACCATGACCATCGATCTGCTCAGCCAAGCCACAACGCTGCCGCTGAATCAAACGACCACTATCAACAAGACTGGCCGTTATCGATTGGACATAAGCTCGCCCGGCCGTTTTGAGATGCAACTCCAGAATAGCAATAACCTGCCGCTTTTGGTCGAAGAATTGTTGGTCACTCATGTGAATGGCAGTGAAGTGATTCTTGATAATCGGGGCACTTTCGAAGCCGGAAGTTATTGGGTCACATTCAATCCAGCCAGTACCCTACCAGCAGGCGACTACAAATTGACGGTTGCATCGATAACGACCACCGAATCTACGCTCGCCCCAAATGTGCTTGGTGAATACACGCTCAATGCCAACGGTTTGCAAGAGCATTTAATCACCGTTCCGTTGACACCTGGCATGCGGCTGCTCATCGACGAACTGCAATTGGGCAGTGGCGGTAGAGTCGAAGCGCGATTCAACGGCGACACAGAAGGGGACTGGACGTCGATCGAGCAATTGCCACTGATTCACCTAGGAACCACTGGCAACGAGACGTTGCAGTTCCGGTTCGCTGGCACTGGCCAAGTACGTTTGCATGTAATTGATCTCAACGTTGCACCGCAACTGACCTTGGGTAACACCGTGAGCATCGATCTTGACTCGCGGCGACGGGGCCAAGCTTGGCAGATTGGCGGCAATGTGGGGGACATCATCGACTTCATCAACAACTCCAACACCGAACGCCCTGCTTTGTGGTGTATTGTCGATGAAGTTGGCAATGCGGTTCTAAGCGCTATCAACGAGCCCATGAACTTTGCAATTGTCAACAAGCAAAGGTTCTCGCTGGTCGTGGTAGCTACCGAACGGCTTACCGCTACAGTGAACGTACCCTTTAGAACCGTGGTTTCTTAGTAGCCTGTTAAGAAAGCTTGATGGCTAATGCATGAGAGGTGCCATGGGAGCGCGGGCATCCACAGCCGCTGATGCCGCAAAGCGAGATGCAGTACAAATAACTGCCACCTTTAGGCTAAAGCGAGTGGCCTTGGATGTCTCCCGCCCAGCCGCTCTCATGTTCCACCAAGCTACACCTTGGAACGGCTATGATCCACCCCGGCTTTCAACTATGATTCGCCTAGGGCATAACCGCCCAGCCCACCTCACTTTACTTCAGGAGTATCAGACATGATTCGAATTCTCTCTCGCGCGCAGTACCTCACTTTCGGCCTAACAAGTTGTCTAGCCATTGTGCTAGCCAGCACAGCATCCGCGCAAGACGCCGCTTGGGTATCGCTGTTCGACGGCAAAACTTTGGACGGTTGGGAAAAAATTGGGAAAGACACCAGTAACTGGGAAGTGAAAGGTGGCGCACTTGCGGGTTCTGGCGACGCGTCGATGCTAGTCTGCACGAAAGGCCCTTACAAGAATTTCAAATACCGCGCCGAAATCAAGATTAACGACAAAGGGAACTCAGGTCTGTATTTCCGCACCACACGTAAGCCTGGCTTTACCGACGGCTACGAAGCGCAAATCGACAGCACCCACACCGATCCAATTCGTACCGGATCGCTGTACGGTATGTGCCACGTGTACAAACGAGTTGTTGAGCCTGATACTTGGTTCACCTATGAACTGGAAGTCCGTGATGATGTGTGGCGCGGTCGTGAAATGACTCGTATCAAGATCACCGTCAATGGTGACGAACTTTATGAGTATCTTGACTTCGATAAAACCTTTAAAGAAGGTCATTTCGCATTTCAACAACACGATCCAGGCAGCAAAGTGTTGATCCGCAAAGTTGAAGTGATGCCACTTCCAGAAGCGAAAAAGTAACCCCAGACGGTATTCAGTAACGCGCTCGAGGCACCTGCCTCGGGCGCAAGAGCCCAAGAATAATGACTATCGAAATTAGCTTGGCTGCGGACCTTTCGGGCCTCATCATCGGCGCTGTCGAATTGGTTGGCGTCAAGGTTCAGTCCTCTTCCGATTCCCTGAGGGCATGGAGCGACGAAATCGCTCGGCAGGCCGTAGCTGAGGCTGAGCTCCCCAGTAGCGAAGCGCTCCGGCAACAGGTTCGACAAATGCTTCGGCATGGCAAGTTCAAAGCTTCGGGGCGCAGCAAGCCAGCTCAGGAGTATCTACTGCGGTGCGCCGTGCAAGACCAATCGCTTCCAGCCATTAACGGCCCCGTAGATATCTTGAATTCCGTGAGCCTCTGCTGTGGCCTACCGATATCGCTGCTTTCGATCCGCAAGAGCTCATCACTCCTGCACATACGTCATGGTCGAGCAGGAGAAGCCTACATCTTCAATGCAGCTGGTCAAGAACTAAATGTGGAAGACTTGATCGTCGTCTGCGATCAAACTCAAACACCCGACCGCCCTATCGGAAGCCCAATCAAAGATTCGATGGCTGGAAAGATTGAGTCCAGCGATGACCATCAAATCGCGATCGTCTACGGACCAGCCACAGCCGCCGATCGAGTTAACCAAGCAAAGAACATGCTCATCGATCGCTTTGCACAATATGACGTCGGCCAAGGGCGAACTGTCGAAATAGTGCCCAGTTCGAAATAGTATGTAAGAGCACGAACC
>JANRMD010000134.1:0-28605 GCA_033761895.1 Pirellulaceae bacterium | reverse complement strand
AACCGATGTGCGTTAGCACCGGTTTCCTCAATGTCAAAACCGCGGCTAACGCCGTGCGGTTAATAGTACTCGAGTGCGATCAACCCAAAAATCTAATGTGGACAGAGGACTAGTGGATTGTCACAGCTTAATTTTAGGGTTTGGAACATCAGCCGGAATGCGCTAGCGTCCGGTTTTCGCCGCGGCAACCGGTGCTAGCGCACTGCGGCTAATCCTAATATTTAAGTTTGACGCTCCACTAGTGGCTTGCTCAGACGAAGCCCAACCAGACTCGCAAGAATTGGTTGATGAAGATCAGTGCGCCAATGACGACCGAGATTGTGCTAACGACCAGCACTGCAGCGCTGGCGATATCGAGGGCCGCTCCCACTTGTTCATTATGCGATGTGCACAGACCCTTCGCCAGATGTTCGATGGCGCTGTTGATGTATTCAAGTCCCAAGACCATAGCGATACACAGCAGCAGCGTGCACCACTGCCAGAGTTCGCAGTGTAGTATTATCGCGGCGACGATGACCGCCGCCGCGACAGCAAAATGCACTGCGAAGCTCGATTGACCGCGTACGCCGAGTAGTAAGCCTCGGCCGGCACAGCGGAACTTGTTGATCCAGTGCCGCACTAGTTATTCACTCGCTCGACGTATTCACCCGTGCGTGTATCGATCTTAATGATGTTGCCTTGCTTGATGAATCCAGGCACGATAAATTCGCCCCCAGTTTCTACCTTGGCGGGTTTGGTAACGTTGGTCGCTGTGTCACCCTTGGCGCCTGGTTCGCACTCTGTCACTTCGAGTTCGACGTGAATCGGTGGTGTGATCGAAATCGGCAGGCCGTTGAACAGCATAACCGCGCAGGTCATACCGTCTTTGAGATACTTCCAAGCGTCATCGACTTGAGCGGCCGAGAGTTCGTGTTGCTCGAAGGACGTGCTGTCCATGAACACGTAACCGTCAGCTTGCTTGTAGAGAAACTGGGCGTCGATTTCTTCCACGTCAGCCGCTTCGAGTTCATCGCCGCCTTTGTAGGTGCGGTCGAGAATCGTATTGCGGATTAGGTTGCGCATTTTGCATTTGTAGAGTGCGTTTCCTTTTCCAGGCTTAACGAAGTTCATTTCGACCATCAAATACGGTTCGCCGTCGATCTGTACCTTAAGTCCCTTTTTGAAATCGCTCGTTTTGTAGGTACCCACTTCAAATCCTCATTTTTCAAGTCAAACTAACTGCAGCGGTCCGCCAATTTCGGTTCGGAGCGCGGCCCCGGGCGGGGCGCAACGTGGTTCCCAACGGCCTGCGAGGCAGCAAATGGCGACGATTTTAGCCTCAATCCCCGACTGTGTCGAAGCCACTTCGAGTCCCGAACCAAGTCCACCAGAAAGTCCATCAGAAAGTTCACCTGTGCGTTGGCAAGAATCGATGCGCACGGCTATCCGTAGCAGTGGCGAGCTGCTGAAACTGCTCGGGCTGCCCGAAAGCGGCTTTTCCACAGGGGCAGAAGACGAATTTCCGGTTTTTGTGCCGCGTGAGTTCATGGCCCGCATGACCCCCAATCCGCTCGATCCGCTGCTCCGCCAGGTCCTCGCCAGCCCCGAGGAAATCTCGCCAAATTGGTTCGACGGTGCCATGATTGACCCCGTGGGCGACAAGGCTTCGGTCCGCAATCCAGGTCTGTTGCAAAAATACGTCGGTCGCGCCCTGTTGATCACCAGCGGGGCTTGCGCGGTGCATTGTCGCTACTGCTTCCGCCGACATTACCCCTACCAAACCACCCCCAAGGGGCCGAGCGGTTGGCGAGCATCCCTCGACACTCTCCAAGCCGATAAGTCGGTCGAAGAAGTCATCCTCAGCGGTGGAGATCCGTTGACGGTGATCGATGCCCAGCTTCAGTGGTTGATCAACGAACTCAATCAAATCGCGCATGTCCGACGCATTCGCATCCATACTCGTGTTCCCGTAGTGATTCCACAACGCGTTTGCGACGACCTTCTGGCCTGGGTCCGGTCCAGCCGAGCGGCGGTGTATTTTGTGCTGCACATCAATCATCCGCAGGAAATCGACGCGCATGTGGCAGCAGCAGTGAAACTACTGCGGGCCGCGGGTGCAACACTGCTAAATCAAAGCGTGCTGCTTCGCGATATCAACGACTCGCCGGAAATCCAGTTGGAACTTTGTCGAGAGCTGGTGAACATGCAGGTCTTGCCTTATTACATCCACCACTTGGATCGAGTGGCCGGCGCGATGCATTTTGAGTCCACGGTCGAGGCCGGACATGCAATCGTTGAACACCTCCGCAAGAATCTGCCAGGTTACGCGGTTCCTAAGTTCGTCCGCGAAATCGCTGGTGAACCAAGCAAAACGCCGCTATGAAACGCGGTAGTTTAAGTTCTGGGAATTGAGTGTCGCACAATTGTCTCAATTGTTGCAGCTACTTCACAGGCTGGAAGCCTATGCTACTTCGCTCTGCGTCAAGCATTTCGAGAGTGGTTCTCGAAAGCCTTGACGGCTTCCGCTACCTCATTGAATCAGGGAATCGAAATAGCTCAGCAGCTATCAATATCAGCCCGAATCTCGAATGTGCCGCCACTTATCCCTTGCAGGGAGCTCGGCGGCAGCATCGTAGGCGAATGTTCATGACATGCGCAAAAATCAAGAACAGCCCGCCGATCGGCGAAAGAAAGGGCTGAGCATGGATAAGTGCTTGAGCTGTAGTGGGGCCAAGCTGTCCTTCCAATTCCCAAGCTGTCAAAAGAGGACGACTCAACGTAGCTGAGTGTGGGCAATTTCCGACTTCTGAGTTGTCCTGCAAGCCCGTAAGTTTGGCCGGAGTGCTGGAACTAGTTACCGACACCAACCTGATCGTACCGTTTTGACTCACCGTCTTCGCGCTCAAGCGTTCGGATCCCGTGGGCAAAGAACTGGCTTTTGAACAGCACGCATCGGGTAAGATAAATGCAGCGACGAACAGGAGGCTAAGCCCAAGACCGGCAAGCGTGATCACGCGGCTATCACGATGTTTGCTGTACCCAGGCACGATGGCTCGAGAAACCAAAACCGCACACAAAACCGCAACTGCTTGATGAAACAGTGGATCCGCCAGCCACCGTAAACTGGTCAGACTTGGCAAAGTAGCAACGAGAACGGGCATGGCAGCACAGTGCACTGCGCAGCCAAAGGAGCACAGGACTCCGAACCAATCCAAGCGACCTTCAAGCGGTCGTGCTGTTATTGCTT
This sequence comes from Pirellulaceae bacterium, assembly GCA_033761895.1. Taxonomy (GTDB): domain Bacteria; phylum Planctomycetota; class Planctomycetia; order Pirellulales; family Pirellulaceae; genus Aureliella. Next base: position 25,379 of record JANRMD010000134.1, on the reverse strand, counting down.
GTTCTCGACTAATAATTCGCTCTTCCATAACAATTTGTGCAGCCAACTCAATCCGTAGGCAACTCAGTGCCCTGTGGCAGGCGTAAAGGGTTGTGTGACCGGTTTTAGCGACACCCTATTTTGGGGCGTTAAGTGACTGGTCAGATCTACCCCGGCTGGGCGCAGAATTGTATCGCTCATCGGTTTCAAATGCAACTCATGTGCAACAAGAACCCCATCGCGGCTCAGAATCGAAATTTTCGCTGGATTTTAAACCGGAAAATTGGTTCTCTAGGACATTCTTTGGGACGTTCTCCGGGACGATTTGCAGCTGGTAAGATAAAATTCGAAGCTTGGGACCAATATTCAGGACTTACTGAGGCTCCCCGTCTATCGAAATTCCAGCTCAAAAAACAACTTTTTCGATCAGCCCATACGATGCAAACTTTATCCATTTTCTCCCTGCGTTCGCAATCGTTTTCCGCCTTAATATTTTTCGTCATGCTGCTCTGCTTTAGTGGGCTTTCGACGGTGCAAGCCGACGAAGGCATGTTCCCGATGAGCGAACTTGGGAAGCTTGATTTGAAGGCCAAAGGCATCGAACTAACCGCTGAGGAACTGTTTAATCCGAAGGGCTTGAGTTTGGTGGACGGAGTTTGCCGAGTGAACGGTTGTACGGGCTCGTTCGTGTCACCGCGTGGACTGATCATTACCAACCATCACTGTGCCTACGACGCGATTCAGAAGGCCAGCACTCCACAAAACGATTTGCTCGCCGGCGGCTTTAAAGCGGCGACTCTCGCAGACGAGATTCCGGCCCCTGATTATCAAGTTCGCGTGACCGAAGATTACCGAGATGTTTCCGCCGAAGTGCTCGCGTCCGTCACGGCTGACATGTCGAGCTTGGATCGCAAGAAAGCGATCGATAAGCGGGCCAAGGAGTTGGAAGCTGCGGCTGAGAAAGAAAACCAAGGCTTGCGAGCCGAAGTGGCAGAGATGTTTGCGGGCAAGACTTATGTTCTGTTTTTGTACACTTACCTCAAAGATGTGCGGTTGGTGTTTGCGCCGCCACAATCGGTCGGTAACTTCGGAGGCGAAGTCGATAACTGGGAATGGCCGCGGCACACGGGTGACTTTTCCTTCATGCGGGCTTACACCGCGCCGGATGGAACCTCCGCAACTTACGCTAAAGAGAACATCCCCTACAAACCCAAACGTTTCGTTCAAGTGCAACCGAATGGTGTTGGCGAAAACGACGTAGTATTTCTGCTGGGTTATCCCGGCCGGACCGCGCGTCACAAGACAGCCTCATTCTTGAAGTTCGAGCAAAGTGTTCGGTTGCCAACCATCGTGGGACTGTATCAGTGGCAGATGGCTGTCATGACCAAAGCAGGCGCGGAAGATCGTTCTGTTGAGATCAAGCAAGCCTCTCGCATGCGTTCGTTGGGCAACGTTGAAAAACGCTCTCGCGGCCAATTGCAAGGCTTGCTTCGCGCAGGAATTGTTCCACAGCGCGAGCAGCAGGAGGCGCAGTTGCAATCGTTCATCGATACCGATCCAGCACGCAAGGCGCAATACGGCAACTTGCTCCGCGATATTCAAAGCGTCTACAGTGAGATGGCCGAAGCCGCGCCGCTGGAGATTCACTTGGACCAATTGCGATCGGCTTGTCGCGCGGCCTCGTTCGGTTTCTTTGTTTACGACTCGGCCGTCGAACGTACCAAAGCGAACCTGGATCGTGAAGCGGCTTACATGGACCGCAACTATTCAGAATCTGTACAAAAACTCAAGGTTTCCATGACAGATTTTCACGGCCCAACGGATCAAACCTTTTTGGCGGGCGTGTTACAGCGACTTTCGAAAATTCCTGCTGCGAAAGAAATCCCAGCGTTGAAGCCCATCCTGGCTGATCCGGCCAAGATCGACGCCCAAGCCGCTGCCCTGGTCTCAAAGACCAAACTTGGCGATGTGGCTTTCGTTGAAGCGTGTCTTGCGCGTACGCCCGCAGAGTTGGCGAAGACCGACGATCCTCTGTTGCAGTTGATTGTTCAACTCTATCCGACGTATCTCAAGATGCGTGAGAATGATAAAGCACGCGAAGGTCGGCTCGGGCAACTGTATGGTCCACTGGTGGATATCAAGCAAAAATTTCTTGAGCGCGATTTTGTGCCCGATGCCAATGGAACGCTGCGTTTAACCTCAGGACGTGTTCGCAGTTATTCACCTGTGGATGCTGTGATCAAGACACCGATCACGACCCTTCGCGGTGTGCTCGAAAAGACCACCGGCGCTGAGCCATTCATCACACCAGCGGCAGTGATCGAAAAATACCAAGCTGGTACCGATCAGCGTTTCCGCAGCAAGTCAGTGAACGATGTGCCAGTAGCCATTCTTTACGATACCGATACAACCGGCGGAAACTCGGGGAGTCCCATCTTTAACAGTCGCGGTCAATTGGTGGGTGTGAATTTTGATCGCTGCTTCGAAGCCACGATTAACGACTTTGCATGGAACACCAACTATAGCCGTTCGATCGGGGTTGATATTCGCTATGTCTTGTGGATCACTGGCGTCGCCTACGGCGCGGAGCATCTCTTGACCGAGATGGGTGTGAACTAGTCACTATGCTGAGTGATGTCGCCATCATGAATGGATGCAAGAGCTCGGTGGACCTTTATGTCCATCGTGTAGTAGATCGCGCGCACACTGCCATCTGACAGGGCTGTATTCCAGTTGGCACTGTGGGCGCTACCAAACTCGTGGCATGCCAAGCATGAATCGGGTTTATCTTGATGAGAACTACGCGCTGCAAAACGAACGTTGGAATTCGAGGACTCGGGATGATCCAGCCAGCCTGCAACTGGGGCTCGATCACCAAAATCCTTTCCATTGGTGTAGTTGTTCGAACTCATCGCCTTTTCGCCGATCAGATAGGAATTGCTAAGGCCGTCGGTCACGCTGTTCAACTTGGTATAGACTCCTAGCTGCCAAATACCGTCTCCCAAGCTGACGATATCTCGTACGCTTGGGTCTTCGGGGATCTTTGTCACGGCGGGGCCAGCGTTGATGGCATAGTCGCTTCTCGATGAGAGTTCCCCGAATCGGACGTGGTAGGAATCAAGCAGGGGGTAAGCCTCAGCAGCGCGGCGCGAGGGGCAGTACAGCCCACTGATGGGAGTTTTCAAGAGTTGCTGTTGTGTTGGATTGAGCACGAGAGTTTCCGAAGCCCCAAAGACACCCCAGCGTTCGCTCAGTACAGGCTGCTCCATGAACATCAAGGCTTTGGAAATCCAATTCCAACCCCGTTTCTTGATATCACGTTGTCTGCGGGGGAACTCCACAAATGCCGGTGGTGCTTCTCCGGCATATGCGGGAAAAAAGCGGAAGGCCGACTCGTAATTGCAACTTGCAAGCGCCAACTGCTTGAGGTGATTGCGGCATTGCACCTGCCTGGCAGCCTCGCGAATGGCCTGCACCGCAGGGAGTAGTAGAGCAACGAGTATGGCAATGATGGCGATCACCACCAACAACTCGACCAATGTAAAGCCGCTTCGTCGATACATGCTTCGCTCCGCGTTCAGAATGTTCCCCGCCCTAAACAATCAGTGCTGTGAAGCATATTCGCACATGTGGTTCGCAGCGTTCCCAACTTCTGTGAATATAACAAAGTTGCAAAATCAATCCAAGCTTTTTGTTAAACTTCTAGATCAACCGCTAACGAGCGCGCCTTCTTTGAGCTCAGGAGAGATTCAACATGGTTTGCAAACTAGGGCTCGGGCCTTTCGCAATCAGTTCTTTGCTGCTTTTGTCATCGTATAGCAGTGCCCAAGAACCATCTGATGCTCAACGACTGACCGCTCATTCGCAGCGCATTGTCGAAGCCCTCGAGAGCCTCGGATTTCCGCTCGAATCAGCTCAAAAGACTGCGTTGAATTCAGCCCAGTTGAAGGAGGATACCGTTGCGATCCAATCGATTCTGGATCCTTTGGCGGTTGGCTTGGTGACGATCAATCCAGAATCGCGAGTAAAAGTTGAAGCGGGAAAAGGGCAAGCCAAGCTGCAGCAATCGGGCTACTTGCCTTGGGTCTTCAAAGTCATCAATCAAGGGGCTGTGAAATCAGCCTTGCAAGTTACCAGTCCTCAAGCCGGTCCGAGTTATTCAGGCGTGGCTGCACTGAGCATGCAACGCCAGGATCAGTTGGAACTGCGCGAGAATGAAATCAAGCCCGATAGTCCGAGGCGTTTTCTGCATCTGGTGTGGCATCGTCAACCTCCGCTAACCGATACACTGAGTGGAGCGAATGTTGAATATGTAATCTTGCTCGCGTATGCAAGCGATGCAGGCAAACGCGAAGCGAGCCTCGATTTTTCAGTCGGCAGCGGGACACAAGATTTGGGTTTCCGAGCTCAATTGCCCCTGCAGGTTGAAGCTGCACCCGCAGTACCAGTCCGCTTGAATATTCTGGACGAAAACGGCGAACCCACTTTTGCCAGACTAACTATACGCGATCAACTTGGAAACGTTTACCCACCCCAACCTCGCCGCATCGCACCCGATTTGTTTTTCCAGCAACAGATCTATCGTGAACACCGTGAATCCGTTCTGTTGCCGCCAGGCCGCTTTACCGTTCAGTCATCGCAAGGTCCTGAAACCGTCGTGCAATCGCAAACGCTGGCTGTTGAGGAAGGTGGCTCCAATGAATGGCCAATCCGATTGAAGCGCTGGGTTCGTCCGATGGAGTACGGTTGGTACAGTGGCGATCACCACATCCACGGTGCGGGGTGCGCTCACTACACATCGCCGACTGAAGGAGTTACGCCTCAAGATATGTTCCGGCAAGTGGCTGGTGAAGGTCTCAACGTTGGTTGCATTTTGACTTGGGGGCCTTGCTTTGAGCACCAGCGACAGTTCTTTCGACCAAGTATCGACGAAGTCTCGCGCCCAAAGACGATATTGAAGTACGATCTTGAAATCAGTGGCTTTGGTTCGCAGGCACTTGGGCATGTTTGCCTGCTGAATCTGCGTGAGCAATACTACCCAGGTTCAGAGGGAACCAAGGATAAAGGCTGGCCATCTTGGGCAACACCGGCACTGAAGTGGGCCAAGGAACAAGGGGCCGTTACCGGTTTCGCGCACTCAGCCAGTGGTCTACAGGTCCATTCCGCTCGCGCTAGTCAACGGTTGTTTAGCCAATTGGACAAAGATGCCAGTGGTCTCGTTTCCAAGGTTGAGGCACGCGACGCATTATTGCCTGCTTCGTTTGAGTCGATCGATGCAGATAATGATGCAGGCTTGAGCCAAACGGAACTTCAGATTGCCATCGATGCCGCTGCAGATCGTTTACCGAATCTGGCTATCCCAGAAATGGACAGTGTGGGCGCGATGGAGTTGCCAGTTGCCGTCGCAGAGGGGGTATGCGACTTTATCAGTACGATGGACACGGCGCGGATCGCAGAATGGAATATGTGGTATCACGTGTTGAACTGTGGATTTCCATTGAAGGCAAGCGGCGAAACCGACTTTCCTTGCATGAGCGGCAATGCAGTGGGGCAAGGACGCGTCTATGTTCAGCTCGGGAAAGTGACGCAAGTCGACTTCAACGATTGGTGCAAAGGTCTAGCGACTGGAAGAGCGTATGTATCTGATGGGTATGCGCACGCGTTGGAGTGCGAAGCCCTGGTCGATAACAAGATCGCTCGCCTGGGCGATCAACTGCGAATCGATAAACCAGGCTTGGTGGATGTTCGCGCGAAGGTTTCTGTCGCATCGGCAATGCCCAAATCGGTCGCGTATGAGACTAGAATTCCCGAAGGCGGGCGCCGCTTTGTCGGTGACACTGTGACTCTGCACGGGCCGCGCTCGAACGAGTATGTCGCGCCAAAAGATCGTTTGTTGGAACTGGTCGTCAATGGACAAGTCGTCGAATCGAAGCTGATTCAATGTGACGGCACAGAAAAACTGGTTGAGTTCAGAGCGAAGATAGAGAAGTCAAGCTGGTTAGCACTTCGAATTTTCCCACACATGCACACTAACCCGATTGAAGTGATTGTTGAAGAGCAGCCGATTCGGGCTTCTGCGGATAGCGCCCGTTGGTGTGCGGCTGTGATCGAGCAACTGTGGGCGGTGCGCGAGCGGAGTATCGCACCCGAGCAACGCATCGACGCGCGGCGGACATTCGATCGAGCGATTGAAGAGTATCGTAGCCGCGGGCGCATGGCCAACAATCCATAAGGCCAGTGACTTGATGAATCATGGCACGGGGTTTTGGGTGGGAGGTTTGGCTTGCTGCATGCGCTCCACCAAGACCCGTTCAGCTTCATATTCTTCCGTCTTGCCGATTTTCTGATAAGTATCCCGCAACCACTGGTGCACTTCGATCATCGATGGATTACGTCTCAACGATTCTCTGGCGGTTTCAATGGCTCGTGTTGTTTGCCCCGTTCGGAATTGTGTATCGGCCTTGATTGCGAGCGTCTGAGCCCGATAAGGATTGATGCGTAACAGCATCTCAAATGCTTCCAAGGCCCGAGGCCAATCCTTCGCGAAATAAGTGACTTGGGTAAGCACTTCAAGGGCCAGTTCTTCCGTTTGTGGACAAACAGCCGCTTGCTGTAGGCATTCGAGAGCGGTGCCATAGTCGCGTCGAGAGACGGAAGCTCCGCCGAGCGCTAACGCCAAGAAACCGTCTTGGGGAAACTTTGCTCTCAGAAACTTAAGTTCCTCAACCAGTTCATCGGAGGCAGGCCCCTTTCTGGCTTGAGTAATTGCAATCGCTCTCCTCTTTTCTAGTTCGGGAAGCTGGTTCGTTTCATCGAAGAAAAATTCCCGTGCAGCGTCTTGTTGTTTTTCTGAATTGCCTGCTTTGTGTCGGACGATGCGGTGATCTGTTTGTGCGGCATGCGCGGACAAAACCAAATCGAGTTTGGGCATATGGCAATCCATGCAGGAGTCCGCCACAGCAGCTCGATCTTCCTTACCCGCTGAACATGGAGAACTGTTCGTGTGACATTCCAAGCAACGCTGTCGAAAGAACTCGATGCGCTGACCTTCCTCGGGTACGCGATGGGGATCGTGGCAGCTGGTGCAACTCATGCTCTTTGATTCCACATAACACTTGCTCTCGGTCATCTGCTGTACTTGGCGCACAGACTGGGTTCTGCCTTCGCTATCGATAGTGTTGCCGGAATTCATGACGATCCAGACATCGTCCAGTCGCATGCCGGGGCGAAAATCAAGGTGCGAACGACTGGGACGAAGAATCCTTGCAGATGCGGGTTGCAGATGGCACTGATAGCAGACGCTATCCTTTCGAAAACTATCGAGCCCCTTGGGGTTAACGATCGGATCTTTAGCAAGTCGATTGGCAGTGTCCGCGATTGAATCTTGATGAAAGGCGATATGTTCGCGACCGGGCCCATGACATTTTTCGCAGCCGATTTCCATTTCTTGGAACGGTTCCTTTTCTAGAAACTCAGAGCCGTGTTCGACCGGGTTGAGTGTTCCAGAATGGCATTGCAAACAGATCGTGTTGGCTCGACGATCAAATCTGCGCGGGTCATCGGCACTATAGCCAGGATTCAGTTCCCAGTGTTTCTGGCGTGCAAACCAATTCAGTGGCGAGAGGCAGAGCACACCATCTTTTTCGACAACATAAGCTTTCCCACGGCGACCGGAACCGACGACATACTTCAGTTCGTTTGGGTCTTCGTAAATCAAATTGCCTTCCGCATCATACATCGACTCGCGGTGGACAATTTTGGTGTCAGTCACTTCGGCCGACAGGATTCGTTTCTTGCCTTGAATGGGTGTCTCGGTAGACGGTGGGCGGTCATGGTCGTTGGAAACCAAGCGTGTGCTACCCCAATACATGGGATGCTTACGATAGGAATCGGTCAGTTCTTGGTGGCACTCCGCGCACATCGCCGTGCCCACATATCCGACGTTGGGATCACTGGCTACAAGCTGTTCCGAAGGCGCAACGGAGGCAGGCTCGGCAACAGTCGGCGACTCCGATGTCGGTTCGTCTGCGTTGGTTGGATTGCTCTCACTTGGCTGTGAGGCAGAACTGGAATGGTTAGTGGAACCGGGTTTTGAATCGCCTTCCATTCGAAACCAAACCACAAGCGAACAAAGAATCCCGAGGCTGGCAATCGCAAGCAGGATAACTGGCCGATGGCTCATGGGACCGCTTTCCGTCGAGAACCTAGACTTACCCAACATTTACGCGGATAAGAAACACTACAGTCCAACAATCCTACATCCACCCAGTCATAGGTGAAAGGCGGGCAAGACACTGCGTCGTCGGGCTTGGGTGGGTCGCGTTTAGCCGCATGCGACCATTCGCACTGGTCATAGAGAGTCTCGACCTGCAACCGATTATTACTCAATGTTTATCTGAAAGTAATGACCGCTGGTTAACATGATTACTCTGTTAACGGCGTAACTTTCCAGACAGCTGGTGTTCTAACCCGAGGCCGAATCTCACCGCTGACGATGATGATGTGTTCATCCCACACAACTGGAATAGTGGTGACCTGATTCTGTGGAGTTGATCCAGCAGACGACCACGAATCGGTGCCTGTATCGTAAACAAGAGCTTCTCTGCGGAACCCAGGATGTTGATCCTTCAGTTCCTCCGTTTTTGAGAATAGAGAACCATCGTCGCCGCCCAGCACAAAAACCTGACGTTGCCCAAAGCCAATGCCTGTGCCCGCTGTCACGGCCCGCGGCATGTTGGTGCGCTGCCGCCATAACTCGGACTTCGGGTTAAATTCCCAAACGTCACTAAGAAAGTGCACCGAACCGTCAACTTGATGTCGACCGCCGAGCACGTAAACGCAGTCTTGGCCACTCGGCTGTTGGGTGGATGCTGGTGACTGCGGTGCAGGTGAGTATTGATGGGTGGTGATGTTGAACGCTCGAGGTGGGATTGGTGGCGCAGGATGTTCGCGCCATTTGAATCGATCGGGGTTGGGCTGATCGACGAGATTCAAGGACCAGAAGTTGTTCATGGCCGAGTCAAGCTGCAAGCCGCGTTGGCCACCTGCGACGTAGATCACATTGTCAATCGAAGTGGCTTGACCGAACGCGCATGGACTAGGCAGAGGCGGAAGTGGCTTGGTGTTTAACGTATGCAAGCGCGTGTCCCACTGCAAAAGAAAAACGTCACGATAGTTTTGGTTCTGGTCGTTGCCCCCAATGCAGACAACGCCATTGGTTGTGGAAACGGATGCACCGTAAGCGAGCGACCGCGGAAGATTCCCGGCTTTGTGCCAAATCAAGCCGCCGTTGGATTCGGACAGAATCCACACATCGTCCAGCCACGTCTTGGGGTTATCCCACACTGGGCGATTGAAATTCGCTCCGCCAGCGACAATTAAGGCTCCGTTGTGGACGCCAACAAAAGGGCCTGCCACACCAAGTTTATTGGGTAAATCAGGTAAAGCGGTCCACGCAAGTTTCACCGTTGCGATGGGAGCTTGCTGCGCCAAGAGAATCGGCGGGCAAGCAAGAACAGCAAAAGCCATTAAGAACGGCGTTGGGATAGTTCGAGTGGACACTACTTGGGCGCGTCACTTTGGAGTGAGTTCGGGAAGCCCGCCAGTTTCAACAAACGACCAGCCTCATTTGTCAGGAACTCGACATCCTTGAATGGCTCGCTACCGATATCCTGCCATAGAACCCGACCATTGTGATCGATCAAAAACGTTCCGTGCAGCGGCTTCAATTCAAAGTCATCGAAGCAACGGAAGGATTTGAATGCGGTCAATTTAGGATCTGCGTGCAGTGGTATTTCGATCGCCTTGGAATAGCGGTCTAGTCCGGTCTTTAACGATTCGAGGCTTTCCGAACTGATCGCAACCATTTCAACTCCAGCTTCGCGGAACTTACCTGCCACTGGCGAAAATGCATGGAGTTGCTCAATGCAATGCAGGCAGCCGAAACCGAGATAGAAAAACACGACCGTCGGCTTGCCTTTCAGTTGGCTGAGCGCGAAGGGTTGGCCATCAGCCTTTTGCACGTCCAACTGCGGAGCAATATAGGGGTGCCAGCGGAACGAACCAAGCGAATCGGGATCGGGTCGTTCTCCAATGTCTTTTGCTGGTGCATATTCTGTCGCCCAATGTTCTGGATAACCATGCTCTGCAGCGAAGGTGTGGTGTCGTGCCAGCATCGGAGTCGTCAGGTCTGCGGTGCACGCTAAATTACGCAACTCTGCGAATGCCGACTTCGCTCCCTCGTTGTTGCCCGCGTTGGAGTAGATCCAAACCTTTGTCGACCAGGGCAGGACTTCGTTGGGGTTGGCTTTGATTTCTTTGTCGACCAGTTCGATTGCTTTGTCAACTTCGTTCGACTCCGCTAGCCACTCGGCTTTTAACAGCGTGTCCCAAGAGCCAGCTTCGTCGAATCGCTTGAGTGCGGTAGGCCAATCTTTGGCAGTGGCGGCAGTGGAGGCTTCGATGGCCGCGATAGCTTGTTCGATCTTTTTGGAAAGGTCGTTAAGTTCGTTCTTCTTCTTGTCCGTCTCTGCTTGGCGTCGTTTGCGATTGGCTTCGCTTTTCTTTTTGTCGGCCGCCGTCATTTCCTCTTTGGGTTTAGCCGGGGGCGTCTCAGATTCTTTACCGGCTTCGGGTTCTTTGGCAGCGTCGGGCTTTTGAGGTTCGGGTTTGGCTTCTTCTTTCTTAGTGGCGTTTAACGATTCAAGTTCCGCCTTGGCTGTGGTCAGACGCTCAGTCAGTTCCGCCTTAATCGACGTGGCGCGTTCGGTTTGTGCCGTGAGTGCGAGGGCAATCCCCATGTGCCGCAGCCTCTCGACTTGCAGTTCCGGCAAAGCAGTGGGCTCAAAGTAGATCGTCTCGGCTAGTTCAAGCAACTCGGGCCATAAGCGGTAGTTGGTCAGGACCAGCAACAAGCGCTCGCGTCCGTATCGGCTTGAGCCACCTTTCAGCGAATTGTATTTGGGATGACGGGGCAGTTCTTGCATATTCTTGGCCAAGTCGATGGCGTCCTGCACACGTCCGATCTTTACGAGATTGCGAATCAGCCACTCGTTGTTGTGTGCAAAGTTGTGGATCTGGTCGGGCATCACGCGGTCACGCATCATGTGAGCGTGATCGACGCGGGCAGAAGCTTCCTGTTGCCAGACCGCATCCTGGTACCGATTCAATTTCGAGTAGATGTGGCCCGGCATGTGCCACATGTGAGCAATGCCCGGCAGACTTGGGCCAGCTTTGGCAGCGCTCTCCAGCGCCATTTCAGCGCGCTGCCGATCCCAAAGATGGATTCGGTAATGATGCGCGGGGTGCATGGGATTGCCATTGAAAACCTCTTGCAATAGCGAATTGATGGCCACAAAGCTAACGATGGGCAAATCGCTGCGTTCGTTCTCCCACAGCTGTAGGGCTAGAAAGGCTTTGGCCTCGAGATCTTCGGGGTGGTCTTGAACGATGGTCTCCAAGTCGCGGGTGTACTGTTGAGCGCGAGCTTTCTTTTCAATCTTCTTGCCATCTTTATCCGTGTCCGTGATGAACTTTTCAAAGCCGTCGATGAACCGCTTCTCGCGTTCGCTCGCCGAATCTCGACGCTTGACCGCTTCGGCCATGAACTTGCGGGCGCGGTCCAAGTTACTGACGTTGGCCATAGCCATGCCCCAGTAGGTCATGGCGCAGTCTGGATCGAGCACAGCGGCTTGGCGAAATGATCGCTCAGCTTCGTAGTACCAAAAGCCGTGCAATTGCGCGACACCTTGGTTGAAGAAACGTTGAACCAAGTCATCGCTGCAGGTCACCGGAAAGTGAACGTTGCTCATGCCGGGCATTAGATACGCCGCTTGGCGGGGGCCTTCGTCAAAGACTTCGCCGTGAGAGGAATGACCGGCTTGCTCGTTCGAGAGTAACGTTTCCGTCTTGGTCGATTCAGGATCGTCTGCACAGGCGGGTCGAGCAATTCCAGAGAAATTGCAGACCAAAACCAAAACAAACAGTTGCGACAGAGATCGTCGGAATTCAGCAAGGTTGTGCATGGCGAACTACGGCAGGAGTGCGTGGCGGGACGTCAACAAAGACGGAACTGCAATCTAGTGGATTGTCCAACTCAGATTTTTGGGTTAGGCACATTAACCGATGTGCGTTAGCACCGGTTTCCGCAATGCGAAAACCGCGGCTAACGCCGTGCGGTTAATAGCACTCGAATGCGCGATCAACCCATAAATTAAAGTTGGACAGAGCACTGGTACGCCTACGATTCTAATCGAAAACGTAGCAAGATGCTTGCATTGTTCGACTCTGTCACCCGAGTTTCCAGCGAACTGGACATCCCCTATTGCGGAACGCCGGTGTACCCGCCATCGTGCGGCTACACTGTGGCTGAAGAATCCGCTCAAACAAGCCAAGAGACAACTTGCAAAATGGCGTAGATGATCAGCATGAAGGAAGTAATCCAAACCGCAGTGCGTTTGGTTTGCTGAAGAATCAACTGTGGTTTTTCGTGGCGTGTGGCACCCATGACAAACGAAACGGCGACAAGCAGCGGCAAGTAGAGCAGCAGGTATTCGATTGACATGCTAATTGACATCGTGAACTCCCATCCCCGGCAAATAAATCGGGCCTTACGCGGGGCTGCCTTTCGCACCGAGTGGTTTTGATTTGTCTTTTTTCTTATCGGGCTTCTGAATCGGTGGCGGTAATGGTCCAGCGAACGCATCAAAGATGACCAAAACGTTCAGCAAGCCCGCAACCATCGTATAGAGTGTCCCCATATCGAACCCCGACGCAGTCTGAAAATTCCAATCATCGAGATCGCTTGAACTGCGCGGGGCCGCCATAAAGCCAGGTTCACGATTAAAGTCCTTCTCACGCATGCTCTGCAGCACCGCCGGCAGCACGGGCAAGCCTATCCCAGCTTGCAAAACGAATTGCCAGCGTCGTTCGGTGCCATCCCAAGAGGCGTAGACGCACTTTCGATCCGCTACAAACAAGCCAATCAAGAAACTGGACAGAATGCACACGAAGAACAACCCAGACTTCAGATAGCGTCGCTGGTAATAGTGACCCGCACCAGGAATAAGCCAGGCCAAAAACGCAGCGAGATAGCGATTTCGCAGATTCAATTCTTCGCCATCGGCGATGATCGTGTCACCGCTTTTTGTGGATTGGTTCATGGGCTTGCTGCTCGTCGTCTGGATCTTGCATCCATGCTGGTGTTGCGCTTTTCGAACTGGCCGTAGATTGTAGCCCCTTTGGAAAAGTAGGCTAGATCAGCTATTCGCTGGAGGGCAAGCAAGATTGCTTTTCTTAGCAGTTTTTCGAGTTTTCAGTTCGATTGGACCAGTGGGGCAAGCTCGGCTGGGGCAGCCCTACTGGATCGTGATTTGGTTATCCACACTTTCGATCCCAGGCTCAAAGTTCAGCACGTTCACGATCAGCTCGGCGGTCCGCCTTGAATTGACGGTGCCTTTCAAGATAGCGGTGCTGCCGTCAACAAACACCTGAACGTTCTCTCCCCCCGCACTTTTGACTCGGCGTTGCACACCTGGAGAAGCTGCGACGACGCCAGTGATTGCATTCGCATCAGCCGATTTGGATTCCAGGTCCAGCACCAGCCGCGGATAGTACATCCCTTTGGCTGGTTGCTTGGGCAGGGGTTTATTTACTTTTGCAGCCGCAGTTGCCTCCAACCGAAAACTATCGCTGGCGGCAGGCACGCGGCCGACTCCAAGGGCTTGTCCCGCACCTACGAAACCCGTTAGATCGTTGCGTCCAGTGCCCACGAAATCTTGCCGCGATCTGTTGCCGCGTACGAACCGTTCATTACCGTCGAGCAAGCCCGCGCCTATGCCGCCCGCTTGGCCCTGTTGAGCCTGTTGGCCCGCTTGCCCGGTAACAGCTCCCAGCGTCGGTGTTCTGCGAGCGCTTTGGTTGGGATTGGCATTCCCAAACGGACTTCGCAATTGTGCTGCGGAAGATCCGATGGTCTGATTGCCAAACAGTTGAGCCTGAACGTCGGATTGCAGCCCTATGAGCAGCATTGAGACTGCGGATACGCCTATTGCTAGTGCACGCGACCGGTTCATAACTTTACTCCCAAGTTCTTATCCACGGACATCTTTTCTACGGGCTTTTCACTCACTGGGCTTTCATTCATTGTGTTCCCATCGATGAGCGGTGCACAAACCTCACCTATCGATTGTCCCAAGGTGATCCAGTGCGGATCCTGATTGACGCGTACCAGGACTTTGTCTGCCAGCACTTCGACGACTGCGATGTCGTGCAGGGCAACTGGGACTTGATTCCCCGCAGTGATGGTCTTGATCGTGCCGACTCGGTCGATCTTAAACCAGGCTTCGGCTTTGCCTTCACGATTGAAAGTGATCGCCTTGAGTTCGATGTCGTTGAGCGCTTTTGCAAATCCTCGTGCGAACAGATTCCGCTTCACTAAATCACTGTAATCGTGTGTTGGGCTCTCAGAGTCCTGCACTAGTTCCAAATCGCTCAATTGATCTTTATTCGGCGATGTATCAAGACAGAGTACTTCGATCGCGAGGCTTGTATCGAGTTGTCCTTCATTGCCGATAGGATTGAGTGAAACCGAACGAATCTTGTGCAAATGACCCGCAACGCGAAATTCATTCAAGAAAGCGGCCAGCTTCGCTAGCGACGCTTGACCGCGCAGTGAGTAAGCAATTCGGTGACCAACCAGAATACGTTTCCCTTTTTTCGTGCGCGAGCGAACTTCGATGGCAACCGGTTGAGCTGCGTCGACTGCCGTAGAAGCAAACTGATGCCGTTCGACCAGATCCAACAGCCACTCCTGGTAGAGTGACCGTGCGAGTTGCGGGTCGTAGGGGAGTGCGCGAGCGGCATACGCATCGAGCCGCTTGCCTAGCTTCTGTGCCGCCAATTGATCGCCTTTTGAATCAGCGATACTGCGGGTCACGGAATCCAGCCGAGCATTCAGTTGCTGCGTTGGTTCCTCGATCCATGAACGGTACAACGAATCGCCACCATACAATCCAAAAACGACCAAACCTGCGATCAAGAACCACTTCGTGCGCGGAGTCATTGTGCAGCCTCCGGTGTAGTTGGCTCTGGTGTAGTTGCCTCCGGTGCAGTCGGCACTGGTGCAGCTTGCTCGGTTGTCGAAGGGGTTGTCGAAGTTGGGGCAGTCGCAGGCTGCGGCGTCGTCTCTGCGACTGGCGAATCATTTACATGTAATTCATTTACTTGTAAATCTTTGACCGATGGATCGTTGACGGGTAAATCTTTTGCAGTTAACTCTTTGTCAGTTGAAGCTTCGGCCTTCACCTTGGACTCATACTTTCTCGTTCGGCTGAGCGACTCGACTGGAAACACGATACGCGTTTCAAACTGCCAAGGGTATTCCTCAGACTCGGGATTCTGGCTGATCTGCTTGCTAGTCACGGCATACTTCGCGCTGCGAATACTCCCTTCAAACTGCGAAATTGTCTCCTGTTTGGCCACCTGAACGGCCAAGTCGATGACTGCAGTGCCTGAGTTGGCAGAAGCTGTCAACCTGCGCACGGTTGCATTCTGTCCGTCTGGCAACCGCTTGGATAACTCGTTCAATTCGTCGACCCAATCGACTTGATCGGACAACCAGTTTTCGATCGTGGCAACTTGGTCCGCTTTTTCTTGATACTTGGCGGTTAGTTTCTTGGCGTTGCCTAAGTCACCTTCCAGCTTCTGCACTTCATCGTTCAAGCGACTCACATCAGAAAGCAAAAAGTAAACACCAATAACCAACACGAGGGTGGCGGCGGCTCCCATAGCGGCCCAACGTGTCATGGGGTTGGCGGCTTTGGGCGGCTTCTTGGGTGCTAGCAGGTTTATGGGCAACCTGTCGTTTAGGAATTCCCAGGCAGCACCGGCATTGGCCGCCGAAGCAAACTTCATCCCGCCTGCCGATTGATCTTGTGGCTCGACCTCCCAGCCAATCAGAGGATCGACAGGTTGGATCGTGATGTGTTCGTGTTCTTCCAGAGCTTGAGCGACTTGATAGGAGGCTTCGCAAGTTGTGTACACAAACCAACTGAAGGGTAGATCGGCGACTTCGTTGGGTAGCAGCGCGAGGCAACGTTGCGATTCTAACCAAATCTGCTCCGCAACTCGTACCGGGTCGTCTGGGTTGATGCGCAGCGAACGCAGCAGGATTGGCTCGGGTCCGCGACAAATGGCCAACTCGGCTTCGCTGGCGTATAGATGCACTGATACCGCCAGTGTACTTTCGGGAACGTGCCTGCGTTGCAAGATTCCCAGCGGCGACAACTGGCGAGAGCAAATTGCTGCGGCTCGAAAGCCCGCTCCGGTAATCTGCGTTTGTAGGGTTCGCTGCACACTTGCCGGCAGCGCAAAGGCCAGGACTTGTACACCCACCGGCGTTACCGCCTGCGTCCCTTCGCTAGGTTGGCTTGTATTTGAGTTTGGCAGGACATAAAAGTCGATTGCTGGCGGTTCGTCCGCTTCACCTAACTGCTGCTCCACTTCGCTGGCAACCAAGGCCGGTAATTCGCTGGCTTCTGAAGGTGGTAAGGTTAAAGTCAATAGATCCAATTCGGGCCGCGACAGCAGCACTACCAAACGTTGGACCTGAATCGATTTCTCGCGGAAGTGGTTGGCCAGCGCAACAAATGGATTGGCAACGTCAGCATGCGGGACAGAACCAATGTCGGCCAATGCGACCTTCTTCGACTTGGGAGTAACCACCATGAAGTGAAGGTTTTCACGATCCCAGTGTACGACCGCGGCGCGGCTGTTACCGCGTGCGGCACCGCTGGAGGAGCGGTTCCAATATCGGTTGACTTGAACAAGTTCAAGGAATTGCGGAAGCAGTTCTACAAGTTTCATGGAGCAGGACTATTCAGTTGGTCCATGGTGAAACCACGGTCCCATGGATGCCAGATTTGTTGATTGCGGATTTGGGCGGGTATTTGGCGGGCGTCTATCGTAGCGGTGCAACGATAAACGGGGCTGAGGTGATCGCGATAACCTACGGATTGGACCGTGTAAACGTCATTGCGACTAGTGATATAGGGTTCAATGGTCTTAAGTTTCGCAAGGTCCACAACGCCACCTTCTAGCAACCAGGCGATCGTGTCGCGCGGCTCAGTCGATGATGTTCCCGAATTCGATGATCGCTGCTGAACAATTTGTTGCGCCAAAGCTGGATCGATGCCAGGCACTCCCGACAAAACGATAGCCGGAGCTTCCGAAATATCTACGCGACCGATGCTAAACGGGCTTGGGTCCGTGGTGGACGCGTCGAGCACCCTTCCAAGATAGTTGCGAACCTCGGATAAGTCACTTGAAAAAGGATTGCGGATCCGTTTTGTCGTCACATTGCTTTTGCCATCGGCGGCCGGTTGGGGATTGGTCACCGGAATCTGAACCACGGCTCCCACTAAGTCCAATGGACTTTTGAAGGCGTAAGTGGCTGGTTTACTGAAGTCGGGACTAACGCTCTCGGTCGTTGCGGGCGTCGTTACGCCAGCACGCGTTGAACTGGCAGACGGTCCATATTGACGCATTGCAATCACAAAATTAGCCCAATCTGCGGGCCAAACAGCGATTAACTTTTGATGCAGCGATTGCAGGTTAGCTTCATTCAAATTGATTCGAGGCTGACCGGTACGAGTTTCATTGCGCCCGCCGCTATGCCAAGTTACAAAGCGCATCCAAGCGGGTGGGAGGGCTGTTGTGGTGGAGGCATTGGCGGGTGCTAAACTCGCTGAGGTGCGAGCATCGCCTCGCTGCGCTGTAAACAACTGTTCCGATAGTCGAACTTCAAGCGGGTCGAGTTGGTAGTTTTGATTGAGGTCCCCGCCATACCACAGCCCCTTCAATTGGTCGGTGTTGGACTCTTGATCGCTATTCTCGCGATTGGATTCCAAGCGATCGAGCAGCGAGCTGCCGCCGTTTGTTCCGACTCGCCGTTTCGTAACACCCAGTCCTCGCAACCAAGTGTCAACGAGTTGTTCAGTAGCGCCAGGTAACGCGAGTAGTGTTGCACGTGCATGCCCAGGCATTCTACGATCCCATTCCAATAGCGTTGGTACGTGCAGCTTTGCAGATTCGTTTTCAAAACCGAACCGCAAATTGCCCGCACCACCGCTTGCATCTGTACCGGTCGAGATTGCACTGGACGAGATTGCACTGGTCGCACCGACACTTGCCTCGTTCGCCCCAACAGCTAGCGGAGAAACCAAGCCAAAGCGCCAACTGTTGTTGGTCGGCTCATTGCGCGTGGCCACGTCGGTTGAAGCTTCTGCCGCAACGTGTCGGAAGGCTGGGTTATCGAACACTCCGCCGAGTGCCGTTCGTTCAGTCGAAGTCAACTCAGCGATCGCGGCTGCCAGTTCAAGTCCACTGAGGGCCGCCAGCCGCGCATGCACTTGATCTTCATGCAGCCGAGTCAACCGATATTGGCTTTCCATGTAAAACGAAAACCGATAGGCACCAAGGGCGATCAGCATCGTCAGCACCACCACCACGAGCAGGGCCATCGCGGAGCGTCGTTTGCTGAAACCAAACGTGACGGTCAAACGTTGCATTAGAATCCTCCTCGCGTGCGGCCGCGCGGAGTTCCCACTTGCCGGGAGGTTTGATTCTTAGCTTGACCACCAACATAAACCACAATTTGGATTTCGTGGGTTGGTGACTGCATCAAGCCTGATTCCGAGTCTGCTGTGGATTCAAGGGTAGGTTCAGCGGCGAGGGCGGAGTCGGCGAACGACATGCCCGCACCAAGCGGATTGCTGCTAAGCGCATCGTTGGGATCATTCAAGCCACCATCGATTGCGCTGCTGGGCGCGATTCGTTCGACCGGCTTGATGTCAGCCGTGGCTGGGAAGTCAAAGCATAACGCAATGGCGATGGGTAAACCGCCTGTTTGATCACTGTTCCATTCCCGTCTCCAGCTCACGCCGTCGAAGTATTGAAACTGAACGTTAGTCAATCCATCTAGCCGTGTCTCGCGAATTGCTGTGCCACTCGATCGGGTCGTTTCGTCCGTTTGGCGATACAGATCTTGCGCCGTGAGGACGCGATCCGCGAGATTGTTGGTCTGTGCAGCTCCACTGGCGGCTCCAGGGGGTGCGTTGGGATTGCGTTGCATGGCACTCGCATCCAACATCTCACTGCGAGTTAGAGTGAACTGCACGCTGCTCAAATCCGTCGGCTGAAGCAACGACATTTCAGCGGTTGTCGAAGTGTCTTCGATGGGTGTTAGTTTGTATTCGATCTCCATAGTTTCGGCTGGCCAAAGCGACCGTTGGGCTTCAGCGATAATCGCTTCGTTGTCCGAATACAAGCTAGCGGAAGGTTCCTGCTCCGCCATCGAGCCCATTGAATTTGTACCCAGTGAGCTTATACCGTCGGATGGATTCGACATTAGATTCTCGAGGAACGGCAGCGGATCGATCGAGGGGGAAATCGAAGCGGTGAAGCCTAACGCATTGCCGCTCAGCCGCGATTTTGTACCTGCTCCAGTTGCGGGTGTGGGTTCGGTGTGCACGAGTTGCTGAAGGTCGCTTTGTAGCCACTGGCGCGCGACTCGAATCGTTTGAACGCGATGCGATAACTTCCAACCCCGTTGCTCGGCATCGCGGAAGGTACCCATTAAAGACCAAGCGACCGTCATCAACGCGCCCAACAATGCGAGTGCGAGCATCAACTCGAGCAGGGTGTAGCCAGCGCTACATTGCGATCGCTGGCGATTCGAGATCGGCTCGGTCATGGGAACTGGCCTCCCAGCGATGCATCGAACTCTTGGGGAGCGCCAGTTTGTATGCCGTTCGCCATTGAATCGCCAGACATTGGATCGCCAGACATGGGATCGCTGGCGGCCTGGGGTTGTCGTACCAACCGGGAGAGTTCGATCAGTGCCTTACCTTCGCCGGTAGAGTTTTGGCCAATTGTTTCGAACAAGACAACCGTAACGCGCAGTAAACCACTTCGAGTTGTATTGGCACCTGTGCGGCTTTGCATTGAACTAGCTTGGCTTGAGTTGCCGTTTCCAAGATCAACTGGCGCTGCGCTAATGCGATAGCCGCGTGCTGGTGGACCGGGCAATTCGCCTGTCGTCTCTTCCAAGCGATTGTCGCTTCGACCAAGTCCTGCCAGATACTCATCCAACAGCGACTCTGCTTGCGACATGGCAATCGTTCGCTCCTCAGCCCGATTGCCAAACTTCGAACCCAGCCCGATTAATGAACTCAGGACCATCGCGCTCGCGGCCAGCACGGCTGTGGCGATGATGATTTCGAGCAGAGAGAATGCGCTGCGATTCACTTTACGATCTCCAGCGCACCGGTGGCCGAAGCGAATGTAACGGTAATCTCTTCGTCAATGGACGTATCGCGCAAGACAATCGCCGCATCGCGTCCCTGCCCTGTAGCCACCAACGGTAGCCACCAAGTTTGCCCTAAAGCCCCACCGCTGAGCGCGCCGGCTTGGTCCAGCCCCGAAGCTAACATCGCGTCCGATTGAACTTCGGCAATGGGTGACTCCAAACCCGCAGGCGCTGCACCTAACCCGAATTCTTCTTCAGCTGGAGGATCGAGGGTCCAGCGTACATCGGAAATCACCACCGATTCAGGCAAGGTCCAGGTCCGAGTGGCGGCCATGGGCGACGCGGCTTGAAGCGGTCGGTTGCTCGGCGGCTTGATCGTAGCCGGTTGTAGCGACGACCCCATGGCTCCGATGTCCGCTTCAGCGCTCATGAAGGCATCGAACGAACCCGCTTGAACAACGTCTGCGCCTTCACGCAACTGTACGAACACGGGCGAACCGGTGGTAATGGCCTGATAACGACTGTCATCGATCGCACTTCGAAGCGTCTGGGCGGCTTCGCTGAGCGAAGTGCGTCGCAACGGTCGCTGGAGATTGGGCCAAGCGATAGCGAGTAAGCTGATCATGACCATCAGGACGATGATCAGCTCAAGTAACGAAAACCCGCTTGAACGGGCGCGATTACTTGGCATCGCCTTTCGTTGAACCCGTTTCTTCCTCTTCGCCTTCAGCCGCTTGATTGCTGATATCATCGCTGGTGCCAGGTTGACGGTCAGGTCCGAGTGAGAAAATGCGTGGGAAGGAATCTGTGGATTTCTCGCCAGAGGTTTCCGATCCGGTTTCTGAAGCGCCGTATTCATATTGGAATTCGCTACCCCATGGGTCAACAGGCAACTTGCCGCCTTCGATGTACGGGCCATCCCATTTCTTAGCGAGCGCTTCATCTTCAGGAGCGCTGACCAGCAATTCCAAGCCTTCTTCAGTCAACGGAAATGTCTTCATGTCGACTGCGTAGGCCTTTAGACAGGAGACTAGATTGCCAATTTGGACTTGAGCGGTGCGGACGTCAGCTTTCTTTTGCGTGCCCAGCAAACGCGGGCCGACAATTGCAATCAAGCCAACCAGAATGATCAACACGATCATCAGTTCGAGAAGGGTGAGGCCACGTCTTGCGTTGCGACGGTTCATAGTGGATTCCTTTGCGGTAGGTTAAGTAGCGGGTTGAACTGAGGATATCGGAGTTTATCCGACTGAGGAGTTTAGATCAAAGACGGGTAGCAGTACGCCAACGATAACGAACATTACCATACTACCGATCAAAATCAGCATCATTGGTTCAATCATACGAACGATGACTTCCAAACGACGTTCGATACGGCTATCGATGCGGTCAGCAATCTTCACCAGCACTTCATCGAGTGAGTTCGATTCTTCAGCGACGCGAATCATGGCCATAATTTGCGGCGGGATCAGTCCGCTGGCGGCCAGTGGTTTGGATAACGAATCGCCAGCGGTGACATTGTCGGCTGATTTCATCATCGCTTCAGCTAGCAACACGTTGCCGGTTGATTCACTGCTGATGCGAATCGACTTGAGCAGCGGCACTCCGTTGCGGAGCATCGTACCCAGAACTCGGCAAGCTCTGGAAACCGCAGCATCGTGAAAAATCACGCCGATCATGGGCGTTTTCAACTTTACGCGATCTAGTATACGCATCCCAGCTTCGGTTCGGATCAAGCGATAAACTCCGATAGCGATGGCCACCAAAGCGATCAACACGAAGAGGCCATAGTTCATCATGGTGTGACTAGCACCCAGCAACATCACCGTGATGAAGGGCAACCCCGTTCCGTTCTGTTCAAGTCGATCGAAGAACGGTTGGAACTTCGGAACCAGGAACACCACCATTAACGAAGTGATGATGGTGCCAACGATTCCCAAGATGATTGGATACGTCAACGCGCCGACAATCTTGCTGCGCATCTCATCTTGTTTGCGCAGAAAAATAGCGGTTCGCTGTAGGGCTTCTTCGAGAAAGGCGCCTTCTTGACCAGCGCGGACCATACTGAGCGTCAATTCGGAGAAAATCGCCGACTCTTTGCTCATCGCCAAATCTAGACTATCGCCCTGCGAGACCGCATCATGGATCCGCAAGGTTGTTTCCTTTAGCCGAGGATTCTCAGTCGCGTCGGAAAGTATCCGCAGTGACTCAAGCATTGGCACACCGTTCGTCAACAGATCGGCGAGCTGAGTGCAAAAATCAGCCGTCTGTTCTTTGGTGACACGTACCGGAAGCGAGATTGATGCCCATGCGGGCATGCCACTTTGCTGATCAACGACCGTCATCGGGAATAGAGCTTGCGAACGCAGGCGTTGCATGGCTTCAGCGCGTGAGGCAGCTGAAATAATCCCCGAGCACTTCTGCCCGCTGCTTGATTTCGCGGTATAAGCAAAGTCGCTCATCAAACTAATCCGCTTTGGTCACACGCAGAACTTCATCGACGGTCGTCACCCCGGCCAGAACTTTATTCCAGCCGTCCATGCGTAACGTTTCCATCCCGTTTCGTATGGCCGCTTGTTTGAGCACATCCGATGTAACGCCTTGCGTAGCCAATTGTCGAATCTCTTCATTGGCGACCAACAGTTCATAAATGCCAAGTCGACCGCGATAACCCGTTCGACGACAGCTCTCGCATCCCACTGGACGATACAGCCGCAACGAAGGATCCAGGCGGTCGTCGATCGGAAAATCTTCAGGCAATTCATCCATCTGTGGGCGATAGGCTTCCTTGCATTCTTCGCAAAGTACTCGCACCAAACGCTGGGCCAACACGCCTTCAACTGTGCTCGCAACCAAAAACGGCTCGACACCCATATCGCGCAAACGCATGAATGCACTAGCTGAATCGTTGGTGTGCAAAGTGCTGAATACCAAGTGCCCGGTCAGCGAGGCTTGGGTCGCATTCTCAGCGGTCTCCAAGTCGCGAATTTCACCCACTAGAACTACGTCGGGATCGTGCCGCAAGATGGCTCGTAAGCACGCCGCAAACGTCAAACCGACTTTGGTGTGAACTTGGATTTGGTTGATCCCTTCGAGTTGGTATTCGATGGGGTCTTCCGTGGTAACGATCTTGATGTCTTCCGATTTGATCTCGCTCAAGGCGCTATACAGCGTCGTCGTCTTACCGGAACCGGTCGGTCCAGTCACGAGCACGATGCCGTGCGGCAAGCGGACCAGTTTGGAAAATTTTTCATAGACCGCTTCGGGCATACCGATGCCGCGTAGCGAAAACTTTAAGTTGCTTTTATCGAGAATACGCATCACGACGCCTTCGCCGTGAAGCATGGGAATAATCGATACTCGCACATCGATCTCGCGACCTGAGACACGCAGTTTGATGCGGCCGTCCTGAGGCACTCGCTTCTCCGCGATATTCATCTTGGCCATGATCTTCAGGCGGCTGATGATCGCATTGCGGAATTGATTCATTTCGGGAGGCGTCGATTGCTTTTGCAGGACGCCGTCGATGCGATGCCGAATCTTTAAACCCGATTCCTGCGATTCGATGTGAATATCGCTCGCACGAGCTTCGATGGCTTCACTGATGATTTCATTGACTAATCGAACCACCGAAGCCTGCTGGGCCTCTTCAGCATCTTCCAAACTATCCGGGTCAAGACCTTCGAGCATTTCGACGTCGCCCGATTGACGTTGGAGGGCAATCAAGCCGTCAATCGTCTCCGAGCCGACTCCAAGGTGCCGCTTGATCAACCGCTGCACCGTTTCGGGCGAAGCGACCACCGGGCGGACTTCGACTTCCAAAGCCGATGCGACCGAGTCAATAGCGGCGAAGTCAAACGGATTGCTGACTACCAATCGCAACCAGCCATCACCGCGTTCGATTGGAAACACGGCATGACGGTGAATCAGCTTGGCCGGAAACCCGTCTAGGGTCTCATCAGCCACTTCGCAATCGTCGGATTCGAGCCATTCAAGTCGCATGGACCGGGCACTGGTCGCGAGCAGCTCTTGGGAACTGTTGAAGGACCATTGCTCCACCAGCTCTTCCAAGGATTCGCCAATGTTCAGCCGATCCGCAAGGACACGTAGCTGAGCGGAATCAAGAGTTGGCTCAAGTGCTTTCGAGTTTGATATCATCTGCTTCTATCCTTGAATTCGAAGGAAGGTGATTCGAGGAAAGTGAATGCAGTGTGACACGACGATCCGCATCGTGACCCAGCGACGAGGTTGTCGCTAAACACTTTTTGTTGAAACAACAAATTCACTCGCTCCGCGAATTCTGTAGGTGGGACCAGCGGGCTTTTTTCTTAAGCAATTGGCTGGATTTGCTCGCAAATCGCAGGACTCTATCCAATCTTGAAGCTCCCCCATGGTTAAGGTGGTTGAGCTTTCGAGTGCGATTCAGTTGCAATTAGGTGGGGTTAAAGGCGGGCTGCTACGTTTAACTAGTAAACGCTGGCAGGGTTATTGTAAAGCTGTATCGACTATGTCGGCAAAGTATACCTTGAAATCAAGCTGGTTTGAAGGGAAGAGTCGCCTGTTTGGCCGGATCTCCACCACACGAGGGGTTTTGGCGGTCGCATCTGCCGAATGCGACAGGGTTTTGGCGGTCGCATCTGCCGGATGCGACCATTCTCGCAGAGCTGGTGAAAGAGGATGGGATAAATGATTTGTGCGAGACTCAACGACCTCCCCTCTCGGTGTCTCTGGTGCTTCTGTGGTTCGAAACAGGGCTCAGCATAACCACAGAGACACAGAGAGATTTCAACGCAAAAGACAAAAGGGGCATCCCCGTAATAGGGTGAAGAATCTAGTGGAGCGTCAAACTTAAATATTAGGATTAGCCGCAGTGCGCTAGCACTGGTTACCGCGGCGAAAACCGGACGCTAGCGCGTTCTGGCTGATATTACAAACCGTAAAATTAAGCTGTGACAATCCACTAGCGCTTTGTCCAGATTAGATTTTTGGGTTGATCGCACTCGAGCGCTATTAACCGCACGGCGTTAGCCGCGGTTTTCACATTGCGGAAACCGGTGCTAACGCACATCGGTTAATGTGCCTAACCCCAAAATCT
>JANRMD010000133.1:0-19227 GCA_033761895.1 Pirellulaceae bacterium | reverse complement strand
GCCTATACACGATCGGTCAGATCCGTATCTCAAACATCGCTTCTCCCGGTGCAATTGATGACTATACTTTCAGCGCCGCAGCGGGACAGTCTATCTATGTCAATTTGCAATTGCTCAGCGAAGGAGGCTTACAATCTAGTCTCTTCGCACCCGATGGCAGTCTCATCTACACTCGCGATGATGCACGCGCCTTCGTTCACAACTCAGGTGTGATCGCCTTGACTCAGTCGGGCGCTTACACGCTGCGATTGGCATCCTCAGGCACACCTTCGTATCAGTTTCAGATCTTCGACGTCCCGCCACCTGAAGTAAAACCGGTCGTGTTTGGCCAACCGAATGCAGGAGGCATTGAAACACCTGGTGCGCAGGATCAATGGACCTTCACCGGACGTGGCGGCAGCGACGTTTACCTGGATGTTCTTTCGCTCGACACGGTCTTTGGTGGTGATGTGATCTTCGCGATCGTCGCGCCTGATGGAACCACGATCAGCGAGAGAAGCTCAACGGTGGAATTTCGTGTCGACCAAGGTGTTACACTGCCCGTGGATGGCCAGTATCGCATCGTCGTCAAAGCGGACTTTAATGGTGCCCAATTACCAATCTATGCCTTCCGCCTTTGGGAAGTTCCGCCCGACGATGTGCGCGCGATTGCCTTGCGACAAACCGCTGCGGGAGCAATCGAAGTCCCCGGAGCCAAGGACCGTTGGACCTTCACTGCGACCAGTGGCCAGAATGTCTTCTTGGACTTTTTAAGCATCACCGTTGGTGAACTGCAGGTCACCCTCGCCGCTCCCGATGGAACACTGCTCTACGATAACTA
Source organism: Pirellulaceae bacterium (assembly GCA_033761895.1). Taxonomy (GTDB): domain Bacteria; phylum Planctomycetota; class Planctomycetia; order Pirellulales; family Pirellulaceae; genus Aureliella. The sequence goes on along the minus strand of JANRMD010000133.1, from coordinate 18,407 downwards.
CTCCGGGCTTGAATCAACTCTCGATCGCGAGTTGGTCCTGCTGCAATCGGGAACTTACACAATAACCACTCGCGCCGCCTTGGGCTCGCCAACTCTGAATACCTACAGCTTTCAGATTTGGGACATACCACCCGAAAGCCCTCAGCCAGCGGTACTGAATGAGAACATCACCGGCAGTATCGTTCCTGGTGAATCCAAGATCTTTGAAATTGTTGCCCAAGCCAACACACCCATCTTGCTCGACACTCTAGATTCGAGCGGCGGAATACTCGGGGTTTCCATCTTCAATCCCGATGGTTCGACTCTGATCGATAGCGCTACTCGCGACACACTGCTCACTTTGCCCCAAAACGGGACTTATCGCGCGGTCGTGCAAACTTCGTCAACCGATCCATCTGCCCAGGATGCTTTTGGAACGTTTTCATTCCGCTTGCAAGACGCAAGCTCACCCGAAATCGGCGGGACCGATAGCTTGGGGACTCGCTTCTATATCGGCTTCCCTCGCAACTTGCTGGGTTTGCTGGGGCCAAGTTTTCCGGACTATTCGATTACCATCACTTCACCTGTGAACACTTCAGGCACCATTCAAATCCCCGGCATCAATCGTTTCTTCTCCTTCGATGTTATTGCGGGACAGACGACTACAATTCCATTGCCGGCTGAAGTCGAGATATTCACTCCCGACCAAACGAACAACAAAGGCATCCTCGTCACAGCCATCGATGAAGTTGCCGTTTATGGTCTCAATCAACTAATCGCCTCGACGGATGGTTATACGGCTTTGCCCGTCGACGCCATCGGAACCAACTATGTAGTCTTGGGCTATGGGAACACCGTCCATCTAGCAGGAGGTGGCGGTACGAACTTGACAATCGTCGGGACTGCTGACAATACCAATGTGACGATCACGCCGACCGTCACCGCAGGCTCGCGTCCCGCCGGTGTGCCCTTCACCGTGACACTTAACGCAGGTCAAGCCTATACGTTGCATGTCGATACCCAAACGAACAACGTTTCCGGTATCGTCGACTTAACGGGAACTGTAGTCAGCTCTGATAAACCAATTTCCGTCTTCGGCGGCAACACAGCAGCCTTCGTACCAGCTGGCTTCGAAGCCGCCGATCACCTTATCGAACAGTTGCCACCCACGGATTCTTGGGGCAAGCAATTTGTCACTCAGCCCCTCGCAACGCGTACTCGCGGTGATACTTTCCGCGTCTTAGCACAGTCGAACAACACGCAAGTCCGTATCAACGGAACTCTGGTCGCGACTTTAGCGGCTGGAAAATTCTATGAGACGATTCTCACCGCCGCATCGATTATTGACGCCTCCCAACCCGTTCTTGTTGCCCAATACTCACACGGCCAGACCTTCGACAACGTCCCCGGCGATCCGTTCATGATGCTCGTACCTCCCACCGAGCAGTTTCAATCGGACTACACACTCAGCACTCCCGTTGCCAATTTTGATGTCAACTACGCCAATCTCGTCGTGCCAGTGACTGCGTTGGCCAGCGTCCGGCGTGATGGCCAGTCGATACCCTCCACTGCTTTCACACCGATCGGAAACAGTGGCTTGGCTGGCGCACAGATTCCCATCGGCGTTGGTTCCCATCGCTTCACAGCCAACGCACCTTTTGGTGTCGCTATCTACGGTTTCAGACAAGTTGAATCGTATGGCTACTTCGGCGGTACAAGCCTCGCGCCGCTAACTCGCGTCGCTAGCCTGGCGCTCGCCCCCAGCACAATCACCGTGCCAATCAATACGCAGCAAACACTAACCGCCACTGTTGTGGATCCACAGGGCAATCCTCTTCGTGGTGTGCGCGTTGAGTTTCAAGTGACGGGCAACAATCAGGCCCACGGCTCTGGATTCACCGATGCAACTGGTCGAGCTTCCTTCCAATTCACGGGAACTCAGACCGGCACCGACTCTGTAACGGCCACCGCAGCCGGCAGGTCACAGACCGCCTCGATCACTTGGTCCGCTTCACTGCCAACTGTAACCATCCTGTCACCAGTTCCCGCAGAGAACTTGCCAGTCGGACGGCGATTGCTCATCGGCTCTGCACGACCTGCAGTGCCAGGTTCCGTCATTGTCGAAGTGCTGGTCGATGGCGTTCGAATCGAAGCGGTCGATGCCACGGGCAACTTCATCGCTCCCATCTCGATCACCTCCGGCAGCCAATCGTTCATGGTGACCGCCATCGATTCCCTCGGACAACAATCTTCAACTGCGATCACTGTTACAGGGATCGTCGATGACCTCAGCCAGTTTAGCAACACGCCAGGTATCGACTCAACTTCATCCACCCAAGTTCAGTTCACGGGTTCCACATTCAATCGCGTTACCAATCGTCTGTCGGTCGACCTGCGGATCAAGAATCTCAACTCCGATGCAATCGACTCCAACACTGCGGTACGCTTCGATACCATCGATCCAACGCGCGTCGGCTTGCTGAACCCTGATCAACGCACCGCCGCCGGTCTGCCACTTGTACTCTTCAATTCCAAAATACCAACTACGGGACTTGGAAAAGACCAGTCTTCGAACCCCGCAGCGCTTGCCTTCGACAATCCTGTCCGCGATCGCTTCGCGACTGAAGTCACTGTCTTGACCCGAGCCAACCGGCCACCGCAGTTCACTTCCGCGCCGCCTGTGGAAGCGACTGTCGGCAGAATCTATCGCTACGCCGTTACCGCCATCGACCCGGACGGTTCTTCGTCGCTAGTCTATCAACTGGCCGGCGCTCCCAGCGGTATGACCATCGACAACGCGAGCGGCTTGATCACTTGGACACCGACGCTCGTTGATGCTTCAACACACACGATTAACATCCGAGTCCGCGATGCGCGCGGCGGCGAAGCCACTCAGACTTATGCGTTGGGTGTCGCTCTGAGCCGCATCAATCGGCCACCAGTATTTACTACAACGCCGGTGATTGCCGTCGCACCGCTTGCGAACTATCAGTATCCTGCCGCCGCGCGTGATATCGATGGTGACACAATCCTTTATTCGCTTTCGCAATCCCCAGCTGGAATGACCATCGATTCAGCCACCGGGCTTGTGCGCGCCGCCAACTTAGCCGCGGGCAGTTATCCGGTAACGATCACCGCCAACGATTCTCGTGGAGGCCTTGCCAGCCAAGAATTCACCCTGTTCGTTGGCACGACTCCGACACGATCGGTGCCCGTGATCGCTTCGACACCGCCAGTGGTCGCCTTTGTTGGCTTGACTTATGCTTATTCCGTTGCGGCTTCCGATCCTAATTCTGCTCCTTTGCAGTTCCAACTACTGCAAGCCCCCACGGGGATGACGATCACTCCCACAGGCCGCATCACTTGGGTGCCACAAGCAACTCAACTTGGGCCGCAAAACGTTCGAGTTTCAGTTACCAACCCCAGCGGTGGAACGGCTTCACAGTCCTTCACCGTTGAAGCTATTCTGCAACGAACCAATCTTGGTCCGCAATTTACCTCCACACCACTGCGCATCGCCTCCATCGATCAAGACTATCGCTACACCGCTGTCGCCACCGACCCCGAGCAAACGACGCTCACCTACGCCCTGCCCTTCGCTCCCGTGGGTATGACCATCAACCCGCAAACCGGCGCGATTCTATGGAGACCTGCTGCCACGCAAGTTGGACCACAACGTGTTCAGATCAACGCCTTCGACGCACAGGGACTCACCGCCTCGCAGACCTTCGCCATCGATGTGCGTCGAGCGAACACAGCACCCACTTTTACAAGCACACCACTTACAGCAATCATGGTCGGTGATGCCTATCGCTACAACGCGCTCGCTGCAGACCTGGAAGATGCAGTGAGCTATGCATTGCTCGCTGGTCCAACTTCGGGACTGAATGGCATGCAGATCGACGCTCGCAGCGGCGCTATCACGTGGCAACCACAGGCGTCGGATATTGGCATCTACCCAGTTACTGTTCGCGCCACCGATGACCGTGGTAGTTTTGTCGATCAAACTTATGAACTATCCGTTACCCCAGATCGTCGTGCTCCCACCGTCTCGATCCGGCTGGAGCGAAACACGATTAATGTTGGCGAGAGCACGCGCGTCACAGTCCGAGCCTTCGACGCCAGCGGAATTGCTTCCCTCGCGCTCACGATCGACGGTCAAGTGGTTCCGCTAGACGCCGACGGTGGTTTCCTCTTTACAGCAACGTCCAGCGGTATTCCCAACTTGGTCGCCACGGCCATCGATCGCGCTGGCAACACATCTTCGGTGTCAGCTGATCCAGCGCTAAGAGTGCTTGATGCTACCGACACCGAGGCTCCACAAGTACAACTCACTGCACCAGCGAATGGTTCCACGGTGACATATTTGACGGATATTGTAGGAACGATCACCGACCGCAACCTCGAGTACTTTGAATTGCAGTACTCCTTAGCCAACACGGATCAGTGGACCACTTTCGCGCGCCGCCAATTCCGTCCCCATACGTTGACTGGTGTCCCCAGCGACGGCATCACCAACGGCTTGTTGGGTGTCTTTGATCCAACCTTGCTCCCCAACGACACCTACTACATCCGCGCCTTCGCCCAAGACACTAACGGCGCCCAAAGCTCAACCATCATCGAACTTTCCGTCGAATCCCAAGCCAAGATCGGCAATTATCGATATGAGGCAGTTCAGAGCTCATGCACCGAATGCCGCGCCGGCTTCTCGGACTTGGATGTCAACGTCGCTGGTATTCCAATCAGCATTCAGCGATCTTACGACACGCTCGACGCTAATTTCGTTGGCGATTTTGGTTACGGTTGGCGCATGGCGATTACCAACCCTCGTATTCGCGAAAGTGTTCGCCCCAGCGCTTCGGAACTAGCTGGTGCTGGGCCACTGACGGCCAATCCATTCCGCGTGGGCACGCGAGTCTACATGAACGCGCCCGATGGTCGCCGCATCGGTTTCACCTTTGATCCAGTGCCAGTCGGCGGCTTGCTGGGCACGATTTGGACGCCGCGTTTCATCGCAGACCCCGGTGTAAAATATCAATTGGAAGTCGACAACAATCCGCTCTCACAAAATACCGATGGCACCTTCGGACTCTACCTGCTCAATCTGCCTTACAACCCCGATCGATATACGCTGGTCAGCAAAGAACAATTGCGGCTGACCTATAACCAGTTCTCCGATCTACAATTGGAGAGCGTTTCAGATCGCAATGGCGTTCAACTGACCTTCACCAAAGACGGTATCTTCTCCAGCCTCGGACCCAAAGTTGTTTGGCAGCGTGATAGTCAAAATCGCATTACTTCCATCACTGATCCGAACGGTAACGTCCTGAAATATAGTTACGACAACAACGGTGATCTCGTCACGTTCGAAGATCAAGTTGGTAACGTTACCCGTATGAGTTACCTGTCCGATCCAGCTCACTTCCTCCACTCGATTGTCGATCCACGCGGCATCGAAATCATGAAGCTGACTTACGATGATGATCGCCGGATGATTGGTTTGGCGGATGCCCTCGGAAACACCCAACGACACAATTACGATATGGAGAATAATACTGAAGTTGTCGCCGACTACAGTGGTAGTGAATCCATTCTGGTGTTTGATGACCGCGGCAATATCACTCGCATCACCGATCCACTAGGCAACGTCTTCCAAGCGGAATTCAATCAAGATGACAAGCCTATTCGACTGATCGAATACAACGGCGGTGTGACTGAAGTTACCTATGACGACCGCAGCAACGTCACGCAGGTTATCACTCCGCTTGGATTCATTTGGAAGACCACTTACAACTCCAGAAACGATCGCACGTCGTCGACAGATCCGAACGGAAAACAGTTGACGTTTGAATATGACGATCGTGGCAACCTTATTAAGACGACCGACCAGTTGGGTCGCATTAACTCTTTAGCGGTCGATGCTGTTGGTCGTACCACGTCACTGACCAACCCTGCCCAGCAAACATGGACATTTGAGTTTGGAGAATTTGACACTGCTTCACGCATCAACAATCCCGATGGAACTTTCCGATTAGTGGATTTGAACAACTGGGGTGAAATGGTCGGCATGACCGACGAAACCGGAGTGACTCATCTATTCGATCGCGACGCGGTCAATCGCATCACCGCAGTCAACCTCGTCAAGCCTACCCCGGCCACATCGCGTCTTCAAACGGCACAGTCCGTGACACTTGCCGCAATCTCAACGCGGAGGTTCTTTCGCAACGAACTTGTTGAAGAAACTGATGCTCTTGGCCGCGTTACGAGGTACCGCTACGACGCCAATGGTCGGCTTGATGAAATCACCGATCCAATGGGCGGAAAATACAGGACCATTTACGACCTACCAGGTCGAGCGCGCGAAACAATCGATCCCTTGGGCAATAAGACTCGGTATGAGTACGACCAAAACTGGAAACTGTCCAAGATGGTCAACGCGGCAGGCGGGACTTCCCTATACCTGTTCGATGCACGAGGCAATCTCTTTGAGAAGACCGATGAAGCAGGTTTCGTGACCAGGCACACCTACGACTTGGGCTTGCGACGAACAGAGACCAAGCTACCTGATGGTTCAACCATCAAATTTGCGTACGATTCCAACGACAACATCATCCGAACAACCGGTCCTCGTGGCGAAGTCACGCGACTGTTCTACGACGATGCCTATCAACTCACTCAAATGATCGATCCCATGCAGGGCGTCTATCAGTGGGAGTATGATTCTACAGGCAATCCAACTCGCTACACCGACCCACGCGGTAATGTAAGCACCCGCTTGTATGACAGTCGCAATCGACTGGTATTCAGCACCGATGCGCTCGGCTTCACGGAACGCTTTAACTACGACGGAATCGGGCGTGTTTTAGACTACACGGATCAACTCGGCGCACGCACTTCTTTCGTCTACGATTCCGAAGGTCGGGTGACGTCGCGCACCAATCCCGATGGCGGCATCGACCAGTTTGAATACGACGCCGTTGGCAACCAAACCAAGTCGATCGACCCGCTCGGACGCACCACCCTGGCTACTTACGACGATCTCGATCGCCTGATCACCCGCACGGATGCACGCGGTTCGCTAACGACCTTCACTTACGATGCGATGAGCAACCTGCGGTCGCTGACCGACGCGTCCAACAATACGACCAGCTGGACTTACGATTCGATGAACCGAGTGCTGCAATCGACCGATCCACTCGGCGCCACCGAATCGTTTGTTTACGACGATGCAATCCCCAACAGCACCGATCGACGAGGTAACTTAGTTGCCCATACAGACCGGCTCGGACGCCAAATGGTTTTCGGCTACGACGCTCGTAATCGCAACACCTCCATCCAATGGCTTGACGCCAGCGGAGTGACCGTTGACACCATCACTCGCCAATACGATGCCTCTGACAATCTTCTAAGGACCAGCGACTCCGATAGCCAGCTTACGTTTACTTATGACCTCAACAGCCGATTACTCACGGCTGATAACCTGGGCACCCCCGGCGTTCGCCGCACCGTACTGACCAACACCTGGGACGCCGCCAGCAATCGAACGCGAGTTCAAGATAGCGACGGAGTGCGAGTGGACTCGACTTATGATGCTCGCGACCTGCTTGCAACCCGTGCTTGGTCCGCGACAGGCCTCACTCCGGCCATCGCGCCTGCCAGTGTCACGATGAGCTACAACGGTCGTGGCCAGTTGACGGATTTGCGGCGTTATTCACGCTCCGACTTTACGCAGCTAGTCAGCAAGACACAACGAACCTATGACTCCGTCGGTCGCAGTCAAAAGATCTCGCATCTCTCCGCCACCGACGCGGTGCTGGCCGAGTTTGCTACCGAGTGGGATCTGGCCGATCAATTGACCAAGTTAATCATCGACGGTCAAACTACGGAGTATCAATACGACCCCACCGGGCAGTTGCTGACCGCTAAACGCATCTCGAACAGTTCCCTCGACGAGAATTACACTTACGATGCTACTGCCAATCGCACTTCATCTTCGCAGCTGACCGCGCAGGTGATCGGCACGAACAATCGCTTGCTCTCGGATTCTCGCTATGAGAATCGCTATGATGCCGAAGGGAATTTGGTCTTACGCCGCAAGCTTTCCAGCGACATTCGTGATCGCTATGAATACGATCACTTAAACCGGATGATTCGTTCCCAGCGCGTGAGCTCTACAGGCGCTGTTCTTTCGACTGTCGACTATCGCTACGACGCTCTAGGTCGCCGAATCGCTCGCACAGTCGACAGCGACGGAGCCGGTCCCGCCGCCGCCACCTCCGAGTACTTCGTTTATGACGGCCTGAATGTTTGGCTCGACGCCGACGCTTCGGGCAATGTCACTGCACGTTACCTTTTCGGCGACGACATCGACGAGCCTCTAGCGCGCTATCGTCCCGGTGAAGGCACATCCTGGTATTTGACCGATCACTTGGGCAGCGTTCGCAACATCCTCAACAGTGTCGGCACTGTCGTTACCACCATCGACTACGACAGCTTCGGCAACATCCTCTCCGAGACTTCTCCACAGTTCGGCGACCGGTACAAGTACACCGCGCGTGAGTGGGACAGTCAACTTGGCCTTTACTACTACCGTTCCCGCCTCTACTCCCCCACCACCGGCCGCTTTACCTCAGAAGACCCCATAGGCTTCGCCGCCGGCCAAGTTAATCTCAACGCGTATGTTGGCAACTCACCCACATCGTTCACCGACCCACTTGGCTGGGTAGCCGAGTACGCAGGAACATTGAATTGGGGAACCCGAGTAGCAAACTCCGACACAGGCGCCGTCGTCGGTGGAAGCTTAGGCTTCGCGTGCGGATTCCTCGAGGGATTTTATCGTACGGGTGATGTCGACCAGGCACTCGATACAGCCATTGAGCAAGCCCTAATTGGCGGCGGAGCCGGTGCCGTACTCGGCTTTGTCGGTGCCGGCAATGTGGTATGGGCTCGCTACCTAAACGGCATCTTCGGCTTCGCCGGTGCCGCGTTAGCCATCAACCACGTCTACCAGGGCGAAGATATCGTCATAAAATCTATCCGCACCGCCTGCGGTGTGATAGGTTTGGGGTTAGGTGTCGCCGGAACGAGAGCGCCCAAAGCCCCAAAGGGAATAGTTGATTTATGGAACCCGCCGAAAGAAGGCAGAGTTTTCTGGTCAGGTAACCTGCCCGCAAGGCCACCGGCGACCAGAGGGCAATCATTCGAGACCGTTGCAGAAGCGTATGCGAGAGCTCGTGGTTTGACGACTCTAGAAATGACCTTCACGGACGAAGTTAGAAGTCTGCTTCCTAAATGGGAGTTTGGAAATCCGACCGCTCAGAGGCCGTGGCTTGAGCTTTCACGACGCTTCGCCGCAGAAGCAGAGGGAGAAGTGATCGCTCTCGTCAGGGCGGGAGGTCGTCCCGACGGAGTTTGGAAAATGATTGAATTTCCGGAGCTAATGAAGAACTCAAAGGTCACAAAAATCACTATAATCGACCCCGTAACACAAAGAACGAGGATTATCTATAAATGACGAATCAAGTCTTTCACGGCGACGGTTTCACGGTAGAACCTGCTGGCATGCATAGCTTGCGTTACAACGAGAATGGTAAGAGTGCCTTGGTTCACGGGGAGACAACTATTCTTGATGCAAGCAATTTAGAAACCGGGTTTGTAATTTATTCAGATTCAGTCGGTTGGGAAGAGTCACAGGAATTGGAAGAACAGGACCGCATTCGAATTCTCTCTGGTGTGTCCAAAGCATTGAGGGCATGGGGAGTTAGTTTCGAGATTGAGTAAAGCGCTCAGTCGAAAAGCCTTGTTGATTTCTGGCAGCGAAAAAGTCGTGCCTTCGGATGGCTCCTTCAGACGTTGCCAAGCGGCATCGATTGTTAGCATTGACGCCGGGAATAGAAACCAAGACCGTAGTTGGCGCCAGCCACAGACCAACTATTCCCTTAGCTCTCGTTGCAGGTTGTCATAGTTCCTACGAAAGTCGTTCCAAAGCAGATTTGAATTTTTGGAAAGGACGGTTTTTCGCTACCCAAATTGGGTAAGGCGAAATGCGATGTCAACGACTACGGTTGATATTTCTTCGATATCCATTTTTTCGTGGCGCACGCGAAGACGCAAACGCGCGAAGACATTGGGCTAGAAATGCAGTAAAACAATTCCGCCCTAACTACGCAAAGGCTGCATACATAATCCCGTCCGTGCATTCAAAGGCGAGTCGTTCTTAACCCTCTTCAAAAGGGGGAAGAGGGAGAGGAACGGGCACGTGAATATATCCGAGAGGTGCTCGGGAAATTTTGTTAGAAGTAAAATTAACCGGGCAGGGACGAGAAAAGGCGTCAGGTACATGCCTGCCCCTTTTTCCATCCTATGTTGCGGGATCAGCTTCAAGCCACACAGCATTTCAGCGAACATTGAATCAGCGGTGCTGCAACGCTCAACTAAATTGAGAAATATTTCAGATATGCGTTGGATTTTGCTTTTGATAATGTTAGCATGTTGCGCGAGGCTCCAGGCTTAACATCTCTCGGCCAAAGGATCACACCATGTTTCGCATTTCGATGCTCATCTGCGCAAGCTTGTGTAATGCTTCTGCAGTACTCGCCGATTCGCCCAGTGCGGATCTTCGCGTCTGGACGCATACTGATGGACGAACACTTACCGCAGAATTTATTGGGTTAGCCCAAAGCGATCAAGCCATTCTAAGAACGAAGGACGGCAAACAGCACTTGGTTAAGCTATCGATCCTCTGTCCTGCGGATCAAGTCTTTCTGCGGCTCATACTGCCCGTTCCACTAGTTCCGTTAGGTTAGTCACGGTGCAACCACCACACGCCTCAACCGAACAAGAGGCTGACCTAGGCAAACTTCCTGAGGTTATAGCAGCTTTTGAAGAGCTGGCTAAACAAACCGGTCAGAGCACAGTTACAAAAACTAGACAGGAGACGCAAACTCGGACAATTTGCCGAGTTGTCAACGAATGTAGAAGAGTCTGCGAAAATGGAAGATGGGTTTGGAGGTGGGTCAGCGTTTCCGTAGCCGAAGAACAGGCCTATACGGTGGAGGTTCCCTATACTGAGTCGACAGCATCGCGTCTTATTGATGGACCAAATTGGTCAAAGACGGATCCCAGTACTGGTAGCGTGACAGTACCCATTGATTTGGCGAAACTACCTTCGTCAGCTGGTGCTAGAGCGCAGAGAATCATAAACGCATGTCGACAGGTCGCTGAGGTAACTGGGGTAGCCACCAACGTGGATACCGTCGCCGCGATGGCCTCAGAAAAATGGGTCCCAGTTGCCGGCACCCCAAATGTTGAACGATCCTTTCAGATCAAGGCCACAGTTAATCCGGCAACATTTCAACAGATCAATCTTGAGGTGCTAGTTCGGGAACAGAATCGCTTGACATTGCAGCGTGCGACTGACCGCAATCGTTTAAATACTGTCGCTGAAGCGATTGCAAACTCAATACAAACTAAATTGTTGTCTCCGTAACGTGGACGTTTTGCAATTGGCTGAATTTTAGTTAACTGCTTCGCACGGTTCCAAGCAAGCCGGAAGACTGAAAATGGACGAAGCGCGGATACCGGATCCATTCTACAATCACCTGATCGTTATGTATCGAGCTCGTGCGGTATATTGGCGCAACATAAGCATATCCCTTCTTTTAGCAACATTTGCTTTCATTCTCGGCGGCATAGTCTTGTTTTATCGTGGCGATAGTCGCAGCATCGCGGCAAAACAAGAGGTAGAAATAAAGTCGGAGTTGAAAGCCATCCGGGAAAAGATCCGGGAAAAATTGAGCGCAGTAGACGATTTGGAAAGTCAGCTAACTGTTGCTCAAGAAGCAAAAAAACTAGCTGATCAATTTGGGAGCATCATAGAGACACTGACCGAGTTGCAAAAGGAATCAGAGCCAGCGGATGCTGCTGGAGAAGCCGCACTGACAAACAAACTCCAAGATTTGCGACAAATCACCAAAAGGGTGCGAGTAATACTGGAAAATGCCTTCAAATTATCAGATGCCGCTAATGAAGAGGCGGCATTGGCGCCTGTTCCACTGGGGGCTGATGGACTTCGCCGTTTCTCGAAGGATTCTTTCAGACTGTTAACTGACTCTGAGGTTCAGGTTGACTGGTCGGCTACGGTGGATGAGTTAAATTTGTTTGGCCCAGGACTTGAGACTGTTTCGGTCGCGACTATTAAGGAAGACTTCAGGAAATTGAAGGAGGCGACCGATCGCTGCTTGCGCACCGATTCCGCCTTCGCCAAGCTCAATCTACTTCAATCGACAATCGGCGAAACACTCAACGCAATCAGTATCAAGCTCGAAACCGAACGCAGCGACTTTCGAGGCAGGCAGCAAGCCGTAACAATGCTTGGGCAAGAAGAAGAAGAACTAAATCAGCAACTGGAAGAAATCGTTGGTGATCGCAACTACGTTTTATTCATGGCTTGGATTCCTGATCTGACTATTCGTGTCGGTGCAGTGATCCTGCTTCTCTTCATCACAAAGATTCTTCTCGTTACTTATCGCTACACCGCATCTCTATCCAGTTACTGTCTCGGTATCGCAGACGCCATCCAATTGCTCCAGCCTGGCACCGCCGGTGCTGGATGGTATAAGATTGAACATTTTACGTCTTTGCTCACGAACTTGATTCCATCTGGACTTTCAATTGAATCTGTAAATACGCCTGCGGAAAATCTTACGGATCTAGCGAAGGCTTGGATTAGCAAAAAGGCGTGATTTTTAGTACGCGTACATCAGCCCAGTAGGTTTTGAATCGGCGTGAGCTAAAGCGGGCGAGTGGCTGGATGGCCAAATTATCGCTGTAATAAATGATTACAGCTGCGATAACAATTCTGCTAAAAGATGCCACTTATGCGATCAAAGCGAGGTCAGTAACAAATCACTGGCATCTAGACGTCAGCCCAGAACACGATGGCGAGATGAGTCGCTTTGGGGTTCGCACGCCGTTGAGAGCCAAAGAACAGAAGCGGATATAGTGGTGCGTGCAACGAGGAGCGTTCCATGGGTCCGAACGAGAAGTAAAGTGCGCTATCTCGTCGAAGGGCAAAGTCTTGGCGAAAAGAGTTTCTTTTTTTAAACTTAACTTTTGCAATTTATCGTTTTCTGACACTCAAAAGTGGTAAGCACTCCATGAACACTTTACGAACTGCAATAATCCGAACGGGTGCGACTGGCCAATGCCTGGCGGTGGTGGGTGATATCTATCGCTTCCTCGCTACCGGCGAAGATACCGATGGAAAATATGCGATGTGGGAAGCTATTGTGCCTCCCGGCGGTGGGCCTCCACCGCATATTCATCGTCGAGAAGAAGAAGGCTTCGTTGTACTGGAAGGTGAAATCACGTTCCAAATCGGCGAAAAGCGAATCGTGGCTCAAGCTGGAACGTTTGCCAACATTCCCGTGGGCACACCGCATTCATTCAAGAATGAGAGCGACCGACCGGCAAAGATGATTATTACGGTGGCTCCAGCCGGACTCGAACGGATGTTTCTTGAAGTCAGTACGCCGGTCGAACAAGGAGCAACCACAGCACCGAAGCCAACCGCAGCGGATATTGAAAGACTGTTACAAGCTGCGCCGAGATACGGAGTTGAGATCTTATTGCCAAAGCACTGAGTCCAATGGTTCAACGGTACCTGACACCTTTTCCGTCTCAAGGGGCGATGTCAACTTCGAGAGTCCATTTGAGGACAGGCACTTCAATGCCATCAACGTCAGCCACCAATTCGATATCATACAAACCCACGTTCGTTTCTGTTGGATTGAAACTGAGCTTTCCGGACTTGCTGTCTACTTGCAGGCCTTGCACTCCTTTCTTGAGTCGGAAGGTAACTGCTCTTGCATCCTGCGGTGGATCGAAGGAGGGTGTGAAGTCCAATGGTTTACCTACGTAAGCGATCTGCGGGGGATCGTTGTGGGAATGCAAACTGGGGTCTGGAGATACTTCAACTTCGCTGCCGATGGGGCCACAGCGAACGAGTTCAATTTCACCTGTCCGCGAATTCATATCATGAAACAAGAAGTACTCTCTACCAGGTACGTAGACAATGTTGGGAATTGCGTTCCGAACCGCAAAGCCAGCCGGGTGTGGGCTAAGCCCTGAAACCGAAATACGCCTAATGATCCGGCCGTTTGAGGCCGAGGCATAGAGTATCTCCGGTCCACCATCAGATTTCTCCTGAGTAGCAGTCGTTTGCCATGAGACGTAGAAACCCTTTCCGGGCACTTCGCAAATTACCGATCCAGGAATCCATAGTTTGATCTGGGATAGGTCTGAAGACACAACCATTGTCTTGGTAGCATAGCCCCAAGCCCCCGGCATACCGTGAGCGGAAATTGGGACAACGAATCCGTTGCCATCAAAAGTTGGAAAAGAATGTGCAATGTCGCGGTGGAGCCCTCCAAAAGAGGAGAACACTGGCTGACGCAAAACACCGCTGTTGGGCTTGCCTTCGATCATCAAGTCGGCAGCCCCCGAAGGACTTCCTCGGAAATTGTGCTGCGTCCACAGGTAATCCTTAAAGCCGGTAAAGGCACACCATTCGATGTCACCCTTAGCAAACTCAATGGGTTCTCGATCTTCGCGGAGCAGATAGAGAAAAGTATCCCAGCGGGCCGCATCATTACTTTTCCACAAACTCATAATGCTGCCGTCCGGTGCCACACCTGGAAGCCGGCCTGGAACAAGTTCGCGATTGGGTAAACGCATTACTTTTTTCGTCTCATAGCTGTCGCTGTCGATGATGGCAACCAGCTTGGATTTATCGCAGGCGACGACGATCCGAGAATCGTCGCACCAAATCGAAACGGGATCTTTGGCAACTGGAATTTCTCCCGCCAGTGACATATCCTTCGTATCAAAGACCTTGACTGACGCCTCGCCTTCAAAAATAGCGTAGATCGCATGGCCAGTCGGATCCGTCACCATTTGAATTAAACGATTCGGGCCGAGCACGATCTTCTCCGCAGAGGATTGGACGTGCGTATAGCGATAACCATGGTCATCGCGATCAATCTTTGCGTCGATTGGTGCATTGTCATTCTTGATTGGCTCTATGAGCTTCCGCGGAACAGATTTACCAAGTTTGGGAGACAGGGTTACGCCACGCGAACGGTTCGAATCGCCAGGGTTGGAGCCTCGTAAGCGGTCCAGTCGATTAGGCAGGTTCTTTGACGGGCCAGGGGCACTTGCCACATTCTGATTCTTTTTACGCATGTCAGCAGAGTGATTTAATGCACCTGTCAAGCGTACTTTTTTGCCGTTAGCGATCGCCGGTTGAATCCAAATGTCTTGATCCTCGCGCAGAGTAAATTTAGGGATGCTTCCTGTCCATTCACCGGTGCTGCGATTGAAAGTGAGCTTGATATGCTTCTTTGGCGAATCGCCTTGCGCTCCGTGAGTTGGGAACTTACCCTCAGCATCCAGTGGCCGTTGTGCACCAACTGGGCAAAACCAATAGTAGATTGCCACGGAGCCAATCCGTCCCATCGGATCAATAACGCGAATTCGAGCATCAACGCTATACGAGTCCTGTCCGATAACCTGATGAGTTAGTGACGCGGAGGTAACGCGGCCCTCCATGTCGGCGCGGACGGAATCCGCAGGGATCGAGAACCCAATATGGGTACCTAGTAGTGTGGCTACAGAAACGCCGACCAGCCGACCTTTCGCATCGACAATGGGCCCACCACTGTTGCCTGGGATGATGCTACCATCGATCTGTAGCTCTTCAATCTGCGAATACTGATTACGTCTTATGCTGGAGACGCTACCGTTCGCAACAGTCACTGCTGGGTTGTTGCCAGCCGTCAAAGCGGCTCCCAATGGGTAACCTACGATGTGCACCGGCAATGTTTCGAGCACTTCCTCAGAAGGCACAAGCTCCAGCGGTGTAACACTTGCTTGTCGGTCAAGTTTGACAAATGCCAAATCCTCTGTCGTGTCGGCAAAGACAACTTCACCTAAAACAGTTTTTTCCTTCGCGCCGCTGCCACTATTTAGCACCAGTGAGAGTTTTCTGGGCTTAGAGGCACCAGCGTCTTTCATTCCGAGCACGTGAGCGTTGGTCACAACCATATGCTCCGCAACAAAGAAGCCGGTGCCCTGAGATTCCCCATCGGCCGTCGACGCTCGAATGAAAACGGTAGCTTGCTTAACTTTCGAAAGGACATTCGGTGGAAGCTGATCGGCCTGGAGGATTGCACAAGTGCAGGATGCCCAAGTCGCCACACACGCAAACACTAGAGGATAACGAAACATCGCAACTCAACTCGTCGTAAGGAGGTAGTGCATTCGTCTGTCGAGCGTGTATTTCCCCGCTCAAAAACACGCAAGATTGTAACCCTTTTTGCGGAACGCACCAAATAATGCCGACCGCCAAATTTGGTGGGTTAGGAAAAGAAACGTACAAGCGAGAGCTTTCCGGCGGAATACGTTGTATTGCTGCTGCGGAAAGCCAATTGTGGATGGGTTCTTGCTCAGCTGAGGTCTTCGATCGTGTAGAGTATCCGGTCTACGACAGCATCCGATGTGGCCGGGTTAAAGAAAACGGCCTTCCAAGCCGGAATCTCAATACCATGTGGATTGTAACCATAGTTGGTCGTGAAACCGAGTTGGGGATCGATGGCTCCGTCGATCATTTTCTCACGTTTCTCGAACATTCTGCGGACTTCGGCAAAATAGCGTGTGCGTTGTTCCTCCGTGAGTGTTCCCGCTTGCAGGCGTTCGAAAATCTCCGTGCCATTACGGCCCTTCGGTAGTACCCACCAGTTCACGCTGGCACCGACGGTTCCGAGATTAAGCACTCGACAAAAGTCGAACTTTAATAGTCCTTGCTTGAGTCTTTCAGCAAGCTCAATGCTGCGGGCTGTTAACATCTGCCAACCAGTTAAACCGATACTATTCAGCGATGCCATCACACTGTACGGGCCGATTGCGGGACGGGAACACTCAAGCGTAAACAAAGCTGGGTCGCGGCGTGCGTCGGCTTCCGAGAAGTAAGGTGTGTCATGAACACTTCGTGAAAGATACTTCAGGTCTTCTCGCTGGTTCACAATGAAGGCGCTCGATGGGTAATGGCCTCGTCCCATCTTGTGAAAGTCAAGTGTTACGCTGTCCGCATACTGTAGACCCAGACAGTGCGTTTGAATTTGCCGAACGACGGGCAGAAGTTGATCGGTAAACTTTAGAGGGTTGGAATCAATTTTATACTCGGTCAAAAATGTTAGCGCCCAACCTACCGCTGCATCGACATGCAACTGTGGCACCGGCTGAGAGTGTTTCGCAGCCTGTTCTTCGATGACCTTACGAATGCCCGCGACGTCGTCTAAACCAAAACCATCTGTGGTCCCAAAGGTCGCCACTACATACGCAACCAAAGTCCGTTGGCTGTAGAGTTGCTCAAGTCGCTCAGCAAGCAGGTCGAGCCGCATGGCTAAGTTCTGATCTGTGGGAATCTCGATCAGTTGCTGTGTTCCCAGGCCACACCAACCTGCAACCGTTCGATTGGAATAGTGGCTGGCGGAAGAGCAAATGCCCACTACACGCTGCGAGCCCAGCCCCTTATGCATCGCACCAGGCACAACTTTCTCAATTCCAATTCTAGCTCCGTACAAATTGGATAAAGTGCCACCAATAGTGAAGACACCCCACGGATCTCGCGTATGGTAGAAAATTAAATTCGCCAGTGCGGTAATGACTTTGACTTCGAGTTCATTTGAACGTTGACTGTAGCGGTCTGTACACAGGTTTGGATTTTTTAGCAGACAGGCGAACGCCCCGATCAGCGAGGCATGATTGGCTGGCCCGCGGACATTCTCTAAGTGCAGCGGGCTATTCCAACTGTCTGTTCCCCAAAAGTAAGGAAAGATGGCATCGCGGGCATCCTTGAGATTGCCTGGCAGCAGATGGATCTCTGGATTCGCTTGCGCAGTTTCGTAGTTTTGCGACATCATCCTTGCTGGCGGCTGCGAGTCTTCGGCACCCGCCGCCGACAGCAACTCATCAACTACGGCGAGTATCGAAGTACGATCCCACTCAAAGAACGTCTCTATCAACTTGCGATACTTTTCACGATCCACTGTGGTTACTTTCTTTTTCTGCAATCAACTGCATCATGTCCATTAGCCGGCGCGCGTTCGCACCGGTTTCCTTGCTTACGCTCTCACGCTTCGGTCTACTTTTCCAGCAGCCTGCTAGTGGAGCGTCCAGCTTTAATCATAGGGTAATCGGGTTTGGGTGGCACGCCCTAAAATTAAAGCTGACGCTCTACTAGTGCTCTGTCCAAATTACATTTCTGGGTGGCGGAATGCGTCAAGCCATTTCGAGAGTACTGCGGTGTTCCTCGAAAGCTTGTGAGCCGTCGGCGCTAGCCCGGATATTGCATACGCTCATGAATTTTA
>JANRMD010000132.1:0-6336 GCA_033761895.1 Pirellulaceae bacterium | reverse complement strand
TGCGATCAACCCAAAAATCTGTTGACAGAGCACTAGTGAAGAATTGCCCAAGCGATCAGAGACGCTGAAGCGATCAATGTCGACAGCGCACTGAGGCAGATCAAACCTACTCGCGGGTTGCCCTTTGGCTTGCGAGGTGGTTTTTCTTCACCTGCTTGGGAAACGCTGATCTCAGACACTTTGCTGGCCAATTGAACCGCTCCCGCAACGGGTGTTACGATTTCAGCCACTACCAAGGCGTCCATTTTTGAGGATACCGTGGTTTTGTCCGACGGAACCAAGGGTTGTCGGCCAACAGTGGCCAAAACGGGATCGTTCTCAGCCCCAAGACTCAGCAAAACACGCTCCATCGGTCGTTGACGACGTCGTGGATCGAGCAAGCGATACGTCGAAGCAGCAAGTTCGGCTAACATTTCAACCCGCTCCGATGACTCCAGAGTATCCGGAATCTTGGAAGCAGTGCGTTCAGCAGCGATGCGAATCACGTCTACCCGAGCTTCACGCCCCTTCAGCCCCAGAAGCGCAAAATCGTACCCGAGCGATTGGGCTCGCGATTTCGAAGCTGGTTTGGAAGGGAATAAAGTGACCATTTTCGGGCGATTTTCAGTTTGAGACAAAATTAAATTGAGTTTGCGTGTAACGAATCTCGTCGGTTCCACATTGTGACCCGACAGCCAATCCAGAAGTTCACAGCTTTCGGCACATGAATCTCTGTCTTCCTTATTCGGCAACTTAAGGTGCATTATCGGGCGCGTATAGGGGTTTTTTCTTCAAACCGACTAGTAAGCTGCTACGATTGCGCAATTTACGATGCGAATGCGTTCTCAGCTCAACCCCAATCAATCGACTAAGGGGAGGATAAGTCACTTCACACTGCCGAAAATTTCTTCTGCAATATCAGACACGAATTTTCGCCACTTGGTTCCCGATTATGTTGCAGTTCCATACGCTGGCTACGAACAATCGGTTTGCTCGCTTCCGCAAAGTGAGTTAATCCATCGCAGCAAGCGGCTTAAGGAATCTGGGCTTCCATAGAGATTGAAGTGAATTGCTAAATTCTCTTCCGCTAGCGGGTCGCTCTTACCGAGTGCGATTGCCCGTAGATCGCACTTGCCGAGTGCGACCATTGGCAATCTGGGCACAATCGACGGGCTTTGGCTTCACCATGGATTTTACGGACGAGAGAGTGAGCTAGGTGCGGCAATAAAGATGCTCCCAAACTTGGTCGCATCCGGTAGATGCGACCCATCGAAGCCACTTCGCACCAGCTAGTGCTTCTTCCAACTTTAATTTTGTGATTAGGGGTGGCACGCCCTGAGTCTTCGAAGGGCGTGGCTCTAGTCTAAATCGCCACGCCCTTCGCAAAGCCTCAGAGCGTGCCACCCGCAAATTAAAGAAGGACGAAGCACTAGTGGTTGGCATGTCCCAGTGTAGCCACCGTTGCCAGACGGTGGACACCATCCGTTTGCCCAACCACCGCTTGGCAGCGGAGGCTACGACCAAACCCAAAATTTAATCTGGACAAAGCTCTAAAGACTACTTGCGAGCCATCACGGGTGGAACGAGAAAACATGTGTCGTCGTGATTCGGGGAATTGCTGAGTGCCGCTTCGCGACTGAGCCCAGGACGCAGCTCATCGGTTCGGAGCACGGTGTGTACGTCCAATGGATGAGCCATGGGCTCGATCCCCTCCGTAGCCACTTGTGACAGCTGCTCCACGAAAGCAACGATGTTGCCTAGCTGCTCGGTGAACACAGCCAATTCACTTTCGGAAAACTCCAAGCGTGCGAGCACAGCAACTTTCTTAACGTCTTCGGTCGTCAACTGCATGGGGATACTTTTCACTTAGGTAAACAGACTGTCTCACAATTGTTGCTTTGAAGCAATTTGGATGACGCGTGGCTCGGCTTTTCATAACCCTAAGCGTTAGCGAGGGACCTCTTTGCATCATCAGATCGACGCCGTAACTCGGTCCCTCGCTAACGCTTCGGGTTGTGAAAGCCCGAAACTTGCAACATCAAAACTAGCGCTTCGGGTTAGTGTTCCGCAGGCATCTAATACTTGGGAACGCTTGAATCGACTTGCTCGGACCAGGCGTCGATGCCACCAGCCATGTTTTGAGACTTGGGGAAACCGTTGCCACGCAACCACTGAGTGACACGCATGCTACGTCCGCCATGATGGCAGTGGACGACGATATGCTGGTCCTCGTACTGCTTCAATTGCTCGATTTCGTTCGCCCAATTGCTCATCGGCATCAAAATGGCGCCCTTGATATTGGCGGTGTCCCATTCGGATTGTTCGCGACAGTCGATAAGCACGATGCTGCCCGCGTCGAGCAATTGCTTCACGTCGGTGGGATAAATGTCGATGGGAAGTTCGGACATGTTTGGCTTTCTGAGAGTGCATTAGAGCATGGATGGCTGGTTTCGCAGAAATCGGGTGTATCGCGAAACGGTCAACCGCTGTTCATTTTAGATCAAGCGTGGGGATTGCGGCGGTCGCAGGTTAACTGAATGGCTTTCATCATGGCACCGGCTTTGTTCAGTGTTTCTTGGTATTCGGCGGCTGGAACACTATCCGCCACGATGCCCGCACCGGCTTGTACATAGATTCGGTCGTTGCAAAATACGATGGTCCGTAGGGCAATGCAAGTATCCATGTTGCCGGAATAATCCAGGTAACCGACCGCGCCCGCGTACGGTCCGCGGCGATGGGGTTCGACTTCGTCGATAACTTGCATCGCGCGAACTTTGGGGGCTCCGCTGACAGTGCCCGCAGGCAAGCAGGCTTTCATCGCGTCCATCGCGTTCATTTCCGGCTGTAGCTTTCCTTGCACGTTGGAACTGATGTGCATCACATGGCTATAGCGTTCAATCACCATCACATCGCTCAGTTCAATGGAGCCGTACTGTGCGACACGGCCGACATCATTGCGGCCGAGATCTACTAGCATGACATGTTCGGCCCGCTCTTTGGGATCCGCCAGCAGTTCTTCGGCGAGTTCTTGATCCTCTTTGTAGGTCTTGCCGCGAGGCCTGGTACCGGCCAGCGGGCGAACGGTGACGATGCCATCGATGACCCGGCACATGACTTCGGGGGACGCACCGACTAGAGTGGTTGCGGGCGTGCGGACATAAAACATGAACGGGCTGGGATTTACAACTCGCAGAGTGCGGTAGACTTCGAACGGTTCGCAAACATTCTGCAACTCAAACCGCTGGCTGATCACGACTTGAAAAATATCGCCAGCACGAATGTACTCGACACATTTGTTCACTGCAGCTTCAAAGGAGGCCTTGGTAAAGTTGCTGTGCGGGGCGATTTGGTCAGCGGACACCACATCTAGCTGGGCAATCTCAGCCGACTTAGGCTGTGCTTGTAATTTGGTCAACAAAATGTCTAAGCGTTCGTTTCCTGATGCATAAGCCTCTTCAGTCGATTTGAACTGGTCGCAGTGCACCAAGGCAATCAAGAACAGAGTCTTAGTCACGTGGTCAAAAACAACGAGATTGTCGAAGAACGAAAAATCAAGGTCGGGCAAGCGGCGATCATCAGCGGGCGGGTTTGGCAGATTTTCCACAAATCGAACCACGTCATAAGCTGCGTAGCCAAACGCGCCTCCAGAAAGTGGCGGTAGCTCCGGGAGATCCGCAACCCGTTTTCCGGTCACCGCATTCCACAAACTGTCTAACGGGTCAGCCACCTCCTCTACTGTTTGTTCCCCCCCCAATTCCGTCGTCAAAGTATGTCCAAACGCAGACAGGCGACCACGAGCCCCAGTAGCGATGAAACTATATCTGCCAACTTTTTCCCCCCCGATGACGCTCTCAAACAAGCAAGCTGCAGAGTGCCCATCGTCAAGCAACTGGAAAGCGGTCACGGGCGTTAACGAGTCGCTCAAAAAGCGGCGGTACATGGGAACAAGGTCATGGTTGCCCGCCAATTCGGAAAACTTCTCAAACGTTGGAAATGTAGTCATACGCGTATGTGTCTTGAGTGGGACGATCGAGGACAATTCAACTTGGATTAAGTATCTGGTTTTGCCAGCAACGGGGCGTTACGCTCTGCATATCCTATATCTGACCAAACCCGCTACGGGCAGGCTCGATCAACCAGTGCAATTTTCGTCGGATTTTTGGGAAGCGACTTTGGGGAAGCATTGTACCGGCAGGATTGAGTCTGGCATGTGGCGAGTTTGCAAAACTGCTTGGATTCGATCTACAATCGCTCAAATCGTAGCTGACGGGCTTGCAACTAACGGCGGTTATCCGGAAACTGACCACTATAAGCGCCTCAGTCACAACTACGAGCAGATGCCGAATGAAGTGCCAGCATTGCGAAAAACCCGCGACGTTTCACATCACGGAACTAACTGACCCCAGTGGACCAGTGATTGTTCACTTGTGTGAGGAGCACGCACGCGTTTATTTGTCGCAAGAGAGTAGCGATGCTCCGAAGAACGCCCTGGCCGGGATGCTGGCCAAGCAGCTCAAGCTGGAACAGACGGCTGAGAGTTTGGCGAAGCTGGACAAAAAGACCTGCCCTCAATGCGGAATTAGTTTTGCGGAGTTTCGGCAGGCCGGTCGTTTGGGTTGCCCCTATGATTACGTGTTCTTTCAAGCCGACCTGGAGCCGCTGTTGTTGAATATACACGGGGCAAAAATCCATCGCGGCAAGCGTCCTTCGCGACGTAGTGGCTCCCCGGATCGTCAGCATGAGTTGATTCAGAAGCGGCGGGAGATGCAGGCCGCAATCCAAAAAGAAGATTACGAACGCGCCGGTCAAATTCGCGACATCATCAAGCAACTTGAAAAGGAAAGCGAGTCGGATGTGCCTCCTGCCACCGAATCGGCTTGAAGCCCCAGCCCAGTCGCAATTCGCCCGATGAACCCCACTTTTTCGAAGAACTAAAGCACGTGAAACTGGAAGAATTGACGGAAAAGTGCGGCGAGTGGTTGCGTGGCTCTGGCCCGCAATCTGACATCGTCATTAGTAGCCGTATACGGTTGGCAAGAAATCTTGCTGAGTTCTCGTTCGTTCGCAGAGCGGGCGATGAAGAACGCGCGTCAATTGCAAAACTGGTTCGTCAGAAAATCGAAGCGGTTAAGGAATGGGAGAATGTCCTGTTCCTCGATGTGGAACGCTTGGATGAAGTTGATCGCCAATTCTTGGTCGAAAGACAACTGATGAGCCGCGAACTGGCCGATGCCGCTGGCGCTCGAGGGGTCGCAATCGATCTCAACGAAAAGTTCAGCGTCATGGTCAACGAGGAAGACCACCTTCGCATCCAAGTCATGCGCAGCGGGCTGGACGTTCAATCGGCTTGGGACACCATCACGCAGATCGACGACTTGCTTGAGAAGAAACTGACTTACGCCTTTCACGACACACTTGGCTATTTGACCGCGTGTCCAACTAACGTAGGCACTGGCTTGCGCGTCAGCGTGATGCTTCACCTGCCTGCACTGGTAATCACCCGCGAAATCGAAAAAGTTTTCCGCAGCCTTCAGAAGATCAACGTTGCGGTCCGCGGCCTGTATGGTGAAGGTTCGCAGTTCATGGGTGATTTCTACCAAGTTAGTAACCAAATTACGCTTGGCCGTACCGAGCAGGAATTGGTTACAACAGTTAACGAAGTTGTCCCGCGAATCATCGAGTACGAACGACGCGCCCGCGAGTTTCTACTCAACGAAAGTGAACAGGACCTGCACGATGATGTCAGCCGGGCGTTTGGTATCCTGTGCACCGCGAAGAAGATTAGCAGTGAAGAGACACTGCACTATCTTTCCAAAGTACGCATGGGGGTCAACCTCGGCTTGATCAAGAACGTGGATATGGGCACGATCAACAAGTTGTTTGTGCACACCCAGCCCGCGCATCTGCAAAAACTACGTGGGCAACACCTGTCCGTTACCGATCGCAATATCGAACGCGCTACTTACTTGCAGCAACATTTAGTTCCCAAGGGCTAACGACCTCGTGCTTTGGCAAAGTTTAATTTTGCGATCGAGTGTCGCACAATTGTCTCAATTGTTGCAGCTACGATTGTCACAATGATTATTGGGACAATGATTATTGGGTAGCGGAAGCCGACAAGGCTTTCGAGGACCAGCCGGCCGGGATGTTGCGACTCGGCGAAGCGTAGGCTGCTAATAACCTCAGCCCTCGTCGCCATTCGTCACCGCGTCTCAAGTTAGTGAGAAACCGAACGATCCGCAGAGTAAATCCATTGGTATCTACACAACTTATCCGGAACTGAGCAGCGAAACTGGAAGTTTGACTTTGTTGATGAGCGCACCTAGCGAGCTAAGGTCGTATTTTTCGAGAGTGGCC
>JANRMD010000131.1:0-11423 GCA_033761895.1 Pirellulaceae bacterium | reverse complement strand
TATGCGCGAGTTGCACAGCAGCTTGGCCGGAAGCCACGATTGCTGTTCATTGCCCATCGGAAAGAAATCCTGAATCAAGCCTTGGCTTCGTTCCGCTGTGTCGTGCGGGACCAGAACTTTGGGGATCTACTCGTTGATGGCAATGAACCAGGGCAGCGTGATCATTTATTCTGCTCGATTCAAAGCTACAACTCCAGAAATCTGATCGACGAAGCAGCCGATCGATTCGAATACGTTGTTGTTGATGAGTTCCATCATGCGGCTGCGCCCAGCTATCAAGCACTACTTAGGCATGTTCGACCGACGATCATTCTGGGGCTGACTGCTACACCCGAGCGATCGGATCAACTGGATGTGTTGAGTTGGTTTGGTGGACGAACCAGTGCGGAGATCCGGCTGCCCGATGCGATCAATCGTCGTTTATTGTGTCCCTTTCAGTATTTTGGCGTCGCCGATTCGGTCGATCTCACTGGTCTAATTTGGCAGCGTGGTGGCTATCGCGTCGATGACCTGGATCGGCTCTATACGGGCAACGATATCCGAGCAAAGCTGGTACTTGAAAAGCTCTGTGATACGGTCCTGAATCTTGCAGACGTACGCGGATTGGCCTTTTGCGTCAGCGTAGCTCATGCTGAGTTCATGGCAAGATTCTTCAATGACAATGGTGTTCATTCGATTGCCCTGTCCGCTCAATCGAATGACGAGGAACGGAACACAGCTCAGCAAAAACTGCGGGATCGCAATGTGAACTTCATTTTCGTTGTTGATCTCTACAACGAAGGTGTCGACATTCCCGAAGTTGATACCGTGTTGTTTCTGCGGCCTACGGAAAGCCTCACCGTATTCCTTCAGCAACTTGGGCGTGGTCTTAGGTTGCATCCTGAAAAAGATTGCTTGACGGTACTCGACTTCATTGGCGCTCAGCGTAAAGAGTTTCGTTTCGCCAGCCGATTCCGGGCGCTTAGTAGCAAGCCGACCGCCAAGCTCGACGATGAAATCGAAGCCGAGTTTCCGCACTTGCCCAGCGGTTGCGTAATCAAATTAGAGCGAGTGGCTCAGCAGCGAGTGCTTGATAACGTACGCGAATCGATTCGATTAATACGCCCGCGAATGCTGGCCTCGTTGCGAGATCTAAAGCAGTACCTTGGCCGAGCGCCGACGCTCGAAGACGCCATCGACTACTTTGACACAACTTTGGATGAATTGCTGAAACGCGGGTTGTGGTCGCGATTACTTGCCGATGCTGGAATCGGAGAACCAGTAGATGCGCCCGACGAGCAGCAACTTGCCAAGGGCCTTGGGCGAATCAGCCATATCAATTGCCCACAACAGATTGGTGTTTTGAAAGAGTACCTGTTGTCGACCAAGCCAGCGGAGTGCGCGACAAAATCGGCACCCATTGAAATGCTACACACCACACTTTGGGGAGCTCAGCATGCTGAACTGTCACTCGAAGTCGCCGAGCAACGATTGCGATCCAATCCGTCAGCGATCAACGATCTCCGCGCAGTCTTGGACTACCGACTGAAGCACTCGCCGCTGATCGTTTCGCCTAGTTTATCCACATACGATCCCTTAGCGATCCACGCAGCCTACACCCGTGACGAGATACTTGTTGCACTCGGCCATTGGAGTTTTAACAATCGACCGAGCCAGCGTGAAGGCGTTATGCATCTGAAAGACCGCAAGCTCGATGTCTTCTTTGTGACGCTGCAAAAGTCCGAAGACGAATATTCGCCCACCACGATGTACGAGGACTACCTCATCTCGCACGATCTGTTCCATTGGCAATCGCAAAGCAATACGTCCGAGCAATCGCCAACGGGCCAACGTTACATTCGGCACAGCGAATTGGGCTACACTCCGTTGTTGTTCGTGCGTGAGACCAAGAACTTGCCTTCCGGCCTATCGGCTCCTTACCAATTCCTCGGCCCATGCAGTTACGTCAATCACACGGGCAGCCGACCTATAAGCATCACTTGGAAGTTACAGCATCGTGTTCCAACTCGCTTGCTGCGAACAATGGCCCGGCAGATTGCCGTTTAGGGACCTGGACGTCCGATATCGGCGTTTCTAGGTTTGCCGAGTAACCAAGTCGCACGCCAGCAACTACGACCAGTCCTGAATCTTTAGCCCGTTTATTCTCGCGAACTCAGAGACATTGCTTGTGACTAACGTAAATCGGTGTCGAAGGCAAATGGCGGCAATCTGAAGATCATAAGGACCAATGACTTCGCCTCGAAGCTCCAGATCATGGCGGAGACTTGCGTAATGCGTGCGTCGATTTCATCAAACGGTAGACAAAGAAAGGGCTCGAGCAACGTTTTCACTGTTGCTACACGTTTGTGGCGATTGCCATATTTCTCAGCACCATGAAGAAGTTCGGAAAGAACAATTGAGCATGTGACAATTTCCTTCGGTGATACCGTCAAAAGCCGTTTGCTTACGCCACTGCTTGGATCTTTCAAATAGTTGATCCAAACATTCGTATCAAGCAAAAACTGCATTACCAATCGCCCCGGTTCGGTAAAGTCCCTTGCGAGGAGCGCTCAAAAGGTTCATCTGCGAATGCTCCTGCGGTCTGCTGAAAATAGCCCTCCGGCCAATCATCCTTCTTTGACACCAGTCGAAGCTCAAATTCAACTTCGGATTTTTCTGGCAAGTCAACGGACTCGATTGGCCGAAATACTCCGTTCTCAAATACGGCGTGAATCGTTTTGTTCATCAAATAGCTCCCGTTACTGACCATCACACCAATCGCCAACGAGTTGGACTCCTCTACATTGTACACACCCAGCGATTTGGTTGAAACTGACTGCTGGCAGCGCATGGCAGCCACCATTTCGCAATTTTCACGTGGTGGGTTTATGCCAACTCGGATTGTGGCTTCAACAAACAGGTGGGCCTATAGCCAACGCTGTTAGTGCAAACCAGTCGATCATTTGCACGCGTCTGTTCTGGGCGAGTGTTTCTTCTCGAGCAACAAATGCTCGTCTCATCAGCGGTCTACAGAGGTTTGCAGCTACAACGCTCAGCCCAGCCACCATCACGAAGTGCAACCAGGCTTGACCTGGAAAGGCTGGAACCATTTTGGAAAAGCGAATCACTTGCATCAACCCGAGTGATATGCCAGCCAAGACGGCCAACCAAGCAATCAGCCGGTAAGGCCACCGCACTTTGCCATGAAGGAGATAGCAACTGACCGCAAAGAGGGAAGTCACCACTCCAGCTTGCACGATCGTTGTGCTGTAGCGCCAGTGCGTTGACCACAAGTCATAGGTCAGCATGCGATAGAGCGCTGGCGCGACCAGCACGCAGGCCAGTATGCACCAGTCAACCGCCACGGGTAATTGCATTCGAGCGGAGTTTCGCAGCCACAGCAAGCACCATACTATGGTGGCTACGCTCAGCAGAACCGCACCAGTCAATGGCCAGAACATCGGATAAAACCTGGCTACGATTCGCTTGCTGGGAACGTCCATGACGGTGATGGTGCCGCCCCAGCGGTTGGATACAGCGGCCACTTGATGGTCATTGATGGGATGGGCGTCCCAGACATTTTCGTCAAGCTTAAACTCGGCTGCGACTCTCCCTTGGACTGCGTCATAGATGATCAAGTCATCCATTGTGCCTCGCATGAAGAGCGTTAGCGGATCGGCCGACTGCGAGTAGATGCGAAATCGATTCCAGTGGGCTGTACTAAGGCCGTCAAGCTCGTCGATGCGGCCGAAGTCGGACAAGCGAACTGTCTGGAATTGTGTCGTTTTGGGATCGGCAAAAGTCAGAGTCGACAGGTTTGCGTGACTCATGCACCACTCCTGCAAGATCACCGGATCCACCGCTAGCTGCTGGGCGATATTGAGACCATCGAAGCTTCGAATCTCAAGCGATTTTCCATTGGGTGCCAAACTGAAGATGTTGTTATCGCAGACTACAGCCAATGCTCGAGTACCACCCACTGGCCAATTGGCTAGCTCCTTCATTTGACCCATTTCAATTGTACAGGCGCGCACACACCTAGGAACTGCGATGCTGCACGGAATCAAGAAGACAGATTGACCGCTTACCACACATAGTTGGTCGAGCGCCGTGTTGTGCCCCGGTGTGGCTAGGGTCATCTTTGAACCTTCGCCCGACGTTACCGCCTGGACATCCAGCGCGACAACTTGATCTGTCTGCAGTTCGAGCAAGTAGCGTTCGTCATGCACTACCTGAAAAGCCGCATAGGATGGTAGGTGACAGATGACTTTAGTCGACTCTGAGAGGCCATCGCGCGCCACGATCGCAAAGCCTTCCTCTTTGGCATGGCCCAGCTCATAGCCGATGCCGCGACTATCGCGCAAGGTATAGAAATCGCCGCCAGCTTGAACCGAACTTAGGCGGCCATTGGATAAGTCGAGGCACATCGCACGAGTGCCAGTCAGTCTCCAAATAGCACCGGTATCGGGGCAAATAGCTAATGAAGCGTCTCGGGGAAAATGGTACCCGGGATAGAACGGCGAAGTGTTGTAGTGCTTGAATACCCAAGCCATAAGTCCCGCCAGCGGTATGAGCGGCAGCAGCAACAGGACTAGAGGCCGTTTCGAAGTCGATGTATGGGCGTTTGACATACCGGTCGATTCCAATTGATACCTGAGATTCGCCTCGACAGTGAAGTTACCGATTCTCTGATTTTGAGATTCTCATTGATAGCAGTCTATCCTTTTACTGTGGCCATCAATTTCGATAAGATCTACTCCGATTCACAATGACTAAATCGTTTGAATTTGCCCAAGAAGTGAGAGATTCGACATTGAAAAGCCCAAAGCAACTGACCGAACCATCTGACACACCTGAAGTTCGCGAACTCTTTGTCAACATTTCTAAACTTTACTATGTCGCAAAAGGGTTTTCTGGCACTGTCGTCAGATCAGTTGGTACTAAGTACGCGACAGAGACAAGCTTCTTCACTGGGAGCGGTGCTGCTAAAACAGGTGGGCGATGGAATCGTGTTGGAATCGAGGCGGTATATGCGTCGCTGGACGTGATGACTGCAACTCAGGAAGCGTATCAAAACTTCATCGTTTATGGATTGCCGCTTTCAGGCATTCGTCCACGCGTAACAGCCGGTGCGGACGTATCGCTCGTCAAGGTCTTGGATTTGACAGACGCATCGGTTCGGCGAAAGCTTGGATTCAGTCGAGAAGATCTCGTCGATGAAGACTGGCGAGCCATCCAGGCAGCTGGTGAAGAGTCGTGGACCCAAGCAATTGGGCGTGGATGTTATCTAGCGGGTTTCGAGGGAATCCTTGTACCTTCTGCTAGAAATTTGAAGGGAAAGAATATCGTTGTGTTCCCCAAAAACCTGTCGAAATCAAGCAAGCTACGAATGATCGCGGCAGACGAACTTAAGTAGGGCGTTCAAGCTATCCTGCACTTATGCAGGAAAAAATACTTGCCCAGGTGCGGTTTATCCGATACACTAGTTAATGAGATTTCCGACAAAGTGCCCGCTTTATCTACGGTGGATCCATGGTCACGAAAACTAGGAAAGCAATTCCAGCATCTAAGAAAACTTCGGTGCGAGCAAAATCTTTGGGTGGAACTACGACAACAAAGGCGTCCAAGCCGAACTTGTCCAAGACGATTCCCGGACTAAAAGGAAAAGGTCTGCTTCGTTTGGGGAGTGAATCAAAGCTGGAACTTCGAGAGCGGCTCAATATGCCGCGGCCCATTTTTGGTCGCGTGGTGAACGTTTCTGAGCGGACGATTGCCAAGGTAGAGTCTGAAACGGATACTGCCGAAAAGCTAAAGCGACCGTACAACGAAGTCTATCGATTGCTGGAAGCATTGGATGATGTTATGGAGATGAACTCCCTTGGAAGCTGGTTCCAAGAGCCAAATGATGCGTTCGATGGTCTCAAGCCGTTGGAAGTGATCGAACGAGGCGAAATCGACCGACTTTGGAATATGGTGTACGAGCTTCGAAGCGGCATGCCTGGGTAGTAGTTTAAAATTGAAATTTGGCGATTAATCGGTTAAGCTTATAATCTCCAGCCCATCGAGCGGCTCCCTCCTCCCGCTGAATATTGGTACTCGTCAGAGTTCCCGATCACCCCACCTTACGAACTGTTCCGCTAACCAGCGTGGAAGTGTCATGCGTTTGTTTTTGTTTGTCGGCCTTGTGTTGGCCTTGATCATCGCAGGTATAGCCCAGTCAACCGCTGCTCAGGAACCGACCGAAACAGCCCAACAGTTGGAGTTCTTTGAGGCCAAAATCCGTCCGGTTTTGGTGCAGCATTGCTACGAATGCCACTCCTCCGATTCCAAAAGCATCAAGGGCGGCTTGTTGCTCGATACGCGAGCTGCAACGCGCAAAGGCGGAGACTCTGGCCCCGCTGTCGTTGCCAACAATGTTGCGGATAGTCTTCTGATCAGCGCTCTGAAACACGAGTCGTTAGAAATGCCACCCAAGGGGAAACTTCCCGATGAAGTGATCGCCGATTTTGTCGCATGGGTCGAAACGGGAGCAGCTGATCCTCGTGTGGGCGAATCCGTCACGGCAAAGAAAATCGATTTCGCGGAAGCTCGTACGTTCTGGTCCTTTAAGCCAATTGTTGCGCCCGAGATCCCGAAAGTGCAACAAACCAATTGGCCCCGAAACGACATCGACTACTTTGTCTTGGCAAAGTTGGAACAGCTTGGATTGCATCCGGTGGCTCAAGCTGGCAAGGCGGAACTGATTCGTCGCGCCACATTCGATTTGATCGGACTCCCACCCACTTTGGACGAAGTGCGAGAGTTTGTTCAAGACGAATCGAAAAATGCATTTGAAAAAGTTGTCGACCGATTGTTGGCTTCGCAGCACTACGGCGAACGCTGGGGAAGATACTGGCTGGACGTGGCTCGTTACTCAGAGGATCAGGCGCATACGTTTTCGGTAACGCCCAATAGCAACGGATATCGCTATCGTGACTGGGTGGTGTCCGCGTTCAACTCGGACATGTCCTACAAGCAGTTTGTGAAGATGCAGATCGCTGGCGATTTCCTCGACGTCGATCCGAATCGTCCTTATGACAATCTAATCGCATTGGGCTATTTCGGACTCGGAGCTCAATACTACAAAAACAGCGATGCGGCCAAGGCTGCTGCCGATGAACTTGACGATCGAGTGGACACATTAACGCGTGGCTTTCTCGGCCTTACCGTTTCCTGCGCACGTTGCCATGACCATAAATTCGATCCGATTCCGACGCAGGACTACTATTCTTTAGCAGGCGTATTCAACAGCTCGAAACTTCATAACGCGCCGCTTTGCAAACCGGACGACGTGAAGGCTTACAACGCTGGTCAGCAGAAGATTAAGACGACGGAGGATGCTGTTAAGTCATTCCTCGCAAGCGAGAAATCTACCTCTGCGGAATCGCGTGTTGGGGAGATTTCGCAAACCATGCTGGCTGTTTGGAAATACCAGGTCGCTGCAGAGAGCGATCAGCCAATCAGCGTATCTGACCTTGCAAAGCAAGCGGACTTGAACGAGTTCCTGTTGCGACGTTGGCTGGACTTTCTCGATATGAAGCAAAAGGGGAAGGTTGCCGAGTTGGATTCCTGGTTTGCCATGGATCGAAAGAAGACTGTACCGCTGGACGACGTTACGCGTATAGCTATGGAATTTCAGCAAACAGTGCAAGCGTTGCTGAACGACCGCAATGCCATGTCTACCTCGAATCTAGTTGCGGTAAAACCCGATGAGCCTCTCAAGCCTGGCAGCCCACGTTTTGTGACTCCGTTGGTAACCAAGAATCGGCCAACCGCGCAAATCGATGTGGATATAAGCAATGCGACACAGCTTTTTCTGGTGGTGTCAGAAGGCGGCAACGGCAATAGTTGTGACCACTCCGATTGGCTTGAGCCTCGATTGGTCGGGACCGCAGGTGAGTTGAAACTGACCGACCTGAAATGGAAGTCGATCGACGGCTTTAGTGGCGCTCAAATCAATCGCAACTACGAAGGCAAACGCATCCGAGTCGGAGGTAAGAAGTATTCCTATGCGATTGGAACTCATGCTCCTTCGATGATCGTCTACGACTTGCCGGCAGGCTACGATCACTTCAAAGCCACTGGCGGTTTGGACAATAGCGGTTCCGATCAGGGGGACTGCGGAGAGCAAGCGAGTATTCAATTCAGCGTGTACACAGAAATGCCAGTCGAACCGCCAGTAGAAGACTCTGTCGAAGGGCCTGCTATTATCGGTGAAGAACTGCTCACTAAGATTTTTGGCAAAGATGGCCCGCTGTCTGTCCGCGATGAAGACCTTGAGAACTTCTTGACTGAAGAGAAAACGGAGCAACTTGCTCGCTTGCGTGCCGAAGTAGAGGAAGCCAAGAAGGCAGCGCCAGCCATGTACCCCATCGCCCACGCATATACCGAAGCGAATGTTGCAGACATGAAAGTGTATGTGCGAGGCAATCCAGCCAATCAACGCGAGGTTGCGCCAAGACGTTTCTTGACTATCCTTGCCGGCCAAGATCAGCCACTCTTTCGAGATGGCAGCGGTCGCCGTGAATTGGCTGAGGCCATCGCCAGTGATGAAAATCCATTGACCGCTCGCGTCATGGTCAATCGCATTTGGCAACATCATTTCGGTCGCGGAATTGTGGGAACTCCGAGCAACTTCGGCAAACAAGGTGAAGCGCCTACGCATCCCGAGTTGCTCGACTATCTATCGTCTCGATTCATGAAATCAGCTTGGTCCATAAAATCGCTGCATCGCGAGATCATGCTTTCTTCGACGTATCAATTAAGCACAGCGTTCGATGAAGCGAACGCAAACATCGATGGGGACAACCGGTACTTGTGGAAGATGAGTCGACGGCGATTGGACGTCGAAGCTTGGCGAGACGCATTGCTTCATGTGTCAGGCAATCTGGACCCTGCACTTGGTGGTCCGTCGACAAATCTAGCAGATACTAGCAACTATCGCCGAACCATTTATGCGATGGTAAGCAGGCATGAGCTCGACAGTCTTCTGCGCCTGTTTGACTTCCCTGACGCCAACATCACCAGCGAGAAACGGAGCGAGACGACTGTCCCGCAACAGCAGTTGTTCGTCTTGAACAGTCCGTTTATGCTCGACCAAGCAAAAGCGTTTTCGGCTCGAGTGCACGCGGAGGCTGGCCCCAACGAAGAGGCTCGCATCCAACACGCTTTTCAGTTGGCCTATGGTCGGTCAGCCAGCGATGTCGAGCTGAAACTCGGCTTGGCGTACCTCGGCAGCAACGCTGACGAACAAACTAAGCTCACCCGTTGGGAACTGTATGCGCAAGTGTTGCTGAGCGGCAACGAATTCATGTACCTGGATTAGGAATCGAACGCAATGGATCCATCACAGCACTTGAGAATTTCGCGCCGTGAGTCACTGCACAGAATGGGAACCGGTCTTGGAGTTCTCGGCCTAGCAGGCATTCTGGCACAAGATGGCACGCTGGCTCATGCCGCGGACCAAGATGCGAACAACCCATTGGCGTCTAAGCTCGCGCACTTTGCCCCGCGAGCCAAGCATATCATTCATCTGTTCATGAATGGCGGTCCATCACAAGTGGACACGTTTGACCCTAAGCCTGCGCTCGAAAAGTACAATGGCCAGCGGCCACCTAACGCGGAACTCAAGACGGAGCGAAAGACAGGCGGATTGATGATGTCGCCATTCAAGTTCCGAAAGTACGGCGAATCCGGGATCGAAGTTAGCGATCTCTTTCCGCAGGTCGGATCGTGCATCGATGACATTTGCGTTATTCGTTCGATGCACACCAACATTCCCAATCACGAGCCATCGCTGTTGATGATGAACAGTGGCGAGACCCAGCCGACGCGACCTGCGCTAGGGTCGTGGCTATTGTATGGCCTTGGCACGGAAAACCAAAACCTACCGGGTTTTGTGGTGTTGTGTCCAGGCAAACCTGTCGTTGGTCCTCAGCTTTGGAGCAACAGTTTCCTGCCTGGTATCTTTCAGGGAACCCATATCAACAACTCCGAAATGGACCCTGCCAAAGTCATTCGACACATCAACAATACCAGCCTTACAAAAACCGCGCAACGCGAACAGCTTGATTTGCTCAAGCAGATGAACGAGATTCATCTTGCGAACCGCGGAGGGCGTGACAATCCTTTAGAAGCGAGAATCCAATCGCTTGAGATGGCGTTTCGGATGCAAAGCGAAGCCCAGCAGGTATTCGACTTGAAGCAGGAGACCAAGCAAACTCTGGATGCCTACGGTCCAGGCAAATTTGCAGAAGCGTGTCTGGCTGCGCGGCGACTGGTCGAAAGCGGAGTTCGAATGGTGCAGGTCTATTACGGTGACGGGCAACCATGGGACGATCACGATGACATTAAAGCCCACGCGAAAAAAGCTAAGGATGTTGATCAGCCTATCGCAGCGCTTATCAACGACTTGAGGGCTCGAGGACTACTTGAGGATACCTTGATTATTTGGGGTGGTGAGTTTGGGCGAACCCCAGTGGCCGAGAACGGAAATGGCCGCGATCACAACCACCATGGCTTCTCGATGTGGTTAGCTGGTGGCGGTGTCAAAGGAGGCATGACCTATGGAGCGACCGACGAGTTTGGTTTCGCGGCAGTCGAAAAGAAGGTTCACGTTCACGATTTGCATGCCACTGTACTCCACTTGATGGGACTGAATCACGAAAAGCTCACGTTTCGCTACAGCGGCCGCGACTTCCGACTTACCGATGTGCACGGACAGGTTGTGCATGACATCATCGCTTAACCACAGCGCCTCTCGGCGAGCAATCGCTTGCTGCGGATAGTATTGTTCCGCAGAAGATCAAGACTGCACTGCATAAGGCAGCCGAGATGTCGCGACCGAGGGCCATTTGTTCGCCTTAGCCAAAGTTCGGATTTCGGTTCGCAGTTTGCGGGATCGAGCGAGTAACCTCGAACCGCATCTAGTTAATCACGCTCATCTGTAAGTGCATCGTGTTGTTTGTTCTAAATTTATAACGGGATCGTCTCCTTTAAATCAGACTCGCCACTCAGTTTGCGGGTCAGCACTCAGGGCTGAGATGAGACGGTAGTGTCCCTGCAGGTAGCGATGGGGATACGCGCAAAGTGCTGGATCGGACGAAGCGTCGGGGCGAGATTTCTGCAGTAGTCAACTTGCGCTCGCAAACCGGTTCGGGAGGCACTGGCAAATCTGGACACTAAGGGTGCGGGCAGGGATACTGTTAGGCCCCTTAATTCGTTCCGTTCAGAGCTTAAACGTCAAACTTTGAAATTAGGCGAATTTTCCTGAAAGGAATCCATGACGTTTTGTGTGTAATGAAGTGACGCGAAAACAACACTTCCCAGAAGACCATTTGGACCATGCCTCCCGAGACTAGACACAGCTTGATCCAACGACTGCAGGACGGCGGTGACCATGCTGC
>JANRMD010000130.1:0-3760 GCA_033761895.1 Pirellulaceae bacterium | reverse complement strand
GCGTGCGCACACTCTACATCGAGAAGGCCAGCCCCTGGGAGAACGGCTACAACGAGTCTTTCAACGGCAAGCTGCGCGACGAGCTGCTCAACGGGGAGGTCTTCTACAGCTTGGCCGAGGCCAGGGTGCTGATCGAAGCATGGCGCCAGCACTACAACACGAAACGTCCGCACAGCTCGCTCGGATACCGCCCACCAGCACTCGAGACGATCGCCACGCCCAGCTGGCCTTCCGGCTCCGCTACGCTCCGCTTCCAGGCCAGCTTGGCTTCAGGAGACGCCATGAACTAACATTCCTCTCGGACCACTCAGCCGGGGCAGATCAGGATTCGTTTTAAGCTGACTTCTTTGGCGCATCAGCGAGTGAATTTTCGATCTGCTCGATGTTTGACAGAAGTTCTGTCAGGTCAGCGGCCATTTCCGGGCTAAGAGGCCCAGCATGAAGCGGTTGCTGCTTAGGTTTCAAGGAGTGCAAGCTTTGAACGTCAATTCCAGGATTGTCCACGCAACGCAAGATAGCTCCCAAGAGAGCGACCTGCTCTATCGGCTTCGAGGCATAGTCGTTCATTCCTGCCTCAAGATAGTTCTCTCGGTCCCCTTTCATTGCGTTTGCGGTCAGGGCAATGATCGGGATGTTTGCAACTGAAAGATCCGCCAGGCCGCGAATCTTTCGTGTCGCGGTCAGGCCATCCATTTCTGGCATCTGCACGTCCATAAGCACTAGGTCGTATCGCTGAGACTGAACCTGTTGCACCGCTTCCAGCCCATTGCCAACAAAATCGGCGTGGCAGTTAAGGCTTGACTGCAGCATTGTACGCAAAACTTTTTGATTGATGTGGTTGTCTTCCGCTACAAGAATTTTCAGCGTCTTGCCAATCGTTGCCAGTTTTTCCGCCAAGTGCTCTTCGCCACCAGCATCCTCCTCGATCAGCTTTTCTGGATCGCCCTCTTCTGCGGTAATTTGGAACCAGAAACAGGACCCTTCACCGGGCCGGCTTTCTAAGTCGATTTTCCCTCCGTGCAGTTCAACGATTTTCTTGCAGATGGAGAGGCCAAGACCCGTCCCGCCATATTTACGGGTGGTGGAAGTGTTCGCCTGGGTGAATGGCTTGAAGATCTTGGCGATGCCCTCATCGTCCAAACCGATTCCGGTATCATGAACTTCAAAGCGAATGAACGCATCGCCTTCACTGCGCGGCAACTGTTTCACATAGATCGTAATAGAGCCCACCGCCGTAAATTTGATGGCATTGCTGATCAGGTTGTAGAGAACCTGCCTAATGCGACCGAAATCGGCGCGAATAACGTCCAGTTCGCCGAGCTTGTTCTCGATCTTTAGTTTTAGCCCTTTCGTCTGGGCGCGCGATTCCCACAGGGCCACGGTGGTGTCCAGCAAGTGGCTAACCTTGAAATCCGTGAACTCCAGTTCCAGACGGCCCGCTTCAACTTTCGACAAGTCGAGAATGTCATTTATAATTTCTAAAAGCGCATCGCCTGATTCCTTGATGATCTGAACTTGCTCGCGTTGGTGTGGTGAGAGCTTTCCTCCCAGCAAGTTGGCGACCGTGCCTAGGATGCCGTTCATTGGCGTTCGAATCTCGTGGCTCATCGACGCCAGAAACTCGGACTTTGCTCGACTTCCTTCCTGCGCTTGCACTTTAGCGGCTTGTAGCGCCTCTTCGTGCTCTTGCATGACCCTCGCAAGTTTGCGTCCGTAAACAGTGATAGAGAGAACCATTATGAAGATGACAATCGCGAGTGCATATTCGAACTTCCGCAGTGCATAGGCATTTGCTATCTGTTCTTGAAAGTTCTTTGTTATAATAGCATTAATATTATCGCTAGCATCCGTAATAGCATTGGTGACCGCAGCGTATTTTCGGTCCATAATGGCCATACGCGTTGCAGCGATCTCGTTTTCTTCATTTTCAAAATGTGTAAATATAATTTCTGCTTCGGCGACCATGCGATCCATGGAGCTGTTTATAATATCCAAGCTGCCAAGCGCCTTTGCTTTGTCGTCGACGTTACGTATAGTGGAATAATCTTCAAGTATCCTGCGATTAAGCTTGTGGAACTCCGCAAGCGCCTGATTTAGCTTTCCGCGCTCTTCCTCCGATTGCTTTGTTTCAAAAATGTCATTGCCAGGGGCATTCGTCTTCTGCGCCAGAAGACTCATTTCACCTAGCGTGCGTACGCGGTCCGCCCACAATTTGTTCTCGTCTACCGATCCGCGGTAGATCGTCATGATTTCATGGGTCAGAGCAAGGCCGGATAGAACGGCAAAAACGCTAAAAGCTGCCAAGGCAAAATAGATAAAATGCCATTTTGCTCGAGTCTGCATACTGCGCTCCGCAGATGGTCTTCCACCGACGCCAAAATTAAACACCCCAAGTCAAGAACTAGTAAACTTGGATCGCGGCCGTTCCGACACTACGCTACGGTACCCGACCGATTAATGCTTCATGAACAAAACTGGACGATCCTACGCAGTTGTCACAGAATTTGCTGTCGGCAGGTTGTCTCGTGTCATCGTTTGACGAAAATGCACTGCTGGCGGGTAAGGACGACGTCGCTCGCTGTGGCATCGCGCACCGCGCTGGGGAATGGCTGACAAACGACGGGCGCGACTTAGCCGGTCGTCAGGCGGCCGAAGCGTTAGCACGAGCGCTCGCAGCCGACGCAAGTGAACGCGTGCGCTACGAACTGTCACTCGCTGTCCGCCAAACGAAATTCTTGCCGCGCGACATCGCATTGAAGATTGCCCATGACATCGATTCTGTGGCCTGCCCGTTCCTAGAGGTCACCGAGGTGTTCTCAGAAGAAGATTGGCGCCAACTTGTCCTGACAATCTCGCGCACAGCACTACTCTCTGTTGCGCGTCGCGCCAGTATGCCGGAAACGCTGGCTGTCGCGGTTGCCGAGATCGGCGACACGGAAGTAGCGGAGACGCTGGTCGGCAACAAGGCGGCGCCGATGACCGAGCCCGTCTGCAGCAAGATAATCAGCCGCTTTGGAACAGTGCAATCGGTGCTTACTAAAATGGCGGGACGCGATGACTTAGTCGCTGAGGTGGTTGTGGCGCTGACCAACAAAATCACAGGTGCCGTGCGCGAAAAGATGTTTAAGCGCTACAACATGCCTGATCGTACTGAGGCGATTGGTGCTGAAGCTGCAACCAATGCTTTGCTGGCGCTGGTGCGCGACACCCCGGATGATGGGTTGGCGGCGCTGGTGCAGTCCCTGAGTAAGGAAGGCAAACTCGCAGACCTACTGCTGCTACGCGCCATTTGTGCTGGCCATTTGCGCTTCGTCGCCACAGCAATCGCCACGCGCATCAAGTCCGATTCAGAGCACGTGGAGCATATACTGCGGCACTCCAGCTTGCGTAATGTTGCCGAACTTTTCACAGTCGCGCATATTCCAAAAGTGCTGCACGCTGATTTTTGGACCGCGATAAGCTCTATCCGCACAAGCACTGTCAGTGCCGCGAACTCATAGGGTCAAAAAATTGGAGCGGCCGGAAGCCGAACGCCTGTCTGTACCGAGAATTATATCCGGGCGTATTGGTGATGAAGGCCGCCGAGAAGAGGCTGGGAGAAGATCGTCCCGAGCGCCTCTATGGGTCGGTGAACCGGGCAGTCCTTGCGCAGTGAGTGGTGCGTTCGCGCCTGATTGTAATAGGCCGCGTAGGATCGCAGGATCTGTCGCAGATGTGCCGCGCCCATGACCACGAGATGGTCGAGGCATTCGCGTCGGAT
>JANRMD010000129.1:0-5395 GCA_033761895.1 Pirellulaceae bacterium | reverse complement strand
GCGAACTTCCTTAACATCGGTTGTGTTGCCACGTTCGACATCCTCGAGGAAAAGAAAAAGAGGTCCGGGCTCTTTTCCCTTTACAGCCCCCTTTTCCGTTTAGGGGGTGGCACGCCCTGAGTCTTCGAAGGGCGTGGCGAACCATAAAAACACTACCCAATGTTAGCAAGTTTGAAGCACGCGGGCACCTTGTTGCAAGAACCCTTGCATTCAGATTGCCTGCCTAGGAAGCGTCGCTCATCGATCAGGTCTTGCCTTAGAACGCAAAGTCACCTCGCACTGCCCACGCCCGTCGAAGACTCAGGGCGTGCCACCCAGACCCGAAGCCGTTCAATGGGCGTGCCAACCTGACCGCCCACTTGCACGGCGGATCGTTGTGCTTCTAACTAAAACTCGTTACCGAAGATGAAGTGGCCGAACGGTAGGGCAAACCGTGC
The DNA here is from genome assembly GCA_033761895.1 of Pirellulaceae bacterium. Classification (GTDB taxonomy): domain Bacteria; phylum Planctomycetota; class Planctomycetia; order Pirellulales; family Pirellulaceae; genus Aureliella. The sequence continues at coordinate 4,958 of JANRMD010000129.1, read as the reverse complement.
ATGGGTCGATCGCTGAGGCCGAAACAACGTGTTCGCCTAGCGTCAGGGCTGTTGCGACTCGGCCATGCGTACGTTGCTAACAGCATAAGCCCTCGTCGCCATTGGTCCTGACGCCTCAATTTAGTGAGAAGCCCAACGATCCGCAGAGTAATTCAGTAATTCTGCGGGATTCGCCAGCGTTTCATTAGGTAAACGCAATTTGTGGGTGGCACCATCCGAAGAAGGGCCACTTCAAGGAATGCTCTACTCCGCTGTAACGGTTGCAAGATCACGAAATCGCTTGGCCCACAGTTCAAGGTCACGCTGCATCTCTTCAAGTATTCGGCAAGCGGGACCTTGTGGCGGACAGACTCCTTGTTCCCAATCCTTTACAGTTGACGGAGATACACCGAGAAACTCGGCAAGTACTGGTTGACTTACTTTGAGCGATTTACGGATTTCGCGTACCTCGTCGCTCGAGTAGTTCCTTGGCCTCAGATTTAGCTTCACTTTTCGAACCGTAAGTACCTCAGGCAATTCAGAGACATTTTCTAATTTCTCAATTTTTTCGGTAAATTTACGCAATCGATCGGTGAGTTCAGCACCCATCGACTTCCCTTTTGCGCTCATACCTGTCTCCCTTATTTGTTTACCCTTTATCCGTACTTTTCAAGCTTGGTGCGAGAATCGCCGACGCCCAATCCGCCTGCAGTGGGGGTGCGATGCCCATCGCAACTCAATTTATGGGGTGAACAATCCGTAGGAGCCCGAAATTTAACAGTTCAATTCTTTTCTTCTGGAAAAATCAGATCTGCATTTTCAAGGTAACGATCGAGCGGTATTCGTTTGAGTAGTACGTCGCGAAGCTCGGGAGCATAGACAGGGGAAAAGCGAACAGTAAACGGATACTGTGGATCGCAGAAGAAAAAGTAGTAGACACTCGGCCCACCACTATTCATCCAAGACGCCAGGAACGCTCCCCCCTTGAATAACCAATCGGCATTTGCAGCATTAGATTCCGGAAAACGTTGTTGGAACAGAATAGCCGCTTTAGGACAGCAAAATATTTCGGGGCCACAATCGCTGTGGTCATCTGGTGATTGGTGCCCGTGATACATAATTGCTTGGTTGTCGATGAAGGGTACAAACCATTCCATCGACTTCCAAACACTGCCATGGGCTTTACCTACTCGTCCCGGATCTTGTTTTCGGGTTTCGTGACGTTGACTCTTGGGCACAATGGAGCTCGACATCTTAACTGGGATAATTGAATTCACTGCATACTGCAGCTAAGGCATGGCGGCGATTGTATCAATCACCCAACTATCATCAATGCGTACTGCTACCACCCCATTTGGCAGCGTTTCCCGAATTGTCAGTAGTGGATGCAAGAAGCATCCTGCTTCCCTTCGCGTCAAGCCACCAGGCAGTGATTCATCCAAATTGCCGCTGACGGATTCAGCTCGTGTACGTTTCCGCTGTTAAGATTCTGGAAAGCGGATGCCGAAGTTTGTCACGGCGCAGCACATAGATGTCGGGGTGGCACTGTCGACTTCGTGTGCCACTTGGCTATGCCAGTGCGATCGAAGTAGGTTACTCTACATAGAAAGTGGTTGACCCAATACAATAGCGACCTGCGAAAAGCCGTCGAAGTAATGCGGTCGGAATCCGCAAAGACTATCAAATACGTTGCCACAGCTTAGTCCAACTGTGGTCCCGCATCGATGGAGAATTGCGAAAGCAAATGAACACGCAGCCTCATCGAAAACGAGTGAAGCGCCATCACAACCCTGGTGACTTTCACGAGCTAACATTTTCGACGTATCGCAGAACGCCTTTGCTTACCAACGACCTTTGGCGTATCGAGTTGTCTCGATGCATTGATCAGGCCAACCAGACGCACCAGTTCGAGCTAACAGCATTCGTGTACATGCCTGAGCACCTTCACTTGTTAGTGTTTCCGCTAACAACGCAGCCTGATATCGGCAGGTATCTCGCAGCCATCAAGCAACCGCTTTCGAGTTTCGTTCATAGTTGCCTCAAAGATGCAAAGTCGCCGTTACCTGAAAAGCTGACCGTTCGCGAGCGACCTGGAAAGCGTTGCTTCAGATTTTGGCAGGAAGGACCCGGCTTTGATCGAACTTGTTCACCCTTAAGGCTATTCAAAGGTCGATCGACTACATCCATCGCAATCCTGTCGAACGCAAGTTATGCCGACGAGCAATTGATTATCGCTCGTCCAGTGCTCGCTACTACCTGGCTGAGCCCGCTAAGCAACAGTTCGCAGGACTCCCAAAAGTACACGGCCTTCGAGCCTAAGTATTCGATCCCAATGTCGCACGTTAGCGGAAGCCTGTGCCGCGTGCCACTGGCTGTACCGTTGCAAACGAAGTGCAAGACTTTCAGAACCCTAGTTTTTCAAACACGTTAACCGTTTGAGTAATGCTGCCGGAGTTTTAACACTAGAGGAATTCAGTTTTCTGATTAAGACCAGCATCTGGTATCATTCGCCCCATATCGATACCTCTTGCAGTCGGTTCGCCATCACTTAACTATACCGTCACTGATACCGTCCCACTTCGGCCGCTGATGGGATGAGCTAAACTTGCTAGGCAGACTACTTTTGGTGAACGTCAACTCCTTCGTTCGCACTGGCACACCAAATCACACGTTAACCAGTGCTACACGCCACTCACCTCGATGCCTTTTGCAATTCGGTTTACGATCACCTAAGACTAGCGTCACCGATACCGTCCCACTTCGGCTGCTTTTGGGATGAGCTAATCTTGTTAGGCAGACTACCGTTGGTGGACGTCAACTCCTTCGTTCGCACTGGCACAGCCGGCACAGCCAGTGGCACACGAAGTCACCCATCGCCAGTGCCACACCCGCCGTGCCGGTGCATCGCATCGCATTCTATTTCATTTCATCGGTAAGGTGTGAATTTCAACGTATAACCAGCCAATTTAGCAAGATTGGCTGGTATGGTTGCGATTGGTTGATGGCAGAAAAGACAAAAGGGGTCAGGCCTGCCCCTTTTCCGTTATCCTAAGCAGCCCGTTTACAAATGGGCTTGCCATCACTCGACTCTATTGCGACAGATACCGTCCCGCTTCGGCTGCTTTCGGGACGAGCGCATCATGATAGGCAAACTACGGTGAGCGTCAGCTCCATCATTCTCACTGGAACAGCCGGCACAGCCAGAGGGCACACGACGTTACACCGGTCTCCATCGCCACACGCGCCGTAATTGTTCACCCAAGCCGCCTAGGTTCTCTCAATCTGAAGTTGATTGAAAATATGCGTTAATATTCTATTGGCGAGCGAATCAATAATGGTAAACTGAGTGTCGGAGGAGCAACAATGAGCGAAAATCGGGATAACAAGGTTGATAACTTCTTGCACGGGATCAAAAACCATCCGGTTATTGCAGTACTTGTAATCCTTGGAATCTTAGTCATAAGCGTGGATAGCTTTCTTGAGACGAGAATCGTTAGGGGTTTCTGGGGGTACTTCAACAGAACGCCGAATCGTGCTTCCAGTGACTTGGACAAGGAACTCACAAAATATATAGAAGAGAATCAGCACTTACTTGAAGGAGATAAATAGTGAAAAGTGTCCGCATTTTGTACTTGTTGATTCTGACCCTATGCGGAGCAGACTTGAAAGCCTATGACGGCAAAGATTTCAGCAGCCTTTCGATCGATCAAAAGGTCGCAATGGCTTTTCAGATCCACAAAGTCAAGGAGCATCTGTCAAGGGAAGAACTTGAGCTTGTTTCCAAGCGACTAGAGCGGTTGGAAGCATCCGACTGCCTCATACTTGATATCGTCCATAGCTTACGAGAATCAGCGTATGGTGGATCAGTTTTCCAACAATTTAAAGATCGCCTTGAAAACCAGGAACGCATTCTCCAGACGGTCGTCAAGGAATTGCAGCAGGCAGTTGGAAACGCTACCGAGCCACTGCAGCGTGAGGTTTTTAAGCTCGCCAAGAAAATCGCCGGTACAGAAAATTCTGAGAGCTTTGTAGCAGAGAGGGTTTTGCCTTTTGTGAGACAGGAACTTAAAAATCAGCAGCAGGAAATAAACGAAGCACAGGCTGCTGTACGACTGGTTAAGTTAATGTACGAAAAAGAGTTTGGTTCTCTTTGTGACCGAGTAAAGCAGCATTCGACATTGCTTGAGGATCATGAGTCACGCATCTCGTTACTTGAACAGAATAGTGGTGGCAATCGTGTTGCTTCGAAGCCGGTGATTGAGGCGAACGCGATCGAATGGTCTTCGATCAATAGGACGGAATGGGAGCCTCAAGGATACGCGACTCACAAAGAACTGTGTGCCAATCCAAAACCCGGCCCCCAAAATGTCTACTTCGATACCATTATTCGAACCAATCGGGGTTGGGTTCCGCATCGATATTTTGGAGACATTTGGATTGATTGTTCAAAACGAGTCGTAATGGTGCTCAGGAATCCGAACTAGCAAGAGTTTGTGTAATCGGTGGCAGTGCCGTCGCTACAGTAATCGGATTACTCTCCTTAATCTCACTAGTGGGTCCAGTAGTTTGTTATCGCAACAGCTCAATTCATAGGTGGCACCATCCGAGGAATTCCATTTTTTGCGGTAGCACTATCCGCCTTCGACGCAGGCGTCTTTTGCCAAGATTTCGCCGTGCTTAAAGTGGAAAGAGGTCGTCACTGCTCAATTTATTGGTGTCACCTTCCGAATAAGTTGGCGGTTTTGGCGGTGCTGCGACTCGCGAACACGAGAGGTGCTGGAATTCGCTCTGTGAGGTTAGGTAATGGATATTGCACAAGAAATCGAGCGTAACCTACGTTTCTCGGAGACTCTTGCCAGTACCGCGGAGACGGATTGGCTTGAACGATTGCGATACCGAACTAGGCAGACAATTACCGTAAGCGAACTGCTGTTGTATCAGTAGGTGGTTGGCAACGTTGACGTGGGGAATGTGGGGCC
>JANRMD010000128.1:0-23529 GCA_033761895.1 Pirellulaceae bacterium | reverse complement strand
CTTGGGTTTGGGGTTGTAGACGGGACGCGGACAGGGCTGGCAGGTCGCACTCGGCAAGATGCGACCCACCCATTCCGCAACGCTGCGAGGCGGGTTCTGGGGCGATGCGCGCTGGAGAGAGATCGCACTCGGCAAGGTGCGACCCACCCCGAGGGCAAATCGGTTAATATGGCTACAGTTGTTAGTGTCTGCGAATGAGCCCGCCTGTACGGAATACTGCTATGCCATACCTGTTGAAGCCGATGATCTTGGTAACCTGCGTCCTTGGATTTTGTATCAGCCCATGCTCGGCAGCGGATTGGCAGGTTGGGTTTGCAAAAGCGGATGTTACTCCGACTTCGCCAGTTCGGTTGAGCGGCTATGCGAATCGCGCGAAGGAGTTCGATAGTGTCGCGGATCCGTTGCACGCGCGGGCGATGACGATCGTTCAAGCTGGTCAGCCGCAATCGGCGGCCGTGGTAATTGTCTCGATCGATAGTATTGCGGTCACTGCAGCTATGACGATTGAGGTGGCCACTTGGGCTAATGAGAAGTTTGGTATCGAACGTAGTCAGATCGTCCTCTGCAGCTCGCACTCCCATGCGGCGCCCCACTTAGCCGGCGGATTGAACAACCTTTATTCGACACCGCTGACCGATGATGAAACACAGCACATCAAGGACTACACCAGCACACTCGTGGCTAAGGTCAAGCAGACGATTGAAGCGGCGTTCGGAGCGGCCAAGCCAGCGAAGTTGAATATCGCAACGACAAGTGCCAACTTTGCGATGCAACGTCGCGCGATCCGTGCTGGCAAGTGGGCGGGTTTTGGTGAGACTCCCGATGGTGCCTGCGATCGGCGTGTGCGTGTGCTCGAATGCCGGTCCATGGACGACAAAGTGCTCGGCGCGGCTTACATGTACGCTTGTCATTGCACCACGATGGGTGGCGATTTCAATCAGGTCAGCGGCGATTGGGCTGGTTTGTCGGCGTCTCGATTAGAAGCCATCCATCCTGAAGCCGTGTTTCTGCCCGTCATCGGTTGTGGGGCAGACGCCAATCCCAAACCTCGCACCGGATACGAATTTGCACAGCAACATGCGGCTGAGTTAGTTGACAGCGTGCAGAAAGCCATGCAGGGAGAGCGCACGCCGCTGACCGCTTCGCCCCAAGCACGTTTCGGTTACGCAGGGCTCGCGCCGGAAATCCCAACGCCAGAGGATGTGGAAGCGAAAGCCAAGAGCGAGAATCCGAACATCAAACGCTGGGCCGAGCACATGAAGGCTACGCGAGCCGCGATGGGGCGTTTGCCAGAAACAGTGCCGATGCCCATTCACTCTTGGCAATTCGGTGACGAATTGACTTGGATCTTTCTCGGTGGCGAAGTTGTCTCCGAGTATCAGCTGTCCATCGAAAAGCGACTGGGAGGTAAACAGACGTGGGTAGCCGCTTATGTTGACGACGTGTTCGCTTATGTGGCCAGTGAACGGATGCGAGCCGAAGGTGGCTACGAAGTCGATGACTCGATGACTTACTATCTGCAACCTGGTCGATGGCAAGCCGGTACGCAAGAACTGATCGAACGCCGCATCGACGAATTGCTTCACGAAACACAGGCTGAGGGCCAGCCACTGTCGGCCGAAGAAGCGCTGAAGTCCATTCATGTGCCTGCGGGGTATCGCGTTGAGTTGATCGCTGCTGAGCCGATGGTGCGTGATCCCATCAACGTGGCTTTCTCGCCCGATGGGAGCGCATGGGTTGTTGAGATGGCCGACTATCCGTTGGGCAACGGTGAAGGTGGGCGGGTCAAGCGACTGCGCGATACGGATGGTAATGGTACGCTCGATACCGTTGAGCTGTTCCTCAGCGGACTTTCCTATCCGACCAGCGTTATGCCGTGGCGCGATGGCGCGATTGTGATTGCGGCCCCCGATGTGCTGTTCGCACGCGATACCAACGGCGATGGAACTGCTGATGAACGCGAAGTGCTTTTGACAGGGATTGCGGAGGCGAATCCGCAACACCGTGCCAGCGGCTTCGCTGTGGGGCTGGACGGGTGGCTGCATTTCACTTCCGGCGAGTCCACTAAGAAACTGGTGAGCCATCGTGCGAACAAGACCTATCCAGTTCAACATCATGACGTTGCCTGGAATCCTGACACTGGCGAGATTCGTACTACGTCCGGTGAAACTCAGTTCATCCGAGCTCGCGATGACTTTGGGAATTGGTTCGGTAACTCGAACAGTTATCCGATGTATCAGTTTGTGGTCGATAGTCGCTACCAGACTCAGGCCTCGATTGCGGGTGATTCAAAGCAACACTTGCTGACTCCAGCGATCGCGCCGCCTGTGTTCCCACGCAGTCGAACGGTGGATCGCTTCAACGACCTGTTTGCCTTGAATCGATTCACGAGTGCGTGCAGTAGCATGATCGTTCGCACGCCGGGGCTGGGGCAAGACATGCTTGGTGCGGCGCTGGTTTGCGAACCCGTTCATAACTTGGTGGCTCGCTTCCAAGTCAAACCGTCGGGCAGCAGTTTTGTGGGTGAGCGATTTGAAGCGGACAAAACATACGACTTCTTCACATCGACGGATCCATTTTGTCGTCCAGTGCGAGCCGTCAATGCTCCGGATGGCACCGTGTGGATACTGGATATGTCGCGGCAAGTCATCGAGCATCCTGAGTGGATTCCTACCGCGTGGCAAGAGCGTCTTAATGTACGCAGCGGCGAAAAACTCGGTCGGATCTATCGCGTGTACCACGAGAGCTTTTCGCCTCAGCCACTTGCATCGATTCTTTCCAAGCCGAATGAGCTAAAGTCGAACGAGTTGCTGCCAAAGCTGGCGAGCGATAACGGTGCGGTGCGCGAGTTGGCTCAGCTGGCATGGATGTGGAGTGGAAAGAAAGTTGAAGGTAAAGTTACTAGTGAGATTAGCCAATCTGTCCGTGAAATGGCTGTGAAGCAGGGCAACCCAGCGGTGCGTGTGACGGCGCTTGGCAGCTTGGCAGCGACGGGTGGACTTGATACCGAAGACTTGATTGCGGCATTGCAGGATCGCGATCCACGGGTTGTGCGCGTGGCACTTGAACTAGCAGAGGGGCAACTGGCTGGTGCCGATGAGAGCACCATGAAGTTGCGCAAGCAAATCGTGGCAACGGTTGAAAAAGATCGTGGCCCCCAAGTCGACTTGCAGTGGTTGTTGACAACCCTTTCATTTCCACCGGCTGAAACGGAGGAAAAACTAGCGACTGTTGCCGCGCGTTCGCTGGAGAACTCTTGGATCATTCGCAGTCTTTCGCTCTGCCAAGATCCGGCTCAAGCCAAGCAGTTGTGCAACGGCTTGCTAAGTGCAGCCAACCGACCCAGTGGATTGTCGAATAGCGTGTTTGCGGATATCCAACAATGTGTCAGTCGCTTGTGGTCGCGTTTGGAACCGGAAACGCAATCGATTTTGCTGAATAACTATTTCAAAGAACAACCGGCGGATGCAGAAGCTGCGTTGACTCCAACTCAGCTGTTGCTGCTGACCGCTTACAGTGCATCGAAAGGGGATTCGCAGACGGACAAGCCTGACAAGTCAAGGCAGGTTGTGGATTCGGTGTTGCGCAAAGTAACTGAGAACTCACTGGTCCGCATGACCAATAGTGAAGTCCCAGAGCCCGAAAGATTGGTGCTGATCAATCTGCTGGGCTGTGGATTGGTGGCTGAAGAGCAATCCCTGCAAGCCATTGAAAAGCTGGTGGATGCAAGACAAATGCCAACCGTGCAAGAGGCAGCTTTGTTGGCCGCGCGGCGCATTAACTCGCCAGCCGTCGGAGCGATGCTAGTGCGGCTTTGGCCACGTCTAACACCTGAAGCCCGTTCGGTCGCCGCGACCAGCATGTTGACTCGAAAGCCATGGGTCGAACAAATGGTGGCAGCCCTTGAGAAGGGAGAGGTCAAGACTACGGATCTCGACGTGGCCACAGTTCAGCAGTTGAAGAGCTATGGCGATCGCAAGATTCGCAATCGCTGTGAGCTGGTGTTTGGCAAACCGACAGCGCGTGCTTCAGTGGTGACCAAGTACATGAATGAGATGCCCAAGAATGCCAAGCCTGAAGATGGAAAGCAGATATTTGCGGACAACTGTGCTGTGTGCCATCGACCTGCGGAGGGCAAAGCCATGGTTGGTCCGTCGATTGATAACCTAGGACATTGGACGATCGAACAATGGGTCACGGCGATCATGGATCCGAATCGTGCGATTGAGCCCAAGTTCCATCAGTACACCGTCTTAACCGCGGATGGGCAAGTATTAGCGGGAGTGATACAGCAGCGGACTGCACAAAGTGTCCGGCTGGCGGCTGCGGATGGCAGCGAGCGCGAAGTTGCGTTGGCGGACATTGAAGAGATCCGCGATTCCGGAGTATCGCTGATGCCCGAAGGGCTTGAAACGAAGCTTTCGGCGGAGAAGTTGGCTGCTTTGATTGCTTTTTTGCGGTCGCGGTAGGTCGGTAGGTCGCTTCTGCCGGAAGCGACTAGGCAACTGTGGGTCGCTTCTGCCGGATGCGACCGGATATGGGTGGGTCGCTTCTGCCGGATGCGACCGGGGTGCACTGGGAAGTCTTCTGCTGGAAGTTTTGTGCAGAAGGTCGCACTCGGCTCGTGCGACCCACCCAAAGCGGTCGCACTCGGCTCGTGCGACCCACCCATACAGTCGCACTCGGCTCGTGCGACCCACCCATACAGTCGCACTCGGCTCGTGTGACCCACCCCTACAGTTGCACTCGGCTCGTGCGCCCCGCCTAAAGCCGCCTCTTTGACACTTTGTGGCCAAAGCACCTATACTTTGCAAGGCTTCCCACGACTGCTGAAGCTTGGCTACGACTCCGTTTCCTGGTCTGAAAGGACTGTTGAATGAATAAGTATGGTGCATTGTGTGATGAAACTTATGTAAATATGCACCTTAGTACGGAAATGGAATTACCCAGCAATCGCGAATCAGTGCTGAATTTCTTTGAGCAGGTGCAGCGTCGTTTCCCCGCAATGACGAATTTCTCGGCTCGGGAGCGGGGGGAATTTACGTTGGAGGAAGACAAAGAGTCGGGCCATTATCGTTGGGTTTCGATAGAGCCGAAACGCTTGAGCAGTGGGGTCGTGAACGCGCCGACGATGGAGGATGCCGTTGCCCAGCATCGATCCGTGCTGGAGTTGATTCCGTTTTCGTTATCGATCAGCCATCTTGATTGCGAATCGCTGAACTACACGATGGGGTTTGATTACAACTATCGTGGCAATCAGAACGAGTTGCTGGCTGAAGCACTTGGCATGATGCCCGCTATGGAGCGTTTAGCCGAGATCGGCGGCACGTCGATCTTGGGCTTTGAGCCTGCCATTCAATTGTCGCTCGACGATGACTGCAAGACGCAATGTCGGCTGGCCTTTGAGACTCGTACCACGGCTTATCAAGTACGTAGCGGCGAGTATGGCGAAGAGCAGCTAAGTGTCTACCTTACACTGCGACGCTACGATAGCCTTGGAGCCAACGAGGACTTCGCGGATGAGCTTACGAGGTTGGCTGGCATCTGTGAGAAGATGGTTGACGAGTACTTAGTCGAGAACGTCTTGCGCCCGCTGCAGCAGACGATTGCGCTCAAGTAATTAAGCCGTATTCGTTGGTGGTAAGCGGAACGTCAGCGGTTGGTGATTCTGCGATCACTTCAGGATCGACTTTCCTTCTAGCGTTGTTTCCGGTGGTGGCGCTCCGCTTACCACCGGCTATTGTCTTTGATGCTAACGCTTCGGGTTAGGATGGACCCGTAACATTTTGCTAATCAACTTTTTCAGCAGCCTGCTAGTGGATTGTCACAGCTTAATTTTAGGGTTTGCAATATCAGCCGGAACGCGGCTAGCGTCCGGTTTTCGCTGCGGCAACCGGTGCTAGCGCACTGCGGCTAATCCGGTGCTTGATTTCTGGGCGGTGCGATTCGAAAGCGACGGTTCTCGAGGCTGCAACCGTCTGGCAGAAACACAGCCATCCGAGTTGGTTTTCCGTCAACATGCATTAATATTTCAGCATCGGTAACGGGAAGCTCAACAGGAGTTTGTGAGATTAGGTACTCTCGCGACATTTGGACGAGTGGTATCTTGCGCTCTCCGACCAGCAACTCCAAAGTTACAACAGACGAATGGCTAGCGGCTGATATCATGGCAAATTCTCGCTCTGAACTTCTGGCGCGTGCACTGAAATATTGCGATGTTCGGGGGTATCGATTTGTTGAAGATGTAGCTTTTGGCTTCGGCGTACATGGTAGCGTATTTGCGTGCAGTGGTGCGAGCCCCATCGGCTATAACGCGCTGAAGATCCATGAGCGTCGACGGCCGTACGCTTGCGAAAGGGATGTATACCTTCGGCTGAAAGACATGGGCATAAATGAGGTCGAAGGACATCATGTTCCTGAGTTAGTCGAATATGACGATGAACTGATGGCTATCGAGATGACGGTTGTAGTTCGTCCATTTGTGCTGGATTTTGGTGTGCGTATCTCGACAATCCGCCTGACTATGACGGACATATCCTCGAGCAATGGGAACTCGACAAGCAAGAACAGTTCGAAGAAAACTGGCCGCATGCGGCCAGTATCCTCGAAACTCTCAAAAGCTACGGCATCTTCGTGGCTGATGTTAATCCTGGGAACATTGGATTTGTGAGGCAGCCTTAGTAGGCCAGCCGTAGGCCGTTATCGCGAATTGCCGTCTACTTTGCGGTGAACAGGCCAGCGTCGATGAACTGGCCGCCGCCGGTTTGTTTGCAGTAAATAGCAATCACGTTCTTGCCCTTGATTAGGTTGCCCTTTGCTAAGTTGCCCTCGGATGCAAGTGCCAGGTTGACGTAGTTCGTTGAGTAGCCACTGAAACGCGCGACTTCGGTGCCGTTGATGTACACAATGCAATCTTCGTCGTGGTACAGCCTCAAGTAAACTTGGTCTGCGGGGGCTTCTGCCAAGTCGAAGGTTCGGCGAATCCAGATTTCAGGCGTTGTCCAAGCGGACATAATGGGTGCTCCAGGGGGTGGTGGGTTGCCTGCCCCAAAACCAGCTTGACCAGTCTGCCAGCTTGATGCATCAAAGGTCGGCTGCATCCACTTTTCAGCCGGAGCGGCGGTTACGTATTGCCAATTCTGTGGGCCGGCTTCTGCTGTGGCAATGAGCTCTCGACGATCCTTCAGCACAGTTGGTGCCGCCAGCAGAATTTGAGATTGCTTTCGCAACCAAGCCACATCGGCTTTCTTCAAGCGATCGTAGGTGAGCAGGCCATTGATTTCACCTTCGACGTCGGTCGTCTGCGTGTAGATGCCAGCCGCGATGCCTTCGGCGCGCAGGGCGGCGAGAACACCGATCGAGGTTTGGTACCGCCCCTGCCACTCCTCAATCGACTTGGGCAGTCCGCCGTAACCCCAGTTGTTTGCATCCGGTTTCCATAGATGGTCCTTTACGGGCCAGCCGTGACCGCCGAATTCACCGACTACTTTGACGTAATCGTCAAAACGCTTGTCTTTAACAGGAAAGGCAGGGTGGGGGTATTCATGATGGTCGGCGATATCGCCCACCGGCCAAAAGTTCCCGCCGCTGGCGATGTTGATCAACCGGGTTGGATCGAGTTCTGCGGCCAGCTTGCCGACTTCCAGGGTAGCATGTTGCCCCCAGGCTTCATTGAAAGGTACCCAGACGCCGATACAAGGCGCATCGCGCAAGTGGTCCACCATGCGCTTGTATTCCGTCACCCATTGCTGATGAGCCTCCGCGGGCCACTGGGCATCGGTGGGATTGGGGGCCATCCGAGTCCAATTGGGACTGGTGGATTCCTGATCGCCGTTCTTACCGTATCCATTGCTCACTTGATCTTGCCACATGATCATGCCGAGCGTATCGCAATGGTGGTAGTAACGCCGTGGCTCGACTTTGATGTGCTTGCGAATCATGTTGAAACCGCAAGCCTTCAGGAACTCGATGTCCGATCGCATGGCTGTGTCTGAAGGCGGCGTGAGCAATCCATCTGGCCACCAACCTTGATCGAGCGGTCCCCATTGGAATATCGGCTGGTTGTTCAGTGTCAATTGCCAGTGTCCTTGCTCGTTCTTCGACTTACCGAACTTGCGCAGCGCCGTGTAAGCCTTGACTGAATCGATCACTGTGCCAGTCGCGTTTAGCAATTCCACTTTGAGGTCGTACAAATTCGGAGCATCGGGACTCCAGAGTTGAGCTTGCTTGATGGCAATGGTGACTGGACCAGCGCTTTCTGCTTTGCCAACTTCTCGACCCTGGAAAGAAGCGGTTACGCGGATCTTCACTCCTGCATCAGGCTTCGAATACTCTGGTTTCGAATACTCTGGGGTGACCGTGATGGTGCCTTTGTCGATGTCGCTCGCGTAGTTGAGATCGCGTAGATGAATGGCTGGAACTTGCTCCAGCCAAACGGTTTGCCAAATTCCAGTAACGCGTGTGTACCAGATACCTTCGTTGCGCAGTTTCTGTTTGCCGTGCAGTTGATAGCCCTCCGTCGCATCGAGCACCCGAACGACCAGTTCATTTTCGCCATCGATCAAGGCGGCTGTGGCATCAAACGAAAATGGTGTGTGACCTCCACGATGCGCGCCTAGTTCTTGACCATTGACCCACACGGTTGCGTCATAGTCGACCGCTTCGAAGTTCAGTAGAGTTTGTAGTCCGTTAGTTTTCTTGGCAGTGAACGTTCGGCGATACCAGAGAGCTTCTGTCGGTTCGACCAAACGTCCAACGCCCGATAGCGGCGCTTCGGGGGCGAACGGAACCAGCAATTGCCCATCCCATTTGGTTGGTCGAGTTGCATCTTTGGCGGTGATTGCATAAGACCACAGTCCGTTGAGGTTGGTCCAGTTGCTGCGTTCCAGTTGCGGACGGGGATATTCAGTCCAAACCGAATCGGGCTTGAGTGACCGGCCCCATTCTGTGATTAGCCGTGTTTCCGCTGGTTTCCATTGACCGCAAACTAGGTTCGAAGTCAGGGCTGTCAGCGCGAAGAAAAAGAGGCTGAAAAATACACTGGCAACGAATGGAGGGATTCGTTTCATGGAAGAACTTTCTTGTTGGGTTATCAGTTGATCGCGCTGGGCGCGTTGGGCGATTTAACGGAACGCGAATTGTACACGCAGCGCCCGTAGACCGGGACCTGTCACTCGTGCTCGTGCTCGTGCTCGTACTCGCTCGCAATCGATGCCTTATCCTAAAATTATCAACTTGACATTTGGAAATCGTTGTTTTCGGGACCCCAAAGGGAGTACGCTGAAGGTTGTAGGATGGGACCATTTGTCCGGTCCGTGTCCTTTCTTGCTCTTGCGGGATAAGTAAAGAAACGCTCGGGACAAATGGTCCCAAGCTACGATCGTTCTAAGCTACCGATCGTCCCAAGCTACCGATCGTCCCAAGCTACGGCGTTGCTACCTTACGCTGTCGGCCAAGCCTTCTTGGTAGCTGGGGAACTGCAACGCGAACTTGAGCTCGTCCATTAAGCGTTGCGGATTGACGCGTTTCTTTCCAGCTCGCATCGATCGGGTCGCAAGTGGATCAGGCTCTGCGAATTTCGGTTCATCGACGCCGCACAGCTTGGCGAGCGTTCGATAGAAATCCATCCGCGGTACAGGCTTACCGTCTGAAAAAACGTACAACGAATGCTGGAGTTCGTTGTCGGTGACTTGCAGCAGCATCGCGGCGATGTCGGCGACATGCACCAGGTTCAACCACCCGGCTTGAGGAACTTGCAAGATTTCACCGGCACGCAGTTTCTCAGCGAGTGGGACGCGGCCTGGTCCATAGATGCCGGCTAGTCGGATGATAGCCAACTGTGGCGCGGTGAAACGTTCGGCAAGCCATTGTTCAGCGGCGACTGCGATTTGCGGACCGATCCGTGTTGGCTGTGTTGGCGTGAGCTCGTCGACTTCATCGTGTGCGTCCCCGTAAACGCCTGTAGTGCTCAAGTAGATCAGCTTGCGTACAGTCTTCTGGGACTGCACAAGATTCTTGAGGCCCTCCACATGCGACTGGATACCTAGTCCTGAGTCCTCGCGATGGGGTACGGCAATAAGGAGCGTTTCGACCGCTGGTAGTGAAGTTAAAGTGCTTGCATCTTGCCAATGACCGACAACTGGTGTGGCTCCTGCAGCGCGCAGTTCGGCGACTCGATCAGCGGTGCGGGTGAGTGCAAACACGGGGCGTTGGTGGGAGGCTTGGCACTGGCGAACGACTTCATTGCCGACAAAGCCGCAGCCGACGATCAAGATGCTGTTCATTTCGGTTCCCAAGCGATGTTGTTCTCGCGACGACTGCGTTCAACGCGCTCCGTAATTGCAGCGCACAGTTCCCGTGGCAGATTGTCCCAACTTGGCGGCGGTGCGGCCGAGAAAGCCATCTGTTTAGCGGTTTGTGGATGTCGAATCTCTAATCTCAGTGCGTGCAGGGCCATCGAAGCCAAGTCGCTGGAGGTGCCGCCTGAATCTTCGTTGCAATCGTCGTCGAAATTGCTGTCTTCGTTGTCTTGCAGATCAAAAAACTCTGGACCACCATAGGTGAGATCACCCAGGATACGCATCCCCCGACTGGCTGCTTGAATTCGAATTTGATGCATGCGGCCGGTATGAAGTTTGATCAACAACAGAGTCACGCCGCCGGACGAGGCGAGAGGCAGGGCGGTTAATTGAGCCAATTTGGCACCTTCAGCGGCTGCATCACAGATCTCGGCGATGGGTTGGTCTGTAACTTTGCGCACATAATCGGACCATTCAACGGGCTGCATCAGCGGCGCGTTACCGAAATCGCCGACAACGGCCGCTAGGTAGTACTTTCCAATTTTGCGGCTGTGGAACTGCTCACCGAAACGCGATAGCGCCCGCTGATTGCGGGCGATCAAGATCACCCCTGAGGTACCGCGATCCAAACGGTGTGGAAGACCCACGAAGGGAATGCCGGCATGTTGATCGCGGCGTTTGATTTGCTCGGTCAGTCGCGTTTGAAGGCTTTCGATGCCTGCGGCGGCTTGTGTGAACAGCCCCACAGGTTTGTCGACCACCATAAAATGCGATTCTTCATGCAAGATTGCAAGCGGACGCGATTCAGGTGCGACTTCATCAGCCATGTTTGCGTTCGTTTGATCCACTGGTTCGATCTACTGGTCTGATAAACTGGTTTACTCAACTGGTTTGATCAGTTGGGAGGTTTATAAGCGGATGCGTTGCTGTAAGTGCAAGCCATAAGTGTTGAACGTAAATGCATGGCAGTGGTGCACGGGAGTGAACATGGCACGACATGCAACATGCAAGCTAAAATGGGCGCATAAAAAAAGCGAGGAATCCCGGCCACGAAAACAACAAGGACGATAGTTGTTCTCTTAGGACTCCTCGCTAACAAATCTTTTTAGTGTAGCTATGATTTGGGTCAAGATGGATTCGCCGATTTTGTGCAATTCTTTTTTCAATTTTAAGTTCACGCGCGATACGATCGTACAACTCACATGACATCCGCAGCCACTGCTAACAACACATCGCGCGAGCACATTCATTTCGTTACTGGTCGATTGGCTGAGCATGCTGTGCGCGGGATCGTAGAGCAAGTTGCGAGTAGTGTTGGCTTCAGTTATTCAATCGATGTGTTGCCGATCACCGTCGCTGCCTTGATGACTCCCAAGTGGTTGCTGCGTCACGTTGCTGTGCCATCGATTGCAACACGTGTGATCGTGCCTGGTTACTTGAAGGAAGGCATCGATGAGATTGCCCAGCAGTTGAACATAAGAGTTGACAGTGGCCCGCGCGATATTCGCGATTTACCTGAATTCTTCGGGAAAAAGCGGCAATTTGATGCGTCGGTGAACGAGTATCGCATCGAGATCATTGCGGAGATCAACCATGCGCCGCGGCTGGCGATAGACGATCTTGTCGACGTTGCCAAGCGGCTTCAAAGCGAGGGAGCGGATGTTATTGATATCGGTTGCGATCCAGGCACGCGCTGGCTGCAAGTGGGCGAAGTTGTCAAACGTTTGCGCGACCTTGGCATTCGAACATCGATCGATTCATTTGACGTTAACGAAGTCAGCGATGCGTGTTCAGCGGGCAGTGAGTTGGTGCTTTCGGTCAACAGTCACAACATGCATGCTGCGGTCGATTGGGGCCGCGAAGTAGTCGTAATTCCGGACACGCCAGACGATAAAAAAAATTTCGAAAAAACAATCGATTTTCTGTCCACTCGCGACATTCCGATTCGAATTGACCCGATCCTTGAACCGATTGGATGTGGTTTCGCGCGAAGTCTGATGCGCTATGTGGCATGTCGCGAGCAGTATCCCGAAGCGTCGATGATGATGGGGATAGGCAACATAACTGAGTTGACCGACGCCGATTCTGCAGCCATCAACGTCGTGTTGCTCGGTTTTTGTGAAGAGCTACAAATCAACAGCGTACTGACGACTCAAGTCATCAATTGGTCTCGGACTGCGGTGCGTGAGTGCGACCTTGCGCGACGCTTGGTCCACTATGCAGTCCGCAATCGGATACCTCCCAAACACATCCAATCGCAACTCGTCCTGTTGCGCGATGAAAAACTGAAGCAGTTTCCAAGCGAGATGTTCGCTGAGCTCGCCAAGACGATTCGGGACAATAATCTGCGGATCTACGCGCAAGACGGTTTGATTCATCTGGTATCGGCGGGCTTGAATGTCAGTGGCAGTGATCCGTACGAGGTCATGCAACAGCTGCTGGCCAGTCACCTTGGGCCGACCATCGATGCCAGTCACGCCTTTTACCTAGGGTTTGAGCTTTCCAAAGCCTCCACCGCATTGACGCTTGGGAAACAATACGAGCAGGATGTGGCTCTCGACTGGGGATTCCTGACTCAGCAGGAGAAACACCATCGGTTGCCGCGCGGCCGCAAGTAGCAGGCTGTTAGAGCAAGTTGAGCAGGTACACAAGTTGAGCAGGTAGACAAGTTGAGCAGTTAGGTAGGGGGGGCACACTGCTGCGGAGTTGCCTGGATATAGTGTAAACTGGTAGAGTGGCGAAGCGGGAAGCCGAGCAGCCTGCTGATATCGCAACCCGAAGCGTCAGCGAGGGAATAGCGAGGGAATAGGGAACGCCCCTCGCTAACGCTTCGGGTTAGGAAGGAGAGTCGCACAATTGTCTCAATTGTGGCAGCTACGATTCGGACAATGGTGCGACAATCACATTCGATTTTTGGATAGCGGAATGCGTCAAGCATTTAGAGAGTGCTGCGGTGGCCGTCGAGAGCCTTGACGGCATCCGCTGCCTGTTTGGATTGAGGTAATCGAAGAGACCTAGTTTGGAACTTACGAAGGATGACGCCTCATGGCTGATAGTGTCGAGATGGGTCGTATGGGCAAGAATTCTGTCAGGTCCACAGGGAGCTGCGGCGGAGCTTTGGGCTGGGTGCTGTTATCGACCACGCTAGCATTTTTAGTGGATGTGCCGCGGTGCGTCCATGCGCAGTTGTTTAGGGGCGATTCGGCTCAGTCCGATGAAGATCTCTTTCTACTAGCCCCTCGCGAATTGCAGCGATTGCTCGACGAGGGGAAGCAAGCGATTGCTGAGAACCGTTTTTCGGAAGGCATCACCGCTTTAGCTGCACTGCTTGCAGATAGTGGCGGTGAAGAAGACGAACTCTTGGGCCAAGACTACTTCATCGCTAGGTCGAAACCTGGTTATTACGTTAAGAGTATCAAGGGCGAAGCGCTGCGTTTGCTAAGCAACTTGCCAGAAGAAGGTCGTCGGTCACTGGAGATTCAATTTGGGGTGGCGGCGCGACAAGCTTTGGATGCTGCGGTAGCGGAGCGAGACTTTGAAGCGGTGGCTGTGGTGGCTCGCAAGTTTCCCCACACCGAAGCGGGCTACGATGCGCTCGTCCTCTTGGCTCAATACAAACTTGCGTCCGGTTATCCGCTGGCAGCAGGCAGTCTGATGCAGTCTCTTCTCGACTATCCGGCGGCTCGGCAACGTTTCGGTGTTCAATTGGCGAGTGCAACAGCGGTTGTCATGCGTCAGGCCGGGCGTAAGGACGTTGCGGTTGCAATTCTCAAGCGGGCGGAGCGAGATTTCGCTGGAGAAGAAATCAAGGTCAATGGTCGCGCGATACGCATGGGCTCTGGCGCGACATGGTCCACGCTCGTCGATGAACTGTCCACTCAAGCTCCATTATCCGATGACGTTGTTGTCGACGCTTGGATGACCACCGGTGGTACGCAAGAGCGAAATGCGGCCAGTTCAGTGGGAATGCCTCTTCCTAACCCAAGGTGGAGCGAGCGCATTCACGGCAGTTCGAAGGAAGAGCAAGCGATCAATGTTGTTGCCGCTGAGGTGAAGAAGCTTGGCAAAGTAATTTTGCCGAAGTTCGAACTGCGGATGGTGGACGACTTAGTGATGATGAAGACGACCGACAACGCCATTTTCGCTCGTGATTTTGAAACGGGGCGTCTGAAATGGCGTTTCTACTTTCACAATGCACCGGTCGATTTGAATAATGGCTTACTCGGCGGTTCAAGTGGCAGTAGCGATGCGGTATCGATGGAGTTGAAGAATCGAGTTTGGGGCAGTTCCGCGTTTGGCAATTTTAGCTGCGACAGCGAGAGGCTTTACTTTGTTAGTACCACCGACGAACAGCCGATTAACTCGAACGCGATTTTCAACTTTACACGGCCGTTTGCATCGACCACAAATTACTTGGAAGGGGTCGGCCTGGCTAAAGAGGGCTCGATTCTTTGGCGAATCGGCGGTGAAAATGGCAACGCTGAACCGAAACTTGCCGGTGCTTACTTTCTCGGACCACCGCTGCCATTCCAAGATCAACTGTACTCGTTGCTGGAGATCAATGGCGAAACACGTTTGGTAGTGCTCGACCCAGAGACTGGGAAACTGATTTGGCAACAGCAGCTTTTGCAATCGCAGGGCAACGTGTCCAGTCAGGATTCAAGTCGCCGCGCGATGGCGTTGTCACCCACCATTTCTGATGGGATCGTTGTCTGCCCAACTGGTTGTGGAGCTGTGGTGGCGGTCGACATGCAGTCACGCAATTTGCGATGGGCAAAAACATATGCCTCCAATCGAGTCAATTCCTTCAATGCACTGCGTGGTGGTTTCCAACCGGAGGACAACTATGATCCACTTGAAGAGCGCTGGGCGGAACCGTCCGTAATTGCGCATCAAGGTGCTGCTTTGATTACGCCCACGGATGCCAACGTTCTGCTTTGTTTGGATATCTTGACCGGTGAAAGTAGGTGGAAAGCGGAAGGTGAACGACGACAAAATGGACGCTACGTTGCGGGTGTGAACGATAATTGTGTCGTCGTAGTTGGTAATGCGGAAGTTTACGCTTACCAATTGGATGGCAAAAAAATGGCTTGGAACCTTTCGTTCCCGAAGGGGCAAACGTCTGCCGGCAAAGGATTGTGGCTTGGATCAAGCGTGTTGATTCCTCTGTCGAATCAGCAGGTGATCAAAGTAGACACGATCACTGGCAAACTGTTGGACACGGCAACGGTCAACGCACCGCTAGGGAACTTGTTCGCTTACAAGGAGCAACTGCTTTCCGCGACGCCAACCGCGGTCTCCGTTTTCCACACTCGCGAATCGCTCGAACGCGAAATTCGTGAACGCACGATTAACAACCCGGATGAACCGTGGGCTCTCAACCAGCGTTCGCAGGTAACGTTGGCGGCTGGCAACGCGGCTGCAGCGGTGGAGATGCTCGAGAAGTCCTTCCAAATTGATGCCGAGAATGCAGACACTCGCTTCCTCTTGGTCGAAACACTGCTTAAGGCCATCGAGACGGATTTTGACAAGTATCAGGCCATAGCCCAAAAATACGACAAGGTCTTTGAACTGAGCGAGCAACGGTTTCGCTATTTGCAAAGCGTGGCGTTGGGGAACGTGCGCAACAAACTCCACTACGCTGCTTTCGTGCGACTGCTCGAATTGATGAAAGCCCGGCTTGCCGAGAACCTACCCATTCAACAGCGGCGTCGCGACATGCTGACCATTGCTCAAGGCTATGAAGTGGATTCGGACACTTGGATTGCCACTTTGCTGGCCCGAACTTACGCGAATGCGACCGAGGATGAGCAAGTGAAGATGCGAGCCGCAATTCTGCGAGAGTTGAATGCAGTTTCGAATTCGATGCTTACTACCAAACGCCAACTGCTGCGCTACTTTGCGTGGTTGCCCGACGCTGCACCAACCGTTTACTTGGTCGCAAGAGAGTTGATCGACGAAGATGTGACCGCCGCCGAGCGGATGATACAGCCAGCGTTGCTGAGCAGTGACAAAGACATGAAGGGACAGGCGGCTGAGTTGCTTTACAACAATCCTATCGAAGACTGGTTTAGGCTAGGTCCATTCGGATCTTACTCGCCAGATGGAAGCCGATTGGATGTCCGCGCTCCTACGTTGAATGGCTTCAGCCCCTCGGATCCAGCGAACAACGTTGCCCGAGAGGAAGCCTTACTGGATAGTCTGCAGAAGTTAAAGCCCGAATGGCCAACGGGTTTTGTCGAGTACGGGAAAGGGGATCCAGGAGATCGCGTCAGTGAACTGGATACGATTCAACGCAGCGGAGCTCCGCCGCTTGTGGGCAAGCAGCAACGTTATGGTCGTCCACGTTTGAATGTGCGTAAATTTCATTCGACGGTGATTGTCGCCAATGAGCTGGGGCAAAACGTTCGCATGTTGAACGTGGATCGCGGCACTGGAGACGGCATGGATGATTTCGCGCGATGCCAGATCGACGGTGGGTTGCTGATGCTTGAGACCGCTTCGGAATTGTTGGCGCTGGATTGGTATCGCAACTCGAGCGATATGGATTCGGTGCTGTGGCGGCACTCGTTGACCTCGCCTGCCGCTTCGCCATTTCGGGAAGCCATCCAAGCTCGCGTTGAAATGGCTCGCTCTCCCCTCGGGTTTTCAACTGTAAAGAGAAACGCCGGTCCACGTTTGTCGGTGGTCGGTCCGCTTACGCCTACAGGGGTTGTTGTTCAGACCGCAACCGTCATCTCCATGCTCGACGCGTTGAGTGGTGCTGTGGTTTGGAGTCGTGATGGCTATAGCGACCAGACTCGTTTTGCCGCCGAGGGACTGGAAGTTGCCGTGGTTGAGCCGAGCACGGGCGTCACTCAAATCTTAGATTGTCGTGACGGTCACGAATTACGCAGAATGGATTTCAAAGGGGATTGGGGGCATTGGTTCTCCCACGGTCCGTTGATGGTTGACTTCAAGATGGGCCTCTCTCAAAAAGTAGGCTCGGGCGTGGCTGAGGATGCGGACAATCCTTCAACGATTCGTATCTGGAATGCGTTCAATGGCCAAGAGGTGCAGAAGTTGGAGTTGGCGCCTCGCTCGCGTGCGACCGTTACGGACGATCGCTATGTCGTAGCCGTAGAACCGACGGGTGCCAAAACAGCGAAACTGCACTACTTTGATACTGAGACGCTAAAGTACACCGCACATGAGGTCACGCGAACTGGTAATTTGGATGACATCGAAACACTGCGGTTTGATGACCGCTTAATCGTCTTTAGCTATGACAAGAAGGATTGGCGCGAAAGCGGGAACGCAACTGTCTCGATGCCTCAAACGCTGAACAACAATGTGTTGGCCGCAGGCACGGTGTATGGCTTGAGTACCGTTGATGGAAGTCAGCTGTGGAATAGAAGTGCCAAGCTGACAGGGTATTTCGTACCAAGAATTCAACCGCGAAACACGCCATTCTTGGTGGCTTTTCGTGCGTCGATGAACCCGAATGCCAGCGCGGACTCGACACTTGGATTAGCCTTGATCGACCTGCGCGATGCCAGTCTGGCGTTTGCGCATGACGCAATTCCAACGCATGCACTCGGGCCAGCGGCGAATGCGGGGCAGATCGCTGTTGCGGCTAATCCCGTGAATCATACGATCACAGTGCGTTTCGGCGCGACGGACATCGTGTTTACTTGCACTGATCGCGAGCGCCCGCCACAACCCGTTTTCTGGTTCTCAAGCAACGGCAATAAAGCAGCGAAAAGCAGCAAATCAACGTTCAGGGGCTTCCAACTTTTTGGGGATGGCCAATGACGACGTTGCCTCGTTTTTTTCGAGTTGGGCAGTCATTCGCACGCCCGCAAATCAATGATTTAGCTGGTGAGGTTCATCGCCAGCTGACGAGTATCGGGCTCCAACAACGGATTAGTCCAGATCAAACAGTCGCCATCACAGTGGGCAGCCGTGGCATTGCGAACATTGCCGCGATCGCCAAGCACTGTGTGGATTTCTTCAAGCAGATCGGAGCCAAACCGTTCATTATCCCGGCCATGGGCAGTCATGGTGGTGCAACTGCCGATGGACAGGCTTTGGTCTTGGCGAGTTACGGAGTTACCGAGCCACTGATGGGGTGCCCCGTTCGCAGTTCGATGGAAGTCATCGAAGTGTGCCAAGCCACGGAGGGGTTTCCAGTCTACTTCGATCGTGAAGCGAGTTTGGCAGATCACGTGTTTGTTCTCAATCGCATCAAGCCTCACACTCGCTTTACTGGCGACATCGAAAGTGGCTTGATGAAAATGATGCTCATCGGACTCGGCAAACAAAAGGGGGCTGAAGTCTATCACCGGGTCATCATGAACTACTCGTTCGACCAAATCGTCCGCTCCGTTTCGCGGACGGTGATCGAACGCTGCGGCATCGTGGGTGGGTTAGCCATCCTTGAAAACGCTTACGAAGAGACGGCGCAATTGACGGCAATTCGGCCCGAAGAGATCGAGGCTCGCGAACCAGCACTGCTGCGTCAAGTCAAAGAGTGGATGCCTGGTCTGCCGTTTGATCGCGCCGAGTTGTTGATCGTGGATCGGATCGGCAAAGACATTTCAGGCACTGGTATGGACACCAATGTTATTGGCCGGAAACTCAACGACCATGGAGCCCCCAGTGAGTTGCCATTTATTCACCACATTTATGTGCGTGGATTGACCGAAGCCACGCACGGCAATGCGACTGGATTAGGAGTGGCCGAGATGTGCCATCGACGCGTGATCGATGAAATGGATATGCAGTTGGTACGCATGAACTGCATCACTGCTGGCCATATTACCGCTGCCATGATTCCACTGGATTTCCCATCGGACCTCGAAGCTTTACGCATTGGTTGCCAACTAGCAGGCTACATCGAACCCGATCGCGTTCCGATTCTGTGGATCACCGACACGTTGCACTTGGAAGAAGTCGAGTGCAGTGAAGCTTATTGGCAAGCTGCGCGGGAGCGTGCCGACTTGAAGATTCTGCGTGAACCCACGCCCTTGGCTTTTGATGCCAACGGTGACTTGAAGTAGCTGAGGATTGTGCATGCTTGGTAGCTGAATTGGGTTGTTTCATTGAGCCCGTCAGCGCTATAAGTTCTGGTGTTGCGCGTTTCGGGCTTTCGCAACCCGAAGCGTTAGAGGGACCGAGTTACGGCGTCGACTTGACGATGCAGAAAGGTCCCTTGCTAACGCTTCGGATTATGAAAGGCCAAACCAAACGTCGTCCCGATCGTTTCAAAGCAACAAATAGTGCAACATCAAAACTAACGCATCGGGTTATGAAAAACCAAGCAAACCGTCGTCCGGATCGCTTCAGAGCAACCAATAACGCAACATCAAAACTAACGCTTCGGGTTACATTTTCAGCAGCCAGCTAGCCCAACTCAACGGGCTCAACGGGCTGGGGAGTTGGGGGAGTCGGGCTGGGGAGTAATGTGCCACGGGGCGCAAAGGCTGAGGGCCCGCCCGTTTGTTGATCAACCAATTATTAGCAAACGAATCGCCGGGCCGTCAAATGGCTACCACAGCGGGTTCTTTTTGGGCAGCGATTTCAAAGCCAACTCGGCGAACTTCATGTCGGCTTTGGTGGTGACTTTGATGTTGAGTGGGCTTCCTTCAACGATGTGGACCGGGTGTCCGTGCGCTTCGACAATCGAAGCGTCATCGGTGGCCTGAGCCGGGTTGGGGTGTTGGGAATAAGCCGTTCGCAGCAGTTCGGTGCGAAATACCTGTGGAGTTTGGGCCAGCCAGAGTTTCTCGCGTGGCACGGTGGCTTCGATAACTTGATCGTTGTTCGCGCGTTTCAGAGTTGCATTGCAGGGGGTGGCGAGTATCGCAGCGCCAGTCGACTTCGCTTTGGCAAACACTGCGTCAACCCAGACTTCGGAGATGCAAGGTCGGGCTGCGTCATGGATCGCCACAAAGGGGATCTCAGCTCGCACTTCCTTGAGCCCATTGAGGACGCTCTGCGCGCGGGTGGCGCCGCCTAGGACTACTTGAGCACCGAGTAAGGCTAGATTGCCTCCGAATTTCTCGAGGAACGTCTCACGATCGTCAGGCGAAATCACCATGATGATTTGAGCGACGTCGTTGCGGTTCGAAAACGCTTCGGCAGCGTACATCCACAGCGGGCGGCCTGCCAGAGGCACAACCACCTTCTTGTAATGTGGGTCCTTGAAACGCTGGCTCATTCCGGCGGCAGCCAAAATTACGGCAAATTGCGACACGTTAACTCCCCCGTTACACCAATCGCGACGTCAAAAGCCGCGGCACATAATCGTTACAACCTTCAAAATTGTTACACGCAAGCAGTAATCGTCAATCTGGCTAAATGGCTGGGCACACTGCAGAGAACCATGAGCTAGCCTTGCATGCTGTCGAGTTCCGCACATGTGCGACACATCTGCGACCATGCGGAGCACGACCTTGATGAGTTCACGTTTTGCTGGGGCACCGCATGACATCCGTCGAATCGCTTTCAAACGAAAACGCGCTTGCGCTAAGGCTAATTCGCACACAACTCGTTCCGCACGATTTTTGGCTGTGGCTCAGCGGATTGAGCGGTACGCCCATGGATGCAGTCGCATCCTGGATCGACACTAATGTTCTGCATTCGATCGAAGAAATCCTTGAACCGAACCTTGTCGACGCCAACGCTCAGGAACGCATCCAGCTAAAGGGAGCAGATGCATGGATTGCAGCAATTCTTGGATTCGCAAATCATAGCGCATCGGTCATGAAATTGAGCTGCGGACAGCCGATGATGGCCGTTTCGCTGCTGCCACTCTATCGCAGTCTGGCGACCCGCAAAGTGCCCGAGGCCCTTCAGCAAACTCGCAATCGCCTGTCCGAACTGCTGGCTTTGATCGGTGTCACACACGAACTGGGAGATGACTTTGCCAGTTTATTGCAGGCTCATGGCGCCCCGGTTAGTTCTCCTTACACGATTCTGAGTTCCGCTATCCGAGTTGATCTAGTTACTACAGCTGCTTTGACGCGACAGCTAGCTCGAGATTTCGATCCTGGATTAGGTGAGTTTGAGCAGCCTAAGGGCCGGTCAGGCGAATTCGTTCGGAAGGATGATTTGCCTTGGTCTGACCCGAAACTGCTTTGGCAAATCACAGCTGAACTGATGGCCAAGAAGGCAGAGCTTGTACTTCCACGTCAGTGGGCGGACGTCGCCGTTCCCTGGACCAGCATTAGCGAACACTGGAATGTGCTTACGCACCGTTTATCGCATTCCTCCGCAGGTGATGACGTCGAAGATTGCCCGGTGGAATACAACGCAGATGATGAGATCGTCTCGGAAATGATCGACGACCTGCTGGCGATGCAGTCAGATGTAGCTGAGGTTTCGGTCGAAGAGTGCCACAGCGATGCGGATCACACTTCCGCGAATGGTCGCGCCCACGGTTCACATGGGGCGTCGAATGCAGGCTCGCATGCAGGCTCGCATGCAGGCTCGCATGGGGGCTCGCGGGGGCAGGCAATGGGAACGCCGCGTATGGATACCAACGACTCGGAGACGGATTCCGAGGCGGAGGTCGAGTATCCGGAAACGGATTGTCTGGAGCCATCCGTTTCAAAAATTGCGATCGTGGAAATCAGTTCCAACGCCGATTCCATGTTCGTCAACATCATGCGTCGGCAGATAGCGACCGCGCGGAATCAAGACAATTCTGTTTGTCTGGCGGCGATCTGTGTCGAGTCGGAGGATGTGGCCGATCGCGATCGCATTGGCGCCAAGAATTCAAATGGGTTGCTGATTTGGCAAGATAAGTTGGTCAATTGGCTGGCCGAGCATCCGCAGGTTCACGAACCGTTTGCCTTTGTGACTTCCAACGGGCAGTTGGTTTTTTCAATGCAGGATATCGATCGCACCGCCGCAACAAATGTCATCCGCGATGGGTTGATCACGGTCTTGACGGGCAAACGTATCGAAGACCACGGCGGGCTCAATCGAGTAGCCATCCCGGCCCGCTACTTTGGCGGTATCGGCTCGGCCTGTCCGAATGCGGGATTCGCGGCCGAGACCTTGATCGATGCTGCTTGGCGATGTCTTTCCGCCGCCCAAAATCAGGGGAAAGCGACCATCAAGAGCATCGAGGTGTTCTGATTTAACGAGACATTTCGGACAGCATCAGTTCAAGTACTGCCCGAGCAATCTGGCCACGCTGGCTGGCGGGCTGCACGGGAGTTCGCGTAGGTTGTCGATAGTCGAACTCTTGAGCTTGAAGTTGGCCGACTCTCGGCTGCCCAAAGCCCTCTTGGTCGAAGTCAGGCTGGACCGGAGCTGGGTTGCTGAGATCCTCAATACCGAACGGGTGATTATTCGGGGCAAGGCCCGATCGTGGATTTACTGGAGTGCCGAACGGTCCGCGAACCCAAGCGCCTGGTTGGGTAGGAACCGGCTGCGTCGGTGAGGCTTGTCCGGGAAACGGTTGCCCAGGAAACGGTTGCCCGGGGAACGTTGGCCGAGGCTGTCTGGTACGAACCGGATTGGGTGCGAAGCCAGGGTGTGGTAGCGTCCATACGGGTGGTTGGGTGACCGGTGGTTGGATAATGGGTGCACGAACCCCGTGACGAAGCAGGCAGTCGACTGCGCTTTCGACCAGAGTTAATTGACGGCCGGCGCAGGCGAGTGTGGATGCAATTGCGCGGTCCGTTGCCAGGCAGTGCTGGCGACGGACGCCGACTGATGTACGGTTGTACCATAGTATACAGTCGTCTACTAAGGTCTCTGCGTCAGCGATGCGGCTTGGGCACTGGAGTTTTTCGATCAGTTCTTCGGTGCTGCTCTCCAGTCGGCAAGCGGATCGAAGCGTAAAAGGGTCAGCACCAGCCGACTCGAGAAGGCGATGGAGTTTGCAGGCGTCGCTCAGTAGCGATCGCGCGTACTGTATTGCCTCATCGGGCCGCTGGGCCCAGGCGAACGACTGTGGGAAAAGGACCATTAGCAGTGCTAGCATTGAAGCGAAGTTAGTGCGACCCATCTCTGGCTCCCTGAGTGAGAATCTGTCTCTGGCGGGCAATCCGGCCGATCACTCAACCTGCAAAACGCTGGCTTGTTGAGTGGAAAAGCTGGAACATCCTGTGCTGCCCGTTGTGAGTACGGTAAATCAGGCGAGCCTCGATGCTGCCAATTCTTCGTAAGCGAACAAAGGACCGCACTTGTTTGGCGGCGGCTCATAAGGGGCTCGCTGTCGAACTGAGGGCGGTGC
>JANRMD010000127.1:0-20461 GCA_033761895.1 Pirellulaceae bacterium | reverse complement strand
TGCCGTCCAATGCAAGGTTTCCAGTGGCAACCAGAGCCCCATGCCAACGATCGCACGGTAGCGCCAAGTGCGCTCGTTGGCTTGCTGTTGCCGTTCAATGTCGCTTTGATCGGAGTGATCATCGGTCGGCAGAATCAACTGGGCCGTAAAGCCTCGGGACTGGATCGTCTTGACTAAGTCCTCCGCCTGCAGTTGCGGGCCTTCAACCTCAGCGATCCCAGCCGCAAAACTCACGCTAGCTGTCGTAACGTCGGCTCGATCCTCCAGAGCGGCTTGAATTCCTGCCGCACAGCCGGTGCATGTCATCCCACTGACACGCAGTCGCACTACCCCAGGTTTGCCGGCGGGTAGGGGCGGCGAAGGTGCATGGTTGAGTTGATCAGTGATAATCGGCAATTGCATTAACTGAGCCTAGGAAGCATCTACAAAGTCCTGTGCATCGAAATGACACAACCGAACTGCTAAGTCTTCATTCTAGCAGGGAGCGTAACAATGACACATAATGTTGCCCCAATCCCAAAGCGGAACATCAAGTGCGCCCTGACCATTCAGCCTGCTGATCGAACGCGTAAAACGAGGCTGCGCCAGAAGAATAAGGGAGCTCGGATCTTTCCTGTACAAGTCTGGCGCGTCACCAACCGAGATGTCCACATTTCCAGGACACCCTGGCGGGTTGTTTAGATGCTACCACCTAAAACGATTTTGCCAGATTTGTGCAAAGTATGCCCCAAAAGTCACTGTTTTACACAAAAGACGAAATTTGTAGTCTAATTCTTATCGCAATTGCGCTGCCAAAAGTAGTATGGGCTAGCAGGCCGCTGAAAAAGTAACCCGAAGCGCTTAGCGCGCTAGAGATGGAACGACGCTTTTGCGAGGGAATGTTACACGCCTCTCGGTAACTCTCTAACGCTTCGGGTAAGTACTGTTCCACCTTTCGTTGTCAATCGACTTTTTCAGTTGCTTGTTGTGCTTCACCAATTTTTGTATATCCGCTTTTGTATTGGGGTGGCACGCACGTAGGCTTTGCGAAGGGCATAGAGATGTCGCTCGGAACACGCTCTCGCAATGCTCCCGAGCGTTCCACCCAAACTTAGTTTCAAACACTTTGGGAATCGCCCGCCATGCGCTGTTTGCTGGTCTATCCAGAGTTTACGTTGCGATCGTTCTGGAATTTCAAAGCAACCTGTGACCTACAAGGCGCGAAGTACCCTGCGACACCGTTGGGGTTGATTACGGTGGCGGCCATGTTGCCCAAGGATTGGGAAGTGCGTTTGGTGGACTGCAACGTCGAATCGCTCGAAGATCGCGATCTAAGCTGGGCTGATGTGGTTCTCACTGGCGGCATGCTGCCGCAGCAAAGGTCGGCACTGAAGATTATCGAACGTGCACAACTACTGGCTAAGCCTGTGGTGGTGGGTGGTCCTGATGCGACTTCAAGCCCTCACATCTATGAACGGGCTGATCATCTGGTGCTAGGCGAAGCGGAATTAACCTTACCTCAATGGCTGGCCGATTTTCAAGCAGGCAAAGCTCTTGCTCGCTACGAACCCAGCGTGGAAAAAGCAGACGTTACGAAGTCGCCAACGCCTCGGTTTGACCTGCTAAAGCTTGATCGCTATCTGTTTCCAGGGGTGCAGTTCGCGCGCGGATGTCCGTTCATGTGCGAGTTCTGCGACATCATCGAGTTGTTCGGTCGTGTGCCGAGACTTAAAACAGCAGAGCAATTGCTTCGGGAGCTAGATGCAATTTATGCGCTCGGTCACCGCGGTCTGGTGGATATTGTCGACGACAACTTCATTGGCAACAAACGCGATGTGAAGAAGTTCTTACCGCAGCTGATCGCTTGGCAACAGAAACACGGATTCCCTTTTGAGTTTGCGACGGAAGCTTCCGTAAATCTCTCTGCCGACGAAGAACTGATGGGGTTGATGCAGCAAGCCAACTTCGCGACAGTATTTGTCGGGATTGAATCGCCTGACGAAGAGACCCTCAAGCAAACGCAGAAATCGCAGAATA
Source organism: Pirellulaceae bacterium (assembly GCA_033761895.1). Classification (GTDB taxonomy): domain Bacteria; phylum Planctomycetota; class Planctomycetia; order Pirellulales; family Pirellulaceae; genus Aureliella. Next base: position 18,445 of record JANRMD010000127.1, on the reverse strand, counting down.
CGAAACGAGAGTTGGCGGAGAGCCTTCATAAGATCTACTCCTATGGGATGTGGGTCAGCTGCGGTTATATCGTCGGCTTTGATGGCGAGCGAGGTAGTGTGAAACCTGGCATTACGGGTTTGATCTCCGCTAGCGCGACGCCGATAGCCATGGTGGGATTGTTGTTTGCGTTACCCGGAACTCAGTTGACACGACGGCTGGCAAAAGAAGGCAGACTCAACGAGAGCTTTGATCGAGTTCAGGATGATGTCTTCGAGGGTGGAGATCAGTGCTCTTCGGGGCTGAACTTTGAAACGCAGCGACCCAAGCTGGATATCCTTCGTGACTATCGCGGCATTATTGAAGAAATTTATTCACCCGCGGCTTACTTCGATCGTGTGGAGCGAGTCGCGCTGGGGCTGAACTGCTCCAAAAAGAAGCTCAATCTAACCGTTAAGCATTACTTGAGAGACTTGCGTGGCTTGAGTCGCATCCTCTGGCGGCAGGGGGTGAAGGCACCCTATCGCCGATTGTTCTGGAAAACCTTTTGGTCGGTTATCCGCAAGAATCCCAAGGCCATGCGCTATGGCATCAACCTCATGGCGTTCTATCTTCACTTTGGCAAATTCAGTCGCTATTTGCTGGGGCGAATCGATGCTGCGATTGCATCAGAAGAACAACAGCCGAGCCCACCCGTACGCACCCTAGTTCCCCTTCCGGTTGCTACGGTAGTCGATTTGACAGCCACCTAGCAGGCTGCTGAAAAAGTCGATTTGTAACGAAGTGTGGAAGAGCACTGCTCTGTCCAGATTAAGTTTTTCGGCTGATGAGCTATTTCGATTCCCTCGATTCAATGAGGTAGCGGAATCCGTCAAGCATTTCGAGGGCCACCGTGTTTTAGAAGTACTTGAGGTCGGATGAATTACTGCGTCACGGTTAGTGAGCCGACGGCGCTAGCCGCGGGCAACCGAAGGAGCAATCGTTCATCGCCGACAGTCCTTCCAATACTGAATAGCTTCCAGTTCAACTTGCATGGGAACGACCCAAAGCCATGCACGCTCCAACCTTCGAGCCCCGCGGCTAGCGCCGACGGCTCACATACGACATGCCCGTCAAGGCTTTCGGGAGCCACCGCAGTGCTCTCGAAATGCTTGACGCATTCCGCTACCCCAAACGAATGTGGACAAAGCACTAGCGACTCGTGTTCGACTTGACAGGGGCACGCGCGTATTCGATCCCATCTCGGGATTGCAAAGTCTGCTCCAAGTCATGCTGCATGTCAGCTAAAGTTTCACGCTGCTGAGTCAGGGTTTGCAAACCATTTTTAGCAACTAAGTCAAGCTGCTTGGTGATCGCTTCGATCTTGCTGTCAATTGCTACCTTGAGCTTGGCCTCGCTATCGACTCGCTGAATCTCCAGCCGCTCTTTAATCCCACTAGTGATGGTGCTGATGAAATCGGTCGGCAGGTTGCTGGCAAGTGTCACAATGGGTTGCAATGCGGTCCCTGTAACAGTGAACTCAATCCAGTCTTCCTCGACCTGAGGTGCTTCTTTGGCTACACCATTCGCTGCAACAGCTGTCAGGTCGGCGTTCCCTGAGCATGGAAGTTTGGTCAAAGCGCGGTACTCACCCAGGTTCATTCGAGCTTTACCGACCAGTTCCCTACCGTCGAGGGAAGCTTCGAGTTCAAGCATGTTGGCTGCGTTCTCCGCGATGGCCTTTCCGTCACTCGAGTTTGAGGTGATCAGCCAATCTGCATCGTCTGCATTCGAAGTGATCTGCAACATAGTCATGACTTGGTCCGCTTCCAACTGAATCTCCCAGTCGGTTTGACGTCCAATTCTGTAGTCACTCTGCTGCACCGAAGTGTATTCCCCTTTGGCAGAAAACGGAAACTCCTTCCCTGCCTCACAAAGAAACCCCTCAGCCGCGACTCCGGTCAGGGAAAGCAAAGGAGCTTTCGCAAGCGGACTGCGGACATTTACATCGTAAGGGTTCGTGCGTGTGCTGGCTTGCAGTAACGTTGCGATGGATTGACTGAGTTGCAGTTGCCGAGCTGTCAGTTGCTGCGCCCATTCAGATACCAGTTGTTCGGCTGTGAGAACTTGCAATGACTTCAGTTTGGAATCACTTCTCTCGCGTATGGAGCCAAGATCGCGCTCACCCATCGACCGAATATCACTTAGCTGACTCTGGAGAATCTTGTTGACGCCGCTGAATTGCTGCTGCAGATTATGCTGCTCTGCCTGCAATTGCTCCATTTGTGACAAATGATTGCGAATTTCACTCTGGTGTCGCAGGGGATTCGAGAATCCTTGGATGGTGCGCGTTAGTTGGTCGCCATGAAACATAATTTGCTGTGACCGCAGCAACCAAGCGCGCATTCTCTCCTCAAAGTCGCGGAGGACCGTCTCAGACTTGAGCAGTGCTTCGCAATCATCGCGGAGACTATCCCATTCAAACGCAACCAACACCTCTTCCAGTGACTTCTGCCATGGCTTAGCCACCGAAGTAATTGGCTTTTGAACTGACAAGGAAGTGAGTTGTATGCGCACATCCTGCAGTTTCACGCGAGAACTTACAAATCGCTTGTCAAGCAAAGTCGGCATATCGAGTTTGACTAATGCTAACCCGGTGGTCACCTCAACATGCGCGCAATCGTCAGATTGATTCGCACGAAGGTCATTAACCTCAAGGAGTTCTTGCTGGCGATGGAGTTTGAAATCTTTGGCCGAAAGGTTGGTGCCGAATGCGTATTGGACTACGCACCGCTTCGCATACTGCTTGACGGGTTCAAGCAGCATTGCGCAAGTTGTAAATGCGCATATGCAAACAATACACCAGAACCTTCGCGAGCTTAGCATCATTGCTTTTGCGCCTTTTCTTGAACACCCTTCAAGTGACGAAGCAAATAGTGCAAAGCTTCTTCTCTTGGTCGGTTTACAACACCGTTTGTCGTGCCCCCAGCCACTCCCGCGCGCGTTTGCCCCAAATGGCTTCGGTGATCCGAATGCGGCATCTGCTCCCGTCGAATACTCGACTCCGGCAAGACTGCATCTGTGCCGCTGATCGTTGAGTTTTGCGATTCAATGGTTTGAATTTCAGAGGTCTCCTGTGTTGGTGAATGAGAACTGTCTACCTCCCGTAGATCGCCAGACTGTTTGGCTTTCATCGCCGCCTGGTTGGTGACGGCCCGCTCGGCGATCCGTACCATTTCCATCGTCGTTTCTATCAACCAACGCTCTTCATCATCGACACCCGCATTCACGTTTGGACTGTCAGTCCTTTCTATCTCTGAAGAAATGCGCGACCCTTTGCGATCGTCCATCAGTAACTCTTCCGTGATCAACTCCTCTGCCCAAGCGGCCATCTCAGCCGACCTGCGGATGATATGATCCGTGGAAGCTGACTCGCGACTAGTATGCAGCTCACTTTCGGTATCGCTATCGAAGTAGGACTGGTCGTGATTGATGTCATCCCAAATCACTACAGGCGGTGCCATCGGAGTACGCTCAACCCCGGGTTCTTGCGATCCTGCCAACGGACGAATCTCATGCTCTTCCTGCAAAACGCTTACTTTAGGACTGTTTTCGACCGTCAGCATAATGTTGGCAATTTCGTCAGGCATCGCAGCAGCAAACAAGGCACCAACGATGACTCTCGCGCCTACGTAAACAGGCACGGAGGTGACCAGCCAAGCACACAAGCTGCCATTGACGACCGTGTTGTGAATGCCCAGCCACGGGACCAGCGGCATGCTGTCCAGGCGCAGCCAGTACGCAGACAAGTTTGGATGGGTCAACGACCAGAGTCCCATACTGCCGAGCGTAGTCTGAAGCAAAGGCGACACAAAAGACACAAGTACAGCAGTCAGAACTAGTACAGGCAAATGTGATGGCAGCACGACGCAGAGTAGCCCAATAAGCCCGCACAGAAATGATGTCTTGGGGAGTATGCCCAGGAGCAAACCCACAGTGATTGCCATAGCAACCTGCCACGGGCGATGCTGGCTCGATGTAGAGCGGATTAACCGACATAGTAGCGTTGAGCCCAAACGCATCTAAATTCCCCTAATCATGTCAATTGCCGCGTGCTCGATTGAAACAACCGAGATACGGTTTATCTTAGAAATCGAACTCCATAGCCTCACGGGTGAGTAAAATCGCTTCAGGCGGTTCCGATTTACAGAAACTCGTAACCCTCCAAGTGCATGCTGTCTTCCCATGTTTCCTAATCTGACAGTTGGTTTCGCCAGTCGTAGAATGGGACCATCTTTTCGGTGGTGCTTCGATGCGTTTTCTTCAATGCGGCTCGAAGAGCAACGACCAGGAAAAGCTCGGGACAATGGTCCCAAGCTACGGTCGCTTGATAGCAATAGCGGGCCGGATAAATAACAGCAAACCCGAATGCACTAGCTTTTGAAGTGACGCGTTTTTGGCTTTCACAACCCGAAGCGTTAGCGAGGGATCGAGTTACGGGGTCGGCATGATGGTACAGAAAGGTCCCTCGCTAACGCTTCGGGTTATGAAAAGCCAAGCAAAGCGCCGGTGTCGCCGCAAAGCAGCACCGCAACCTCAATATGCGTCAGCGAAGGGCGTGCGGTGCCAACGAGGCGACTAAAGCGCCTTTAGGAAGGAAACTCCGTAGCCAATCTCCTCAATCGCCGTTGGAGTTGGTTCGTGATCGATGACGAACCAGCCGTTATACTGTCGCTGTTCGAGATGAGCCAGGATGGATGGGAATTCGGCGGAGCCTCGGCCCAGCGGAACGTCGATCCCTCGCCCGCGAGCCAAGTCGCGTACAGCATCGCGTGCGTGAACCAATAGTACGTGCGGAGCACACGCCACAAGCGATTCTTCAGCCGAAAAGTTGTTGGCGATCAAGTTGGCTGGATTGTAGGCGATCCCAATTGTCCTCTCGGTAGTGCTCTCGATCAAACCGGCCAATCGCTCGCCTGGCTCTGAGCCTGTCTCAGCGGCCAGCATTGCGCCGACATGCTGACCGAATCGAGCCAAATCGGTCAAGCAAATCTGCAGTTGCGAATATGACGGATGTGCAACATCTTCAGGCACCATGCCAATTTGGTTGACGACGACATTGCACCCTAGGGTATAGGCTAGACGCATCGCATCTTTGGTTGCATCGATTCGTTGATCGAGATCTTGTAGAACGTCGTAACCGCGGCGTGTTCGGAAACGCACCGATGCAACCCGCAAATTCAAATCGTCCATCCACTTTTTTAGTTGACGTCGACCAGTATCAGTCAATTCTTTTGGCCTAATGTCCGTTCGAGCGTCGATTTCTACCCCGGTAGCCCCAAGTCGCGCAGCGGTTTGCAAAGCCACTTTCAATGGCTGACCCAAACTGGCAATTTGAATTCCGATTTTTAGTTCCGGCACTCTGGATTGTTCCTTATCTTTCAATTGGCTGATAACTTGCGGACTATTCATCACAACCGGCCATTTCGGCTTCGTTTGAAATGGGGACTGCCCAATTTCAAACCAACCGTTGGCTGCAATAATACCAACAGTTCATTAAAGGGTCAGACCCCTTTTCAGATTGAGCCGCACGCGCAATCGGTTCAAGATCCTCTGTCGCTGGCTCCTCTGGCTCAAAGCGGGCTGCTTCATCTGCGTTCGTGTGTGGCTGTGCTCACTCTGCTGTCGATCGTGCTCGGCGGGTTCTCGCTCCAAGCTCAAGACTTAGAGGTAGATCGAGTTCAATCTTGGGAATTCCAGCGTAGCGATCTAAATCCCAGTGACCAGTGGCCCAAGGGTTGGAAACGCCGCCAAGATCGCGAACATCCTGCTTATTTGACGATGAAAGTGGTTCCACGCAACCCCGATGCGGTTGCGGCGGCCAAGACGTTAAGCCAACTTTGGACAAAGTTCGAGAGCGGAAAACTAACGGCTGAATCCAACCCGGAACGACCGCCCGAGCAAGTCATAAAGCTGATGGATGCCATTGTTGATCGCTGTCTTGAGTTGCAAATGGATGGGGGATCTGCTGAGGTCATTGGTCCTATTGTGCGGCTAGACCCACGCTACAGCTACGGACTTGAGGCCTCAGTGCAGTGCATCCAACTCAATGGCCACCAAGCCTGGGTAGAACTAGAACTGCTCGACGGCAATTCCAAACCCATCAGCAGCTCCACAACGGAGATTGTGACCGGAACAACCAATTGGAAACGGCTCCTGTGCTTTAGTTCATTAGAGGACCAACCTGACTTTCGCGCCGCACGGGTGCGTTTGATCGTGAAGCGTACTGAAAGTCGCGAATTCCGTGGCGTAGTACGTTTTGACAACATTCGAATCAATCGTGTGCCACGGTTGGAACTGCAAAGCAATCTTAAGCTCAACATCGCCAATCCAGGTCAGGAATGCGAGATCACTTGCACCGCCATCGGCATCAACAACAAAGATGAAAACCCAAGTGTACGTTTTCAGCTATTGGATGAACTTGGAAAAGTCGTTGAACAAAAATCAGTGCCACTTTTGCCAGTTGCTGAGCCGCGCAGCCCTTCAAGTTCAAGTGGCGATTCCCAACAGTATGTTTCCACGAAATCTGGCAGTCGTCGCCCCTCGGGCTCGGACCATTCGAATGGGCAAGCGAAATGGAAACTGCAACTGAACAACCCTGGCCACTATGTTGCACGTGTTTTCCTCGGTAAACATGCAAGCCGCATACGTGACAAAGAACTTCCAATGGTTGTAGTCGATGCTACACCGTTAGAAAGCCAAGGCCCATTTGGCTGGTCACTGCCTCCCGGACTCGACAACGATCAGCTTCGCAACATTCCTCAACTGGCGCGCACGTTTGGAGCCAGCAATATAAAGATCCCGATCTGGCTGGACGTAAACGAAGACGCGGCCGCTATCGATCAAATCGCCTGGCTGATCGAGCGTTTGCAGTCGCAGCAAGTCCAGTGTGTGGGCGTGATTGACCAACCACCCGCTTCGCAGCGTAAGCAATTCAATGACAACGATGAACGGTTACCAATCGTTACTATCTTTCAGAACAAAGCCATCTGGGAACCTCTGCTCGATCCTATCTTGTCGCGCATGACGATGAAGTTGAGTTGGTTTCAACTGGGCGACGACAGCGATCATAGTTTCTTGGCTAATGAGAAGCTGATCCAAACCTTGGCTGAGATTCACTCCAGCGTTCAGACTTACAGTCAAGAACTGCACCTCGCAATCGCTTGGCCCTGGCTCGATGGATTGCCCCAAGGGCAACCGATGGCTTGGGAGGCGACGCAGTTATCGATTGAGCCCGACCTGCGTTCCGAAGAGTTGCCCAGTTATGTCGCTAGCAAGGCTCACGAAGGTACGACGAAATGGTTGACGCTAGACTTTTTGGCCGCAAGCAAGTACTCATTGCTCGACCGTGTCCGAGACTTGACCGAGCGAGTCGTAATGATGAAAAAGCTGGGCGTTTCTGCGGCCTATGTAACCAGGCCGATGGATCCAGATGTGGGTTTGTTCAATTCTAATTTTGAACCCCAAGTAATTTCTGTTCCGTGGCGCACGCTCGTTGAACACGTCGGATCGGCACTTTACGTCGGCAAGATCATGTTGCCCGGCGGAAGCCAGAATCATATCTTCCAGAATGGTAAGCACGGTTTCATGGTGGTCTGGAATGACAATGCCAAAGAAGAGCAACTCTATCTTGGTCCTGCGGTAGATGCGGTTGACCTGTGGGGTCGACCGGTGACCGTTGAGTCGGCCAAGTCGCCGCGCAATGGCGTTGAACAACGTATTGCTGTCGGCCCATGGCCAATTATCATTCGCGGCCTCGATCTACCCGTCGCTCGTTTCCGGATGCAATTCGAATTGGGAACCGCCAGTCTGCAAAGTCTTGGCGGACGCGGTCAAGCAGTACCCATCAAAGTCGGTAATCCGTTCGGTAAAGTTATTCGTGGATCGATGGAACTAGTTGCCCCAACGTTGCTCGAAAAGGATTATGCCAGTCTGTCTATGCAAGTCACACCCGACCGCGTGCTTGAAAAAGATTTCCCCTTGGAACTGCGTTCAGACGTATCCGCCGGCAAGCACGCGGTTCGTTTTGATTTTCAGATCGAAGCGGACAAGACCGAACGTTTTAGCACTTATCATGAACTAACGGTTGGCTTTGACGATATCGAGTTTCAATGGCAACTCCAGAAGGTATCGGACACGTCCGTGCTGCTGCGGCTGACCGCAAACAACCGCTCCAATTTGGAAACGACGTTCCAGTGCAAGTTCTTTCCACCCCCTTATCCTTACCAGCATTTGCAAGCGGAGAACCTAACGCCTGGGATTAACAACCGCGAGTATTTGATTCAGTTACCGAACGTTGACGAAAACGCCGAGTTCTGGATCCGCTGCGAAGAACTCGAGACGCGGCGCACCTTAAACTACCGAGTCAAAATCGATCGGATCGCTTCAAAGAAGTGAACCTGGTTACGAGCTCTTAACTGTGCGCTAGCGATACTACTATCGAATTACTCGCTGCTCGCTAGGGTCATCGATGGGTTGACCACGATTGAGCTTAATGTCAATCGTGGGCTGCACTTCCATATCTACTGCTGGCGAGTTCTCTGTTTTCGTGGTCTCCGACTTCGGAATGCCGACCATATCGCTGCTCGCAAAACGGAGTCTACTCGCCTGCCACCACCCCCTTGAGATCACTTCGACTTCAGCCGTTTCTTTGTCCGCTATATCCAATTGAACTAGACCTTGTGCATCACTGGTAACTTCGCTGGCTCGTGTTCTCTGGTCGTCAAGGACGGACTGAATGCGCAGCTTGATGCCTGAAAGTGGATTGCCAGTGCCACTATCAACCAAACGCAGGCGAATCCTCCAAGGTTTGCGAGGTACTAGCAATTTGCTAACAGGCTTGCGCGGACGAAGCTTTCCTGATAGCTGACCTGCGAGTCGCTCGGCTTCTTCTTTCGTAAATTGTCCCGTGATGCTCAGTTTGTCTCGGAAGGGCGGAGTCAACTTGCTCGCCGAAACGAGTTTGCCGTCGACGAAGATCCCCAGCAGCGGCTTGTCGAGCGGCCGGTTGTTAAGTTGTTTGGTCTGCTCGAAAAGCCAGGCTGTAACGCCCGGATTGAGTGCGAGTTCGATCATGTAAAATGGTGCGTTAATTGGATCTGGGATGGCAGTGCCTGCAACAAGGTCTTCTTCATCGACTAGCACCTCCGAAGAATCCGCGAGAACGACTTCCAATTTGAAATGATCGACAGTTGTTTCAAGCACATGGCTAGCGGGGTCTTGCGCTACAAATTCACGTGTTCGAGTTTCCGTGAATTCATTGATCTCGCGCATTTGCAATCTTGCAGCGGGCAACACTTCGATTTCTCTTCGACCTGATTGCAGGTTGTACTGCTTGCCCTCGCCACTTGCGCCGTCGTTAGCGTTTCCAGAAATGGCAGATAGGTTAGCTTTCGCGAACATCGGATAGCGTCCAGGTGCGACGCGTAGTGGTTCAGGTCCGAATCGCCCTTGCGCTGCATCGACTGACACAATGGGAGCCTGCGGTGAATCCAACAATGCCATTTGGCCTGGATCAATCGAAATCGTGGCTTTATCGAGTACCTCGCGAGGGACGTGAAAACTCAATGACATGCCACTTCCTAGGAGATCGATTCCGTTTTCGGCAACGCTTGGGCTTTGACGGTTGCGCGGATCTCGCGGTATGTGGATAGTCTCGGCGCTCTCATTCTTGATCCAAACTTCGTAACGTAACCAATCTCCGTGATGGAAGTGAGTTGAACGCTTGGCGAAGACGGCGCTGCGAAATCCAAGTCGAAGACCATCGACTGCATTGCCCCATACAACCTGTTCTTCTTGAGGTCTGGCGCTGAGATTCTTGCGAAACACTTGTTGGACATCTGCAATGTGTCCTGGCAACGGACGGCTATTGGGAATGTCTTGAGGCCATAGAGTCCAAATTGCGGTCTGAGCGAGAATTTTCTCACGATAGAGGTCACGTGATCTTTCGCGTTGATCGGCGCGTTGATCGGCGCGTTCTTGTGCTTGCCCTTCCGCAGCTTCGGAGTTGTCTTCGTATTTGCGTTCCAACTCAGACGCGAGGACGCGTTCGATGAACTGTTCCTTGAACTTCTGCAGCGAGAGCGAACGTTCTTCCAGCTTTGTTTCGAGTTCATTGAGGTCGCTTGCGTTGTACCTTTTTCGCAGCACAGGAACCTGTTTGTCGTAGAATATCTGTGCAGCTTTGGATTGAATTTTTTGCCGCATCTCTGCAACCTCTTGGTCTGAGCGTTTACCTAGCATATCCCTAATGAACTCCTGATAGAGTGCCTTGATGGACACGTACTCCTGTAGTGCATCACGAATGAATGTCGCCCTCAGCAGCTTCTCCTGACTTACAGAAAATTCACCGTGTAATTCTCTACGAGTGTTTTCCAAAGTGGGCTCAAAGAAGGCATCCACATCCCCGGCTAGGATCTTCTCAGTACCTACTACAGCGAGCAATTCTTCATCGGCGAAATCGCGATAGGCGCCCATTTTCTCAGCAATTTCGGCGATCTTCGGGAGATCCTCCTGCAATGCAAAGGCCCAAAGAGTATTGGTTAGCCGGTCGACTACAAGAGCAACCTTGCGGCCAGCAAAAGTCTCTTTCCCACCGGCTTGAACCGCCGCCCCAAAATGTTGCGCGGTGGGTTGTAAATCGTCGAGTCCAAGTGTTTCGACCTTTCCTCCAAAAAACTGAGTTAGCGCGTTGGAAAGGGCTGTCACGTCTGGCGCGACATAGGCAATCCTCCTAGCCTCGTTACGCCAGTTTTCTGTATAGCTCTGATTGGATCGGATACTCTTAAGAAAGGCTTCGATGCTTTGAGTCTCTGCAATCGTCCGTGGTATGAATGTCGCGCGGACTGTCTGTGGTCCGCTGCGCTTCTCTTCAAGGTCGCGATGCCAAATCTCCTCGTTGGCTAAGTGCGCTGATAGAAGCTCACCCGGATTGGAAATCAACGTCGTCAATTGAAACATGCCGTTGGCGAGTTTTTCTGTGTGGCCAGTTATCGATGCGGCAAACTGCCCTTCTGGAAGCTTGGGCTCATCCGCCACATAGTTGACTAACCGCAGTTCCCCGCCTGACTGGCCTAACTCAAGCGATAGGCTCTTTCTGGTCGCTGCATCATCTGGCAGCGAGTATTCGATTTCAAGGTATGCGACAACGGGCAAATTGGGATGGTAAGTTCGAAACCCTGACCAATGCAGCAGATCGCCGTCAAGTCGCACCGGTTCCACTTTCGTCGAGTGAATCGTTGCGGTCAGCAACACCTGCAACTCCGACTTGGCGAACTCACTGAAGGCTGCTCCTTCCCAGTTGAACAACGCTTTCAGTTCTTCAAGCTTCTTGTTTGCAAGTCCGTTCTTCACTTTTGCGAGCAGATCGTCGACCGCGGCATTCTGAAGTTCATTGGCCGTTTTGATTCGAGGTGGTTTGGCGAAGTAAGAGGATTTGCGATTGATCAGCGTCACGCCCTGTTCCGATTTCTGTTGGCGCTCCATTTGCGAATAGGGGCGAGTGAAAAGCTGAGTCGCACGAATGGGGACTGAATACATCGGCGGAGCATCTCCTTCGATGCATAGATGAACCCACCACACCCCATGCATCTGCTGCTCGTCATCGAAGCGTGTGAAGCGGCGGAAGTATGCATTGGCTTGCAAGGTCTGCGTTTGTTCGATTTCGCGAAGCACCGTTTTCACTGGCTCAGGTAAATTGGGCTCTTCAAGCGACTTGCTGATCGCTGTCAGTGTTTCTGAGGCACTGATCGGACGCTGAACAACACCCGTTGGACTCTGCTTCGATTCCAAGTTGAATGCGTCGATGGCTTCGGAGAGCGAACGCGGCTGTAGGTCGCTTACTTCGACAATACAGTAGGGATACCTAATCTGGATATTGTCTTCATCGGTTTGGTCGAGAGACTCGTTCGCAACCGAAGCTCTGAGTGTCGCCAAAATCGCAACGCCGATCACCATGAGAACAAGCAACGCACAGGCTCTCCGGTACGTAATTCCGTGACGACTGAGTTTCTCGTCAAGTACGGATACAATGCGCTGCTCAATGTTCGGCTTGGATGCCATAGCGAAAGCGATTGAACTAGTGCCTCGCGTCGCTAGCGAGCCGACTGAAAATTCCAACAAGTGGCTCGCATATTCGCTTGCATCAACGCCTAGCCTGAGCACATGGTCGTCACATGCGCGTTCGCATTCAATCCGCATACGACGAACTGCGTACCAGGCAAGTGGATTGAACCAGTTCAAAGCGCGAGCCAACAAGCCGAGGGTGAACAACAACGGATCGCGTCGATGCAAATGAATCAGCTCATGGCTTAGAACCGCCTCCATTCTCGCATCGGTCCATTGGTCGCAGTCCCGTGGCAACAATAACCGCCCTCTGACAAATGACCAAACCATCGGCATCGCTCCGCTGGGCCCGACGATCAACCGCGGAGGTTTTACATTAAGTTCTTCGGCAACTTTCAAAACTTGTGATTGTATTCTCTGGCTAAGGCTGCCTTCGCGTGTCGAATTGCGTTCGAGCCTTTGCAAACGAATGCATGCCAAGCCAATGGGAAATAGCAGCGCGAGCACTCCTCCGACCCAAATCGTGAGCACGATACTTGAACTGATACGAACGCGCAGAGGCCAATTGCTTGCGGGTACTGGATCTATCGGCGTAAGCCCTGACATCATCGCTGACGCGGGCAATGGGGACTCAGTAGTAACGACTGGCGTTTGTTCAAACTTAGGATCACTGACGTTACCCATCATGGTGCTGCTCGGAGCAACAGCTACCGCTGGCGTTTCCAGTTGATTCTCAATCGCAAGCCAGCTTGGCAGAACTCTCCATTCAGGCAGCAAGATCGTCGCAACGGGCATCACGACCAGTCCAACCAACAGCGTTGCCCAGATCCAGTGCCGAATCGCAGCCGATGTCCGATTTAGCAGCAAGCAAACTAGAGTGCCAACCGCCAACAACAGTAGGTTTTTGAACGATGCATCAAAGAGCCACAAACAAGCTGCCCCAGCAGAGCTGCTACCAACCAGTGTAACGCTTAGAACGCTCGAAGCTTGGAATTTATTCATGTTCGGCCTACGTTAGATTGAGGGGACGTGGATCGTAGGAAAATCACTTCTTGTCGGATTTCGGCTTGCGTTGTTTGGCTTCCGCAATCATTGCTTGCAGTCTCGCCAACTGATCAGGAGAGATGTCTTCTTTGCGAGCGAAGTGAGCAGCCAGTGCTTCGTCAATGGCTCCGCTGAAGAAGGTGTCGATGACATGCTTTAGGGCGCTGGCGCCAGCTTGCTTGCGAGATTCAAGTGGACTGTAGACGACTTCGCGCCCAGCCTGATGCCGCTTGAGATATCCCTTTTCTTCGAGAATGTGCAGCATTCGTCTAACAGCCATGACCGTAGGCGGATCCTCCAGTGTTTCTTGGATCTGCCGAACCGTGGCTTCGCCTTTGGCAAACAGGATATCCATGATTTGCCGCTCGCGTCGCGACAATGAACTTTGATCAACCATATTGCTCCGGACCTCCAAGTAACGAACGATGCGCTAAATTATTAACGCACAGGGCTGGTGGAGTCAAGATGGAAGCGTTAAAATTTTAACGCATTGCGCATTTCCAGTGAGTAACCAACGACTGCGTCGCAAACACGGTGGCGAGTGAGAATGCTAAAGCTCAATTGGCCCAGCAGGGTAGGCCAGCAAGTTAGGCTGATTCGGGCGAGCCACATTTTAAATTTGTGGCTTCCGCCAGGACCACGCGACAACTGCGACCACCAACGGATTCAACCAACAGTTCAAACGACGGCAGCCAGCTGATCTCGCCGCTCGCATCCGCGACCACGAGCAGCTTGTTTTCGAACGAGGCATACGCCGTATCCATCGCTAAGTTAGAGCGGTTTGTTTTAGCCATCCCGTAGGCAGGACCCAGGAATATGTAGAGCTTTTGAGTCGGTATGTGTCGGACTAGGGTGGGCATGTTTCTTAGATTCCTGATGAGAGCCGTCAATGCGATTCAATGATCTTTTGCGGGAAACGCGATTCCTCAATAATCCTTTCGCATAAATGCGCTTATCGGGTGTTCTGCAGATCTCGCAGTTCCTGTTGGAGTCTTTGGGTAGTTTCTTCTCGAACTTGCAAGCGAATTCGATAGTCCAACGGGGTTTCTCCGGCGGTGTTTGTCGAAGACTCATCTGCGCCCATTTTGATTAAGCGCGACGTCAGCGTCGACGACCAACAGGCAGCATGCAGGGGTGTGTTATCGCCGTGACCATCGATGTAAATTCCGGTCTTCGTGTTGATCTGAGGGGCCTGGTCAAGTAACAGCATCGCAAGTGCCTCGTGCCGTCTAGCAATCGCGTCATAGATTGGTGATGCGCCTCGACTGTCGCGGTTGTCAAGATTGCAACCGTGCGAAAGCAGGATATAGAAAATCGTAGTCCGACGCAGGACTCGCTTTTCGATCTCGGATTTCGGGGCCTTTAGGCGGTTGCGATCGGACCAATTGAGTCGCTCCACCGTGTTCTCGTACGGAATCTCTGGATCCGGGTAAGTTTCCGAATTAGCCAACGCATGTAGGGGTGTCCATTCGCCTGCGCTCATCGGCGTCCCACCGTACCAACCCTCTCGGAAGTGCTCAAGGGTTTCACCTTGGCCAAAACGTGCGTTGACATCGGCCCCCTCGCGCAACAACTTCGCAACTGCGTCAACATCTAGCTTGTAACAAGCAACCACCAGCTTCTGTTCAACCGTAAGTTCACGAGCGCGACATGCACTCACAAGCCCAAACAACAGAACTAGAACTAGCGTCCGCATAATGTGCCTCCCGTGAAATTGCTTGGTTCCTAAGCACAGGCGAGTAGGAGTACGAGTATGAGATATGAGCGAGAACTGCCGCGCTACAGGTGGCGCCAGGGCCAATTGCTTGGCAGGGCACACAGCAGAGTAAGGCTCAGCATGCCGATCCAGGCAGCCATGCTTAAGGATACCCATTCGCTCGCTTTACCGGTTCGCTTGAACTTAGCAACCCGATGAGGGATGATCCAGACCACGAAATCCATCAGCAGAATTGAAATCGCAAACAAACGCGTCATCACAAGCGATTGCATATCGGCGGACTCATCGGCCGGTGACAGAACAATCACGGCAGCGATCCAAGACTCCGCCAACCAGCATCCAAGTGCGATGAAAGCGGCCCCCGACCATGAGACCGCTGACAACGACAAAGGCGCGCTACCGAAGGTCAATTCGATCGCACTGAAAATTGCGACACCCCACAGCACACAGGCTGCAATGGTATGAACAACGCTGTACCAAGCGTACGCGCGAGGTGAAACACTTGCGTAGATCGAAATTGAGATGGCAGCCACAACGGCCACTATCCCGAGCAGATCGAACCAAGGCAGCGGCATTGCGGGTGACGCCTTCATTGGCTGAGATCGAGTGGATTTGCGCGTCCCGTCTGACTTCTTGCTCGCTCCATCGATCTGCGACACTTCTTCATAGGTTTCGCGTGGACTCGTGCGGGTCCATTGGCGAATATCCCGGGCCGCGCACAGACCAGCAACAATCGCGCTGCCGATCCATGCCCATTGAGTTACTGGCCCGGCCGCGTATATGCCACCCAAAACACAGCCCGCGACGGCGCCAAACGTAAGCAAGATTTGCCAAGCGATGGCGGTTTTGCGTCGATCAAAACGCTGGAGCAATAGTGCAGTCGTCCAGAAGGCTAAAGCAGATTTGCCTGTTAGTGCAGTCGATCCCGCCCAGAGCGCTGCGTCTAACGTCATTTGCGATTGCCTACGATCAAGCCGAGAATCTCAGTTCGCGATGAGGGATCGTCGCGGAAGACACCTCGCATGGCTGAGGTCATGCACAGACTACCTGGACGACGAATACCGCGAATGGTCATGCATGAGTGAGAGGCTTCGAGAACCACAGCTACACCGCGTGCGCTCAGTTCAGATTCGATCAGGTCGGCGATCACTTCCGTCATCCGCTCTTGAACTTGAGGACGCCGGGCAACCTCTTCAACGACGCGCGCGAGTTTGCTAAGGCCTACGACTTTGCCATCGGGCAGGTAGCCAACATGAGCTTTGCCGGTAAATGGCAACAAATGGTGCTCACACATGCTGCAGAAATCGATGTCGCGCACCAGCACGACTTCGTCATACTTCTCGGTGAAGACTTTCTGCAGGTGAATGCGAGGATCGGTTTTCAATCCCGAAAACATCTCGGCATACATCCGGGCAACGCGAGCCGGCGTTTCGAGCAATCCTTCGCGATCCGGATCCTCACCTACCGCAGCCAGAATCTCGCGGACGGCGCTCTCTATTCGTGGTAAATCGACCTTGTGGTGCATGCGATCAACAGAGTTATTCGACAGACTTAGTTTTGTCACAGGTGCCTCAAAACGCAGCGAGCAATTTCGCTCATGGATATTTTTTGCGATCGACGTACTGACCGAAGCCAAACCATCGGCGAAACTTTACCGAGGTTTGGCTAATGAAGCCAAATGTCAGCACGCGCTGACTTGCGATCGTCTGATTCTAGGCAGCCTTCAAGTCGCAACTGCTATAGCGGAGTGCTAAAATTACTCGAGAATCATGTCGTCAACGGTCTTGCCCGATGGGATCATGGGCAAAACGTGCTCTTGGTAGGGCACCGAAACATCCAGCACAAACGGGCCTGGATAATCGATCATCTCCTTCAACGCGGCTCGCAGATCCGATTTCTTGCTGACCGTCGCCGCACCGCAGCCGTAGCCTTTGGCGATCTGAACGAAGTCTGGGTAACGGTCTGTCACAATTGCGTGTTTCTCGGTGACACCGATGCCCCGTGCCTCCTCATGGTCGATTGGACCGAGGTAAGTGTGAGCTCGGTTGCTGCCCATGAAACGGTCTTCCCACTGCACCACCATACCTAAGTGTTGGTTGTTGAGCAGCAGGACCTTGACCGGCAATTTCTCGCAGTGCAGTGTTGCAAGTTCCTGAATATTCATCTGGAAGCTGCCGTCACCATCGATATCAATCACCAACGAGTTTGGATTGGCGGCTTGCACACCCATGGCGGAAGGTAGACCAAAGCCCATCGTGCCCAGACCTGAAGAACTGAGCCAATGACGAGGTTGGCGGAAGTTGAAGAACTGCGCGGCCCACATTTGATGTTGGCCTACACCTACGGTAACGAAGGTGTCGCGATCTTGGGTCAAATTTGAAAGCTCGCGGATGGCATGTTGTTGTAGGATGCCATCGAATTTATCGTCGTAGTGGAAGGGATACTTCTGCTTGAGTTCTTTGCAGTGCTTGACCCAAGGAGCGATATCGTCCGGTGCTTCGACGATCTTGTTAAGTTCTTCGAGGACAAAACGCACATCGCTGCAAACTGGAATGTGAGCGACTTTGTTTTTGTTGATTTCAGAAGCGTCGATGTCGACGTGTATGATCTTTGCATTTTGGGCAAAGACTTCCTTCTTGCCAGTTACGCGGTCGTCAAAGCGGACACCCAAGGCGATCAGCAGATCACAATCCCTTACGGCATAGTTGGCATAAGCCGCGCCGTGCATACCTAACATGTCGAGCGATAGCGGTCCATCGTTCGGATACAGTCCCAACCCCATGACGGTCATCGTGACCGGAATGCCGGTCAGTTCGATTAGCTTGCGAAGCGCTGCGGCTCCCTCGGCTCCGATCACACCACCACCTGCGTACAGCAACGGTCGCTTGGAGTGCTTGATCGCAGCTGCGATTTGGCGAATCTGTTCCGGCTGCGCAAGCGGTGTCTTGACGCGGTAGCCTGGCAAATTCATCGGCACATCCCAATCGACCTTGCATTGGTCCATCTGCACATCTTTGGGCATATCGATCAACACCGGTCCAGGCCGTCCCGTGGTGGCAATATGGAAAGCTTCTTTCATTACCCGAGCAACATCGTCTACTTTGGTAACCAGATAATGATGCTTGGTGATGCCGCGACAAACTTCGACAATCGGAGTCTCTTGGAATGCGTCGGTACCGATAACGCCCGTTGGAACTTGTCCAGTGATGGCGATCAGTGGAATACTGTCGAGCTTGGCGTCGGCGATAGCTGTTACGAGGTTGGTTGCCCCAGGACCGCTGGTCGCCATAACAACGCCAACTTTTCCAGTCGATCGGGCGATACCTTGAGCGGCGAAGCCACCCCCTTGTTCATGCCGGGGAAGAATCGTTCGGATCTTATCGCCATACTTGGTCAGCGATTGGTGCATGGGCATGCTGCAACCGCCTGGGTAAGCGAAGATGACTTCTACGTTGTGGTCCACCAAGGATTTAACCAGAATATCGGCGCCGGTCATTACTTGAGTACCACGTTTTGTTTCAGCCGAAGCCATCTTATTCATTCTCCAAAATCGTTTCGAAATTACAGACCGACTGCCATGACTCAATGCACGCACGGCAGGTT